>NZ_AP023439.1:2860286-3173667 GCF_014701095.1 Streptomyces tuirus | reverse complement strand
GGTGGCGATGGGCCGCAACATCTTCCAGGCCTCCGACCCCCGGCAGCTCGCCGCCAAGGTCGCCCGGCTGATCCACCACTTCCCGGAGCAGCACTTCGCCCCGCTGGCCTTCCCGGCCGACGCCCACCGGGCCGAGCGGCTGACCCCCGATCACCTGGACGCCCCGGACCACCTCGGCGCGCCCGGCGCCCCGCTCGACCACGACACGCACCACCTCTCCGACCCTTCGTACTCCTCACACCCGACAGGAGGTCCGCATCATGACGGACGCAAAACTGTGCTGGCTTGACATCCGAGGCGCCGGCACCGCGACCCAGGCCGTCCTCGAAGAGGCCCTGCACCAGCGCATCGACGGCATCGTCGCCGCCGACCCGGCCGCCTTCGCCGGTCTGCCGCCCACCGTCCGCAAGGTCCTGCTCTTCGAGGACGGGCTCGACGCCGTCCCCGCCGACCTCGGCGCCGCCGACCTGGTCGTCGTCCCGGGCCCCCGCGAGGAGCGGGCGGCGCTCCAGGAGGCCCACCCGGACGTCGAGTTCGGCCGCCACGTGGAGATCGTCGACGCCGACACCCTGGAGGACGCCTGCCTCGCGGCCCGCCTGGAGCCGTGGAGCGTGCTCGACTTCCGCGACCCCACCAAGATCCCGCTGGAGATCGTGATCGCCGCAGCCACCGGCGCCCCCGGCTCCATCATCACCACCGCGTCCAACACCGAGGAGGCCGAGATCGTGTACGGCGTCCTGGAACTGGGCTCGGACGGCGTCCTGATGCGGGCCAACACCGTCGGCGACGCCACCGCCCTGCGCACCGCCGCCAGCGCCCGCGGCGGCGAGATCGACCTGGTCGAACTCACCGTCACGCGCACCACGCACATCGGCATGGGGGAGCGGGCCTGCGTCGACACCACGACCCACTTCCGCAAGGACGAGGGCATCCTCGTCGGCTCGCACTCCAAGGGCATGGTGCTGTGCGTCAGCGAGACCCACCCGCTGCCGTACATGCCGACCCGCCCCTTCCGGGTCAACGCCGGCGCCCTGCACTCGTACACCGTCTCGCAGGCCGGCCGCACCCACTACCTCAGCGAACTCCACGCCGGCAGCAAGGTGCTGGCCGTCGACGTCAAGGGCCGCACCCGGCCCGTCAGCGTCGGCCGCGTCAAGATCGAGACCCGTCCGCTGATCTCCATCGACGCGGTCGCCCCGAGCGGGCAGACGGTCAACCTGATCCTCCAGGACGACTGGCACGTCCGCGTCCTCGGCCCGAACGCCGCCGTCCTCAACTCCACGGAGCTGAAGCCCGGCGACACCATTCTCGGGCACCTGCCCACGGCCGACCGTCATGTCGGCTACCCCATCGACGAGTTCTGCCTGGAGAAGTGACCCCGGCACCACACCGCACACCCACCGCCGCAGCGACCGCACCAGCACGCCCAGCGCTCGCCCGGCACCAACGCCCCGCCCCGGCACCCGTCGTGCCGGGGCCGGCGCGCGTCCACCCATGGCCGACGCCGCACACTCGGCAGGCGCCGCGCACATGGCCGGCGCCACCCACATGCTCGCCGCCGCACGCATGGCCGGCGCCACCCACATGCTCGCCGCCGCGCGCATGGCCGGTGCCGTGCACTCGGCTGGTGCCGCGCACACGGTCGGCGTCGCCCACACGGCCCGCGCCGCCAGCGTCGCCCGCACCACCCGCGGCGCCGCTGCCCGCACCACCAGCGCCGCCCCCACCGCCCCCACCGCCCTCACAACAGCCCGTGTTCCCCGGCGATCCTCGCCGCGTCGAACCGGTTGCGGCCGCCGAGCTTCTTGATCGCGGCGGACGTCAGATTCCGCACCGTGCCCGCCGCCAGATACAGCTCGCCCGCGATCTCCTTCACCGTCGCCCCGCCGGCCGTCAGCCGCAGCACGTCCATCTCCCGGGTGCTCAGCGACAGTTCACCGACGGAGACCGGCCGCAGCAGCGACGGGTCGACGGTCAGGCAGCCGCCCGCGACGCCCATCAGCGTCGTGACGAGCTGGGGGAGCCGGGCGTTCTTCGGTACGACGCCCAGCGCGCCGGCCGCCACGGCCCGGTCCACCACCGACGACGTCGCCGCCCCGACCATCAGAGCGACCCCGCACCGGGGATGCCGGCTGCGCACATCGGTGGCGACGCGCAGCGCCTTCCCACCCATCGTGGACTCACCCAGCAGCAACACCGTCGGCCGGTGCCGCTCCACGGCCGGCTGCACGGAGTCGTACGACGTGGCCAGGCCGACGACCTCCAGCCCGTCGACGCCGTTGAGCGTCTCGGCGAAGGCCTCCAGCACGAGTTGGTGATCACCAGCGAGGACTATGCGAATCGACATGCTCGACCCCCGTTCGGCAGGACTAAGGCAAAAGACAGCGAAAAACATGACAGGCGGTGTCCGTCAGCCGGAGGGCGTGCGCCACCGCTCGTGCAGCCGCACCAGCCGCTCCACCACCGCCTGGGCCGCCTCCTCCAGGCCGACGCCCTCCTGGCCCACGTCGACCTCGATGTGCTCGGCGCCGGCCGGCAGCGAGGCCGCGACGACACCCGCCAGCACACGGAACGCCGAACCCAGTACCTCGCCTCCGCTTGCGGACGGCACGACCACGACACTGGCGGTGACCGGCCCGAGGTCGGCGGCGATCTGGCCGGTCAGCGCGCCGAAGCTCTCCGGCCGTTCCACATCGGCCTGATACGGCAGTGCGACCAGCCCGATTCCGGCCAGTTCCTTGCACAGGAACGCCGCGTTGGTGGCGGCGTCGTCGTCGCGCCCCGGATGCCCGGCGCCGACCACGGCGACCGCGGCACCCAGCGCGCACAGCTGACTGGTGACCCGCCGCCCGACGCCGGTGGTGGCGTCTACGACGAGCACGACACAGCCCTGCAACGGCGGTGGTACATGTGCGACTGTGTGCGACACCGGAACTCCTGAGCGGGTAACGTGGCCAATATGTGAACGATCTACGGGGGATCTTCGCCCGACGTGCGACGGCTCCCCGTGCCGCGCCTCCGCTCTCGAGCCGGCGCGGCGGTCCGGTCCAGACATGTGGTTCACATGTGGTTCAAGGGGGAGACGCCACGTGGACGACGTATCGCCGCTCGATCAGCAGACCCTCGCGGTGTACCGCGCGATCCTGTTCCACAAGCAGCATGATCCGGACAAGCTGGCCGAGCTCCTCGACATCGGTCCCGACGACGTGCACGCGGCCCTCATGCGCCTGTCGGACCTGTCCCTGCTCGCTCCGTCGGGAGACTCACCCGGCTCACTGCGCGCGGTGAACCCCTCGCTCGGCCTGAAGGTGCTGCTCCAGCGGGAACAGGACGAACTGGCCTGGCGGCAGCAGCGCATCGAGCAGAACCGTGCGGCACTCGCCGCGCTCGCCGCCGAGTACACGGCGTCGGGCGGGTCCGGCTCGGACGGCACCGAACAGCTCGACAACGTCGACGAGATCCGCATCCGGCTGGAGGCCCTCGCCGAGTCGTGCCAGCAGGAGTCCCTCGTCTTCCACCCCGTCGGCGGGCTGACCAAGGAGGCCATCGAGGCGTCCCGGCCGCTGAACGAACGGGCGCTCGCCCGGGGCGTACGGTTCCGCTCGATCTACCTCGACAGTGCCGTCAACGACCGGGTGACGAGGTCCCACGCGCAGTGGATGGCGGAGCACAACAGCGAGATCCGCACGTCGCCGACCCTGCCGATGCGGCTGCTCATCATCGACACGACCGCGGCGATCGTGGCCAACCTGCCCGGCCAGACGGGCCCCGCGGCGCTGATGTTCCACAGCCGGCCGGTGGTGCTCGCCATGCGGGCCCTGTTCGAGGCCTACTGGGAACACGCGACGCCGTTCCATCAGCACCCCTCGCCCGACGACGACCCGCAGGGCCTCACCCCGCAGGAGCGCAAACTCCTGCAGCTCCTCGCCACCGGCCTCACCGACGAGGCGGTGGCCCGGGCCCTCGGCATCGGCGTCCGCACCGAACGCCGCATCATGGCCGAGCTGATGGAGCGCCTGGGTGCCTCCAGCCGCTTCGAGGCGGGGGTCCAGGCGGCCCGCCGCCAGTGGATCTGACGGCGATTCATGTCCTGACCGTCGGGAGGACGGGGCGCCGCGGTCGCCGTAACCGGCGGTGTGATCGCGGTCGCCGTAACCGGTGGTGTCACCGCGGTCGCCGTAACCGGTGCTGTCACCGCGGGCGATGCAACCGGTGGTGTGACCGCGGTCGCCGGAACCGTCGTGGTCGGGCGAGATCACCGCTCGCCCACCGGACCCGGCTGCCAGGTGAAGTCGTCGGGGCCCTCGGCCGGCGACTGGTGCCAGGTGAAGTCGTCACGGTTGTGCAGCGGGCCCGGCGGCGTCCAGGTGAAGTCGTCGGCGCCCAGGGGCAGCGGCGTCCAGGTGAAGTCGTCGGGGGTGCCCGGCAGATGGGGCAGCACGATGTCGCCCGAGATCCCGGCCTGCGCGCTGACGGCCGAGCCGGACGCCTGCTGGCCGGCGGCCTGAGCCGGCGCCGCCCAGGCGAGCGTGGCGAGCACGGCAGAACCGACGACGACGGCGGCGGCGGAACAACGCTTGGTGATGCGGATCATTTCTGGTCTCCGTTCCCTGCGTGAGTCAGGACCTCTTGCGACGATGCGCATGGAGCCAGTGGTGCTTCAGCTCCCCCGGACCGTTCCGCGTTCCCCGCGCTTCCCGGCCACTGAGAAGAGAGAACCATCCCGGCGACCCCGCTGTCCGCATCCGGCCACGTCAGGAAGCTGCCTGGCAGGGAGTTGCACTCCAGCCCCTGACGCGGGCGTGTCCGCAAGCTGCCGCACGAGCGGGACACGCTTTGCGGCTGGCCCAACTCTTATGAGAACGGTCATGCATGGTGGCCTGTCATTCCCCGCGGGGACGGCAGGCCACCTTGAGTGAGGGAAGGTCAGGCAGCCGCGGCGGCCAGCTTCGGGTTCGGGCCGTACCCGTTCGCTTCCGGCTTGCTGTCGCTGGCCAGGAAGACCAGGAGGACAATCGCGCCCACCAGCGGGATCAGGGCGATGAGCAGCCACCAGCCGGAGCGCTCGGTGTCGTGGAGGCGGCGGACCGCAACCGCGAGGCTCGGGAGCAGGACGGCGAGCTCGTAAATCATGGCGATGACGCCGGTGCCGAGGGTGCTGATGTCGATGACCATCAGTACGACATAGATGAGCGAGCTGATGAGCGTGAACATCCAGTACTCCTGGCGGCGGGCGCGGCCGCTGAAGGTGGCGTACTTCTTGAGGACGTCGATGTACCAGTGCATGGGTCCCCCCAGGGACAAGAGCGGTGGGGCCTGTCCGAAAGAAACAAGCCAGCGCGGAATGTAGATGGGCTTGATTTCAACTGTCAAAAAGTTATCGGGCAGCGGCCGATCAGTGATCACAACGAGGTGAATTGAGGCCAACTTCCCTTACTTTGTCCGTGAGTCCGTGACCTCAGCGTGCTCTGACCAGCGCAGCTGTCCCGGAGCCCATGTCCCGGAGCCAACCGGCCCATCAGCGTGGCTACCGTTCTCGACCCGGGCCGCACTCGCTGCGGCCCAGGACCTTGGCCCCGCCGCGTCAGGGAGAGGGGGGGGCTGACCGCCACGTGCCCGGACATCCGCTCGGGGTGAGCACGCCTGAACCGGTGGTGTGTGCCACGAGCGGCCGGGGTACTCGGGGGTGCACCCACCGTGCGGGGCGCCCCGCAGGAACCAGGTCGTCACGGCTCGACGGCTGCGGGGCACCCGGCCTCCCACAACCCCCTGAGAGGCCTCCGATGAGCCGTCTCTTCTCGCCGCTCACCCTCCGTGGCACGACCTTCCCGAACCGGGCCTGGGTCGCCCCCATGTGCCAGTACAGCTCGGTCGACGGCTATCCGCAGGACTGGCATCTGGTCCATCTCGGCTCCCTGGCACGCGGCGGGTCCGGCCTGGTCATGCAGGAGGCCACGGCAGTGGAACCCGAGGGCCGGATCACCCCTTCCGACGCCGGCATCTGGGAGGACGGGCAGGCAGCCGCGTACAAGCGGATCACCGACTTCGTCCACGGGCAGGGGGCCCTCGCCGGCATCCAGATCTCCCATGCCGGCCGCAAGGCGTCGACGGCACCGCCCTGGGAGGGTGACATGTACGTCGGACCGGAGGCCGGAGGATGGCAGACGGTCGCACCGTCACCGCTGCCCTTCGGCGACTGGCCGGCCCCGCGGGAGCTCGGCGCGGACGACATCCGCGCACTGGTCCGGGCCTTCGGTGAGGCCGCCGCGCGGGCGCTGTCCGCCGGTTTCGAGGTCCTGGAGATCCACGCCGCGCACGGCTATCTGCTGCACCAGTTCCTGTCACCGCTCTCCAACCACCGCAGCGACGAGTACGGAGGCGATCTCGACGGGCGCAGCCGTTTCCTGGTCCAGGTCACCGACGCCGTACGGGCGCAGTGGCCGGAGGACCGCCCGCTGTTCGTACGCTTCTCGGCCACGGACTGGGCCGACGGCGGCTGGACCCCGGAGGAGACGGTCGAGCTGTCGCGGCACCTGGTGACCCACGGCGTCGATCTGGTGGACATCACCAGCGGCGGGCTCGTCCACAACGCCCGCATCGAAGTCGAGCCCGGCTACCAGGTGCCCTTCGCCCGAACCGTCCGCGAGGGCGCGGCCCTGCCCGTCTCCGCGGTCGGCCTGATCACCGCACCGGAGCAGGCCGACCAGATCCTCGTGGACCGCTCGGCCGACGCGATCATGCTCGCGCGCGAACTGCTGCGCAACCCGACCTGGCCGCTGCACGCGGCCCACGTGCTCGGTGACGACGTCCCGTGGCCGAAGCAGTACCAGCGTGGCCGCCCACGTCATCGCTGAAGCAGAAGCCGAAGCCGTCGTCGCCCGAGCACCCGGGAATTCGGCGCAAGACAATGAGGTTTCTTCCGATATGAGCGATGAAAGCACCGATGCCGCTTTCGCCGCGCCCCAGGGCGAGTCGATACGGGCGCTGCTAGCGGCCGACCGTGTCGGCACACTGCAGCAGATATCCGCCCTCAGCCGTGAGTTCGAAGGGATCGTCGAGGCGAACGCACTGGTGGCCATTGACGACGAGCACGACCCGGAGGGCGCGAGCACGGCCTTCGAGCGACAACACGTCGCCGCCCTGCTGTCCCAGGCGCGCGAGCATCTGAACGATCTCGATCGCGCCCTGGAACGGCTGGAGAGAGGCGACTACGGGCGCTGCGAGCAATGCGGTGAGCCGATCCCGACGGAGCGCCTCGAAGTGCGCCCGGCAGCAAAAACATGCGTGCGCTGCGCGTCCGTAGCTCGTTGAAGGGCGCCCAGTCGAGGACGCGACATATCGTCCTGCCTAAACTCGGAGTGCGGGTGGATGCAGAGTTCCTCCGTCGGCGGCCGTTCATCATCTGACCTTCACCCGGGCTGATCAGGAGAAGACACGGCCTGGCTCATCGGAGATGGTGGAGGAGTGCTCCCGGGAGCGTCGGGGGAGATCCCCTGAACAGCGGTAGCGACAGTACATGGCCACCACACCTGGTCTTTGAAGGGCCGGGGCGGGAGGTGCCCTCGCTCGCCCACCGGGCTCGTGGGGACCGCGGGTGTGCCGTGCTCTGCGCCGGCCGTCACGAGCAGGGCTGCGGAGACGGGGCGCAAAGTCGGCGTGTACGTCTGTGCAGGTCATCGCGCCCGTGGTGCCTATCGGGACACGAAGCGGATCGACACCACGTGGGGGCCGCTCGCCGGACAAGCTTCAAGACGCCAACTGGAGCAGCTCGGGCAGTGGTGGCGCACTACAAGCCGGACATCAACCCACGCCGTAACGGCTGGTCGTTTTGGGTGCTCGATTACGGATCCGGCGAGTTCCTGCAGTCCATCCGGTACTCGACATGAGTTCGCGGCAGGCGATCTGCTGAGCGTCTTCCGTCCGTACATAGACGCCTGGATGGTGACGCCGGCGTAGTGGCACGCGTGTGGCACGGCGCCTGGAATGCCGAGAGGCCAGCTTGGGGTATCCCTCCTGAGCCGACCTTTCTCTCTGTGCCCCAGGCAGGATTCGAACCTGCGACACCCGCTGTAGGAGTGGGATTGGACCCTTGCCGGGTGGTGCTGGACGCTGCAGTCAGCGCTGTTTCTCCTGGTCAGCGTCACGGTCGCTGAGTGCTCGGTCCTGCCTGTGACGGCCCGTGCAGGACAGTCCGCTCACGCATCGCGCACGCACGAAGCCCCCATCCTGAGGCGCAGCCGCAGCACGTTGTCAGGCCGGACCCCGTACGGGTCACCGGCTGGCCGACCTGCGGGGGCCGTCGGCCAGGCGGCGCAGGGTGTCGAGGGACAGGATCCCATGCGTCTCGATCGCGATCCCGGTCGTCTGGACCGCCTGCGAAGCGGCTTTGTCGAACATCGTCGCGAGTCGGCCGCAGAGCTTGACTGTCGACAGCTGCCACAGGTCATGGTGTGCCGGCAGGCGGTACCGGTTCAGGTACTTCAAAGCGTCCTCCTCGCCGCGGACGCGCTCCAGCAAGATGGAGCAGAGGGCGGGGGCGTCCTTGGTGGCTGCGTCGCCGGTCTGGGCGTACAGGGCCGCGGCCGAGCTGGCGAGACTCACCAGCGCGTAGCCTGCCCGGTCCTCGTCGAGCGCGTAGCCGAGTCGATCGTCCAGCGCGAGTGCCGCCAGACCGGCCGACGTCTGAGCCGCTCCTTCGTCCCGGAGCGAGATCGAGAACTCCACCAGGAACGCCCTGACCGCCCCGCGGTAGTCGACGTAATCCCTCAGTCGCGGCGCGAGTCCCCTGGCGTAGGCACTGGCCCGCTGCCTCCCCTCTAGGCGGAGCGCCCGCAGCAGGGACACCCGCGACTCCAGGACCTGGTGGCCGGTGCCCTTCACCGCCCCAGTGGCCGCCCACACTGACTGGGGGACCGACAGGGAGCGGGACAGCAAGTAGGCGTCGCGATAGCCCTCGAGCGTCGAGGCCTTCTTCACTAGGCGCTCCCCGCCAGCCTGGCCCACGAGCTCGTAGACCTTCTCGGCGGCTCCTTCCCTGTGCAGGTAGTTGACCACCGTCGCGGCGATCGACGGGTGCCGGCTGTAAACGCGGTTGCCGGCGAAGGTCACTGCGGCCTCCCGGCCAAGCGTCTGAAGGATCTTCCCGTCGGCGAAGACGGGGTCGAGCCCCGCCATGGCCGCGATCACTGACCGACTGGCCCCCTTGCCGAGATTGCCGTCCTTGTCGAGTGTGTGCTGCATCACACAAATGCCCCCGAAGACGTCGCCGAGGTCGACAGAGTCGGTCAGCTTGATCTCGTGCAGCTTGCGTACCAAATCTTCTACACGGGCGCCCAGATCCGCCCCGTACCGGACGTCGAGAACCGCTCCGAAGAGCGTGTTGCTCTTGGCGGCCATGGCTCCTGCCGACGTTGCGAGGCGCTCCGCGACGGTATTGACCTCTTGGTCTCCGTCTGGCAGCAGTCCGAGCCCTTGCCAAGTCAGGGCGATCGTCCTGGCGTCGTCTTCAGTGATGCCGTGGAACAGGACGTCGTCGATCCATCGTCGCAGTGTCGAACCGGCGCCCTGCCACCACAGCCGGTCATGACTGGCAAGTAGAAAGGCGATGCCCGATCCCTCGGCCGCCCAGACGTCCTTCGTGGACACCATGTCGTCCATGATCAAGTCGGCCTCGTCGACGCAGATAAGGGTCTTCCCGGCCGAACGGACGTCATTCAGCCACTCCTCGGTCAATACCGGCGCGCCCGGTTCCCGCCAGAGCACGTTCCACTCCGGTCGCGAGCCCGCCACCGCGTGCGCCACCTGGCGCAGGGCCAGTGACTTGCCCTCGCCGAGTGGACCGATGGCCACCGCGCCGCCGCCACCACCGACCCGCAGGCATTCGACCACCCTCTGCTCCAGGGAGACCGTCGCGCTCAGGACAGGCCAGCGGCCCGGCGCGGCGTCCGCCCACACTGGCTGGCTGCCTTCGGCGAAGGCCCCCGGCTGGTACGAGGCCGAGTCGACCAAAACTCGCGGCACCCGTGAGTACCCGAATGGAGAGGAGGTCTCCTCGGCCTCCGTCTCGTTTCGCTCCAGGTCGTCGGTGAACAGCTCGTGCCCGTCCACGCCGAGGTAGAGGGTGAAACCAGGCGCACCCACGAACTCTCCGATGACGCTGCTCGTCACAGTGGCTGCATCCGTCTCGTACGCCGCCCAGAGCACCTCAGCCTGTAGCAGATCGGTCTTGTTGAGGACCCGGCTGCGCAGGCTCTTCATGAAGCCGTCGAGCCACCCGCTGTAGCCCACCACGAGTACGACCGAATTCGTGAGTAGCTCCTTCAGCACATCGTCCAGCCCGGGGCGCTCGGACGTAATCCTCGTCGGTACGTTGCTTGTCGCCATGCCGGTCCAGTAGCCGTGGATGTGCAGCACGGGCTGGGCGATGGCTTCCTTCAGCTGCTGTGGCGTGGGGGTGGTATCGGTCGGGATGGGGATCGGGTCCGAAGGAACACCGGCCTGACGGAGGGCGATCTCGATCAGCGGGTCGAAATTCGTGGTGATGATCGGACCTCGCACCCGCCCACTCAGCGACGCGAAGAACTTCGCAAACCGCTGGTAACCGCGGGGAATACGCCAGTTACCCGTCTTCACGTACTCCCGGCATCGCTCCTCGTCCCGGGCGATCTCCGCCACGTCCTTCTCGGGCACGTCCGGGCATGCCTGGAGCACAGCCGTCCGGATCGCCCGCATGACGGTGTGCTCGCCTGCCTGCCTGGTCAAGACGGCGGCCGCGTTCTGGTACTTGACACCGGGGTCCGGGGCATCTGCGACGGTCGCGTCGAACCTGGCCAGGCCCGCCTTTGGCACATGTGCCCGGAAGATGTCCGTGAGTTGGGGGACGTTGGGGAGGACCTCGTTGCTGATCCCCGAACCGAAGACGGTGACAAGACGACGGTCGGCTTCGTCGGCCAAGACTTGGAGGCGGATCTTGAGGTCGGAGATGTCACCGAAGTCGATGGGATTCATGAACCGATCCAACCACTGCGGCTGGGGAGACGCATACTTTCCGTCACGCTCACCGCTGCACGCCGATTTTGAGCCAACTCTGAATGGCGTTAGTTAACCGATCATCGAGAGGACGGCGACACTTATGATCGATCCGCGTCGGGTCCGAGGCAGAGGGGACGCCACCGTTGAGTCCGTTCCAGCTCTCCACCACCGCGGTCCTCACCGCCGCCGGCATCGCCCTACAGATCTGGTCGTCCGCACCGAGTCGGGCCGAGCGGCAGTACGCTCTCCAACTCCCGTCCGTCCTGCTGTACTCCCTCGCCGCGGCGCTTTTCCTGTTCTCGGTCTTCCCGGAATCGCTGACAGAAGGTAGGGCGCTGGGGTTCGGGCTCAGCGGTGCGGCGGGATTTGCGGCATTTTTCATGCTGATCTCCTTCACTTGGCTCGCCAGGACCCGTGGACGGGACGAGCTGACCTCCCAGTTGAAGAAGGCCCAGCGCGAGAACGCTGGCTTGCGGCGGCAGTTGGCGGGTGAACGCTCCTTGGGAGAAGGCCCGCGCCCGCTCGCGCAGTCCACGCGGTACGACGTCCCCCTGCGCGGCAGCAGGCGCCACCGGATCGGAGTGGTGACCGGAAATCTCGCGAATGTGATTGGCATCGACGTCTGGGTCAATTCAGAGAACACCCGCATGGAGATGTCCCGCGTCGACGAGCCGACCGTTTCCGCAGCGATCCGCTACCACGGGGGCCGCCGAGACGGCGCCGGGCATTTGGTCGACGACGCCATCGCCGAGGAACTTGCCGATCAGATGGACGGCCGGCAGCACGTGTCGGCCGGCCAGGTGCTGGTGACCGGGTCGGGTGAGCTGTTGGAGAGCCATCAGGTCCGGAAGATCGTGCATGTTGCCGCGGTCGAGGGGGAACCCGGCTCCGGATACCGCCAGGTGATGGACCTGGGGCGGTGCGCCCGCAACATCCTGGCTGAGGTTGACCGGCTCACTGTGGCTGGGGAGCCACTGCGCTCCGTCGTCCTGCCATTGCTGGGAACCGGCGGAGGCAACAGCGATCTGCGCCGTACGGTGGACACCCTGCTGGCGGCCACCGTGAGCTACTTCGAAGCCCACCCGGCGTCCCGCATCCGGGTGCTGTATCTGTTGGCTTACACAGACGTGCAGGAGGCCGCATGCCGGACTGCCCTGGACTCGTGTCCCGAGCTCTCGACGGGGGCTTGATCTCCTTACCGTGGTTTCAGTGAAGCCCGCATCAGGCCCTCCAAGCGGTCGACCAGCTTCTCGTACCGGCGCCGGCCCAACTCGTCGTTCACGGGCGTCTCACACAGTTCCCCGCCTTTGCCCGCAGAGCCATGTGTGCCATATGTGTGCCGCGAGGACGAAGGCCCTCCCGTCCGACGGACGGAAGGGCCTCTGGCCAGGTGTTTTCTCTGTGCCCCCGGCAGGATTCGAACCTGCGACACCCGCTTTAGGAGAGCGGTGCTCTATCCCCTGAGCTACGAAGGCAGTGGCAGTGGCGCCGCGAGCAGCGTCGTGCCTGTGGTCTGGGAGGACCACAGGCGTCAGCGTACCGGATGTGGGTCGGGCGGGTGTGGGGGTCAGGTCAGGGGGACGTGGGTGAAGCGGGCCGCTGTGTGGAGGTCTGTCTGGATGCGGGCCGCCGTGGCCGTCAGTTCGGGGACCAGGTCCGTCACGCACTCACTCGGGGTGCGGCGGCTCGCGTGCATCGCCGTGTTCAGGGCCGCCACCACCCGGCCCGAGCGGTCGCGGATCGGGACCGCGATCGAGCGGAGGCCCTCTTCCAGTTCCTCGTCCACCAGGGCGTAGCCCTGCGTGCGGACCGAGGCCAGGGCCTGCGCCAGCGTCTGCTTGTCAGAGATCGTGTGGGCCGTCAGCGCCGGGAGGTCCTCGGCCCCCCGGATTCCCTCGGGTGCGTCCGCCAGCAGCACCCTGCCCAGTGCCGTCGCGTACGCCGGCAGCCGCGTGCCGACCGTGATGTTCACGCTCATCACCCGGGCCGTCGACACCCGGGCCGTGTACTGGATCTCCTCGCCGGAGTCCGACAGCACCGCCAGTGACGTCGACTCGTGGATGCGGGACGTCAGGTCGGCCAGGTGGGGCTGGGCGATCTCGGGGAGGGACGTGCGGGACAGGGGAGGGAAGCCGAGGGAGAGGACCCGGGGGGTGAGGGAGAAGGTGCGGCCTGCCGCGGCCACCAGGCCCAGGTGCTCGTAGGTGATCAGGGCCCGGCGGGCCGTCGCCCGGGCCAGGCCCGTCGCCTGGGACACGTCCGTGAGGGTCAGCTCCGGCCTGCCCTCGCCGAAGGCCGTGAGGATCGTCAGGCCCCGGGCCAGGGACTCGATGAACTCGCGGCCCAGTTGCTGCTTGGACGCGCCGGTCCACAGGGCCAGGTCCGACGGGGGCGGGCCGGGCTCGGTGGGCGGGGCGGCGTGGAGTTCGCGTTCCATCGCCCGCACCGCGGACCGCAACTTCGGCAGCAGGGTCGTCCGCAGGTTGCGCGCGGTGTGGCGGCTCGTGTGGCTGACCACGCTCGCCACGCTCGCGATCCGGCCGCCCGGGCCGGGGGAGCGGACCGGTACCGAGATCGCCACCAAGCCCGGCTCGATGAGCTGGTCGTCCAGCGACCAGCCGTGCGTCGACGCCTCCCGCGTGCGGTGTTCGAACGTCTCGTCGTCCTCCGCGTCCCCTTCGTACGTGCGGGGCGGTACGGCCGTGAAGGACAGGTCCCTCGGGTCCGCCGCCCTGCGCTCACGCCAGCGTTGCCAGTCCGCTGCCGTCCACTGGGTCGCGAACAGCGGGCCGGGGGCGGTGCGTTCAGCGGGGAGCAGGTCGCCGATGCGGAAGCTGAGGGACATCGCGCGGCGGCGGGTCGCCTGGTGGATGAAGCGGATGCCGTCGCGGTCGGCGACCGCCAGGGAGACCGACTCGTCCAGTTCGTCGGCCAGGGCCTCCGCATGCGGGGCGAGCAGGGCGGGCAGGCGCAGGGCCGACATGTAGGCGTTGCCCAGTTCCATCAGGCGGGGGGACAGGTGGACGTCCCGGCCGTCGAAACGGACGTAGCCCATGCGGGCGAGCGTGGCCGTGATGCGGTCGACCGTGGAGCGGGCCAGGCCGCTCGCGCGTTCCAGGCCGCTCAGGCTCAGCGTGCCGCCCGCCTCCGTCAGCTCCCGCAGCACCGCGATGCCGCGGATCAGGGGAGTGACCGCCTCCGCGGGGGCTCCTCCCTCCGCGCCCGAGACTGCCGTCCCAACGGCCCGGTCACCCCTCCGCGTGGTCGACCCGGTCGTTTCCCCGACCCGTTGCGGCGCCTTCTCGGCGGCCGGTGGGGTGGACCCCTCCGGGGTCTCGGGCGTGCGCTTCGCTGGCATCGGCTCTCCGGTACGGCGCTCGCGACGGTCGCGGCAGGCCCACCGTAATCCGGAATCGGTGGCCCGACGGCCAGGAGGGGATCCCACCCTCCCCTCTACTCCCTCGTCACCCGCACCCGGTAACCCCCCTCCACACCCGCTCCCGCCGCCCCCGCCCCCACGCCCGCGACCTCGATCGTGATGCCGTTCGCCGCGTCGCGGAACGTCTCCCCGGGCGTGAACGGCGCGTCCGACAGCTCCGCGTGGACGTTCGGCGCGCGCGTGCAGCCGCCGCTGTCACGGCGGGCGTCCTGGACGGTGACCGGGCCCATGCCCGTGTCCACCTCGGCGTCGACCTTGTAGATCAGGACGCCGGGACGGCAGACGGCCTCGTCGTTGCCGGCGCGGGTGCGCAGTTCGAGGGCGTAGCCGGTTCTGCTGTCCAGGGGGACGAAGACGAGCTTGGAGCCGCCGGCGAGCGCCAGGGGCGTCAGGGTGTACTCCGTGGTGCCGCGGGACGCCGCGCAGTGGACCTGGGCGGCGTCGAGCCAGCCCAGCTTCCACTTGTGCCAGCCGAGGAAGTCGTTGTTGGCGCCCCAGTCCTCGCTCATGATGTCCCAGTGGCCGACCGCGCCCCCGCCCTCCGCGGTGTACAGGTCGGGCAGGCCGAAGACGTGGCCGTTCTCGTGGGGGAGGACGCGGTAGCCGGTGCGGTCGTAGGAGCCCGAGCCGTCGTCCTGGCGGGAGTAGACGAACGAGGCGTTGGCCACGGGTACGCCGTCGGCCCTGGGTGCCTCCGGGTTGCCGGCGAAGGTGACGGACAGGACGGTGTCCAGGGCGGAGGGGCCGGCGTTGGGGGTCACCAGGACGTTCAGCAGGTCGTACGCGCGGAAGTCCACCTTCGGGTCGGCCGCGGACACGAGGTCCTGGACCAGCGCGCGGTAGCCGGGGTCGAACGGGGCCCCGCGCTCTATGCCGTACTCCCGGAAGGACTTCGGCATCCGCAGCCACCCAGGGATGGGGGTCTCGGGGCGGTAGTCGAGACGGCCGTAGGAGCTGGTGCGGAACCACTCGCGGGTCTGCGGAAAGAACTCGTGGTAGCGGTCCTGGGCGTCGCCCTGGCCGGGGGCGTCGGAGAAGTCGACCATCAGGGTGAGGGCGCGGACGGTGCCGGTGGAGCGGCTGTAGCCGGTGGAGGTGGGGATGCCCTCGGACATCTGGACCTCGCGGGCGCCGCGGATCATGCAGGGGCCGTGCTCGGCGGTGTGGGAGAGGGTGATCGGGCCCGCGCCCGCCGTACTGGTGCCCGGGGAGAGACGGCCCGTTCCGGCCGAGGTGCTGACCGTGAAGGTCAGGGCGGTCACGCAGGCCAGCGCGGCCAGCCGGCGCCTGGGTATCCGGCCGCCGGGCGGACCCGTGCCGTCCGGGTGGGGGCGCCGGGGCCGTGGCTGTATGCAAGGGACCTGCAAGGGACCTCCCGCGCCACGGCAGCCTCCCGGTTCCCGGCTGCACCCTTGCGATCACCCTGCGTCGCGAGGTGGGGGGACGCCCGCTGGAAGAGACCGATCGTGGGTTTCCCGTCAGTAGCGGTCCCGAGGCGTTTCGGGAGATTGTGAGCCAGGTCACAAATAATTTCCGCGGGAGCGGGAAATACCGGGGACCCACTCCCCGTTTAGCCATGTGTGGATCGAAACGGGGACCCGCTCCCCGGATCGGACCGCGAGACAGCGTCAAGTGCCACACACCTTCAACCATCTTCAACACCGACATCAGGAGTACGCCGTGCAGACCGCCAGCCCCGTCACGCGCAAGGCGCCCCGGCCTCGCGCCGACGCCCTGCGCAACCGGGAGCGGATCGTCACCGCCGCCCGGGAGATGTTCGTCGAGCACGGCCCCGAGGTGCCGCTCGACGAGATCGCCCGCCGGGCCGGCGTCGGCAATGCCACGGTGTACCGCAACTTCCCGGACCGCGACGCGCTCGTCCGTGAGGTCGTCTGCTCCGTCATGGACCGTACGGCCGCCGCCGCCGAGGCCGCGCTCACCGAGACCGGCGACGCGTTCGAGGCGCTGGAGCGCTTCGTGCACGCCGCGGCCGACGAGCGGATCAGCGCGCTGTGCCCGATGGTCTCCAGCACGTTCGACAAGCACCACCCGGATCTGGAGGCCGCGCGCGAACGGGTCGAGCGACTGGTCGCGGAGGTCATGGACCGTGCCAGGACGGCCGGGCAGCTCCGGTCCGACGTGGACGTCGGGGACGTCATGATCGCCGTGGCCCAGCTCAGCCGGCCCCCGGCCGGTACGGACTGCTTCCGCGCCGACCGCTTCGTCCACCGCCATCTCCAGCTGTTCCTGGACGGGTTGCGCGCTCCGGCGTCCTCCAGCCTCCCGGGCACGCCGGTGACTCTGGAGGACCTGCGCCGACCCTGACCTATACCGATGGGTGACCCGTACCGATGAGTGACCCATACCGATGGGTGACCCATACCGATGAGTGACCCATACCGATGAGTGACCTATGCCGATGAGTTCAGGCCGCCCCACCCGTCTGAACCCTGACCGCCCGACCGCCTGAACGGCAGTCCCTACGGCAGTTCTTACGGCCGTCCCCCGCAGACGAGCCGCCACCTTTCGTCACCTTTTTCCGTCACGAAGTCCCGAAGTGGGTATCCCCATGTCTGAAACAGCCTCAAAGGCTCTCCGCGCCCCGGCCGCAGAACCGGATCCCGGCCGCTGGAAAGCGCTCGTCTTCATCGCGCTCGCCCAGCTGATGGTCGTCCTGGACGCCACCATCGTGAACATCGCCCTGCCCTCCGCCCAGCAGGACCTCGGCATCTCCGACGGCAACCGGCAGTGGGTCGTCACGGCCTACGCCCTCGCCTTCGGCGGTCTGCTCCTGTTCGGTGGCCGGATAGCCGACCTGTGGGGCCGCAAGAAGGCCTTCGTGGTCGGTCTCGGCGGTTTCGCCGCGGCCTCCGCGCTCGGCGGCGCCGCCACCAACGAGGTGATGATGTTCGGCGCCCGCGCACTCCAGGGCGTCTTCGGTGCCCTGCTCGCGCCCGCCGCGCTCTCCCTGCTGGCCGTGATGTTCACCGACGCCAAGGAGCGCGCCAAGGCGTTCGGCATCTACGGCGCTATCGCCGGTGGTGGCGGTGCGGTCGGTCTGATCCTGGGCGGCTTCCTCACCGAGTACCTGGACTGGCGCTGGA
The DNA here is from genome assembly GCF_014701095.1 of Streptomyces tuirus. Lineage (NCBI taxonomy): Bacteria > Bacillati > Actinomycetota > Actinomycetes > Kitasatosporales > Streptomycetaceae > Streptomyces > Streptomyces tuirus. The sequence goes on along the minus strand of NZ_AP023439.1, from coordinate 3,156,093 downwards.
CGTTCTTCGTGAACATCCCGTTCGCCATCGTCGCCGCGGCCGGTGCCTACTTCGTCATCCGTGAGCCCGAGGGCGGCCGCAACCGCTCCCCGCTCGACATCCCCGGCGTCATTCTCTCCACCCTCGGCCTCGTCGCCCTCGTCTACGGCTTCACCCGCGCCGAGTCCAACGGCTGGAGCGACTCCGTCACCGTCGGCATGTTCGTCGCCTCGGCCGTGCTGCTGGCGTCCTTCGTGCTCGTCGAGTCGAAGGTCAAGGCCCCGCTGCTGCCGCTGCGCGTGATCACCGAGCGCAACCGCGGCGGGATCTACCTCTCCCTCGGCCTCGCGATCATCGCGATGTTCGGCCTGTTCCTCTTCCTCACCTACTACCTGCAGATCGTGAAGGGCTACTCGCCGGTCAAGACCGGGTTCGCCTTCCTGCCGATGATCGCGGGCATGATCACCGGCTCCACCCAGATCGGCACCCGCCTGATGACCCGGGTCGCGCCGCGCCTGCTGATGGGCCCGGGCTTCCTGGTCGCCGCGCTCGGCATGCTGCTGCTGACCCAGCTGGAGATCGGCTCCTCGTACGCCGCCCTGCTGCTGCCGGCGATGCTGCTGCTCGGCCTGGGCATGGGTACGGCGTTCATGCCGGCCATGTCGCTGGCCACCCAGGGCGTCGAGCCCCGGGACTCCGGTGTCGCCTCCGCGATGGTCAACACCTCGCAGCAGGTGGGCGGCGCAATCGGCACGGCCCTGCTGAACACCATCGCCGCCTCGGCGACCACGGCGTACGTCGCCGACCACATCGCGGGGGCGACCAGCCGGTCCCAGCAGCAGCTGGTCCAGCTGGAGGCCATGGTGCAGGGCTACACCAGCGCGATCTGGTTCGCGGTCGGCATCCTCGTGGTGGCCGCCGTGATCGCCCTGACGTTCGTCAACGCCGGCCGCCCGGGCGGTACGACGGTGGCGTCCTCCGGCGAGGACGCGGCGGACGAGGTGCAGATCCCGGTCGTCGCCCACTGACGCCCGCGCACCGCACCCCTTCGGGCCCTCCGTAGACACGGGCCCTCCGTAGGCACGGGGAAGGGGACGCCCCGTACCCACGGAATCCAGGACCTGCCCTGCTCCCGCGTCGGCGGAGCAGGGCAGGTCCGCATCTGCCCGGCCCCGCACCCGCCGCCCGCGTCAGCAAAGCCAGGCCGGCTGCGCACCCGCCGCACCCGCCGCTCCCGCGTCAGCAAAGCCAGGCCGGCTGCGCACCCGCCGCTCCCGCGTCAGCGGAGCCAGGGCAGGTCCGCACCCGCTTCGGTCGGCTGAAGTCCCTCGGCGACGATCTGCATGATCTCGCCGAGGGACTTCTGCTGTTCCGGGGAGAGCCGGTCGAAGACCGCCTGGCGTACGGCCTCCACATGGCCCGGCGCGGTCTTCCGCAGCACCTCCAGGCCCTCGTCCGTGAGGACGGCGAACTGGCCCCGCTTGTCGTCGGGGCAGTCCTCCCGGTGCACCCAGCCGTTCTTCTCCAGACGCGCGACGGCGTGCGAGAGACGGGACCGGGTGATCTTCGCCAGCATCGCGAGCTCGGTCATCCGCAGCCGCCGCCGCGGCGCCTCGGCGAGGTTGACCAGCAGGCCGTAGTAGACGTGCGGCATGCCCGCGTCGCGCTGCAGCTGCCGGTCGAGATGGTCGTCGAGGAGGGTGACGCCCTCCATGAACGAGCGCCAGACGCGCTGCTCCTCGCCGGTGAGCCAGCGCGGTTCCTGGGGCTCCGCGGCGGAGCCCGCTGCCGGTGCGGATGCGGGTGCCTTCATGTGTTCCACTCTACGTGGACCCTCCTTGAACTTTAAACAAATGGCCCGTACAGTTTTGTAGGGAACCATGTTTTGGAAGGAGCCGCAGCATGTCCGCCGCCACCCAGGAGCGCATGCCCGCTCTGTACCTCAGTCACGGCGCACCGCCCCTGGCCGACGATCCGGTCTGGCCCGGTGAGCTGGCCGCCTGGTCCGCCGGGCTGCCGCGCCCCAAGGCGATCCTGATGGTCTCCGCCCACTGGGAGGAGGCCCCGCTCGCCCTCGGCGCCACCGAGGCCGTCCCGCTCGTCTACGACTTCTGGGGCTTCCCGGAGCACTACTACCGGGTGACGTACGACGCCCCCGGCGCGCCGGAGCTCGCCGAGTCCGTACGCAAACTGCTGCGTGCCCCCGGCATGCCGGTCCAGGACGTCCCCGACCGCGGCCTCGACCACGGCGCGTACGTGCCGCTGGTCGAGATGTACCCGGAGGCCGACATCCCGGTCCTCCAGGTGTCCATGCCGACGCTGGACCCGGTGCGGCTGCTGGAGATCGGCCGCAAGCTCGCGCCCCTGCGGGACGAGGGCGTGCTGATCGTCGGCTCCGGCTTCTTCACCCACAACCTGGCCGCGCTGCGGCAGGGCGGCATCCCCGGCTGGTCGGCCGAGTTCGACGACTGGGGCCGGCGGGCGCTGGAGGCCCGTGACGTGGACGCCCTGCTCGACTTCACCCGCAAGTCGCCCGCAGGGCAGCTGGCCCACCCGCGCACCGAGCACTTCGCCCCGCTGTTCGTGACCATGGGCGCGGCCGACGCGACCGGTGAGCTGGACACGCAGAAGTCCGTGATCGACGGGTTCTGGATGGGGCTGGCGAAGCGGTCGGTGCAGTTCGGCTGAAACGGACCCCCGCGGGCTTGCCCGCATGGCGCTCCCGCGGGTGCTCCTACAGCGGCTTCTCGTACCAGGCCACGTCCCAGTAGCGGCCGAACTTGCGGCCCACCTCGCGGTAGGTGCCGACATGCCGGAAACCGAGGCGTTCGTGCAGCCGGGCCGACGCCTCGTTCGGCAGCGCGATGCCCGCGTAGGCGCGGTGCAGATCCTCGCCGGACAGGGCCTCGAAGAGGGCCGTGTAGAGGAGCGTGCCGACGCCGCGCCGGCCGGCCTCCGGGGCGACGTACACGGTCGTTTCCACGGAGGTGGCATAGGCGGGCTTCGTTCGGAAAGGGCTTGACGTGGCGTAGCCCAGAATCTCCCGTGGGTCCGCCGTCGTGGCAACCATCAGGCGGTGCGGCCCGTCTTCAGGGTGGGAGAGCAGCCAAGGGCGGCGCTCCTCCGGAGTGAAGATCGCGGTGTCGAATGTGATCGCCGTCTCACGTACATAGTGGTTATAGAGGGCCGTGAGGGCCTCGAGGTCATCCTCGACTCCCGGCCTGACCTGCACCTCTGCGGGGTGCGACGGCATCGTGCCTCCCTATGTGGCCCGACAGGGTACTGCATGATCAGAAAAATCGGGGGCCGGGTTGGGAATTCTGTCCTGATTCCAGTCGTTGTTTCCATCGGATGCAGGGCACCCGAGGAGAGTCCGGAGAGTCTCGGAAGACGGAGTCCAGCGTCCGACACCCGCTGACCTCACCATCGCAAGGGAGCTCGCATGGCAACCCGTGCCGTCGCCCGTCGTCAGTCCGCCACCGGCGAGACGGCCGACGCGGCAAGCAGTGTTCGCGCCCATGGCGGCGAGATCGCCGACCGCGACCTGGTCGGCATGTACCTCGACGAGATCGCGCGCACACCACTGCTCGACGCCGCCAAGGAGGTCGAGCTGTCCCAGATCATCGAAGCGGGTGTGTTCGCACAGCAGATCCTCGACGGCCTCGAGGAGAACAAGGCCGGGGCTTCCCCCGAGGAGCTTCAGGCCCTGGTCGACGCAAGCGAGCGGGCCAAGGATGTCTTCATCCGCTCCAACCTGCGCCTGGTCGTCGCGGTCGCCCGCCGCTACCCCCGCAGCGGCCTGCCGCTGCTGGACCTGATCCAGGAGGGCAACGCCGGCCTGGTGCGCGCGGTCGAGAAGTTCGACTACCGCAAGGGCTTCAAGTTCTCCACGTACGCGACGTGGTGGATCCGCCAGGCCATCACCCGCTCGATAGCGGACCAGTCCCGCACGATCCGCCTGCCCGTCCACCTCGTGGAGGAGCTCGGCCGGATCCGCCGTGTGCAGCGCGAGTTCAACCGCGAGCACGGCCGGGAGCCGGAGCCCGCGGAGATCGCCGCCGAGCTCGGCTCGACGCCGGAGCGCGTCACCGACGTGCTCGACTGGGCGCGTGACCCGGTCTCGCTGAACATGTCGGTGGACGACGAGGGCGAGACGCAGTTCGGTGACCTACTGGAGGACACCTCGGCGGTGTCGCCCGAGCAGTCGGTGCTCACGCTGCTGCGCAGCGAGGAGCTCGACGACCTGATCGGCCGGCTCGACCAGCGCACGGCGTCCATCATCAAGATGCGCTACGGCATCGAGGACGGCCGGGAGCGCACGTTGACCGAGGTCGGCAAGGAGCACGGCCTGACCCGCGAGCGCATCCGCCAGATCGAGAAGCACGCGCTGCTGGAGCTGAAGAAGCTCGCCCGCAGCACGGGGTTCGACGCGGCGGCGTGATCCCGCTCGCGCGGCGGCGTGACCCAGTTCGCGCAGCGGCGTGATCCCTTTCGGGCCGTGGCGGGACCGGGTTCGCGCGGTGGCGTGATCCGGTTCGGGCCGTGGCGGGACCGGGTTCGCGCGGTGGCGTGATCCGGTTCGGGCCGTGGCGGGACCGGGTTCGCGCGGTGGCGTGATCCGGTTCGCGCCGTGGCCGTGACCGTGTTCGCGCGGTGGCGTGACTGTGTTCGCGTGACGGCCGGACATCGGTGAGACGGCGAATCGGTGAGCGTCCGGGCGTACGGCCCGTTCCCCACGGCAAGTGGGTGACGGAGCGTGTGCGCCCGGAGGGCACCGCGTACGCCGGGTGGCGAAAGACCGCGCAAACATGGCGATGTAACGCCGCTTCAATTCGCGGACTCAGGGAACAAGACTTCTGGGTCCACCAGTTCGGGCCCGGGGTCATACCCCCCGACCCCCAACAGCCAAGTCCCGTCGCACTCCCCCCGGCGCCGGGACTTTCCCCGAGGCCGGGCTTCGGCGTCCTTCCCCCCGGACGTCGGGGCCCGGCTCTCTTCTTATGGGGGCCGGCCCGCGTGCTGGAGGGCGGGCCACCCCGTACCTGAACCACGGGGTGGCCCGCCAGATGGCAGATTGTGTCACATGGGCATAGCCTGCCGGGCGTGAGCAGCACCACCCCGACCCCGCCTCCGTCCTCACTGACCGAGCGGCGGAAGACCGAAACACGTATGGAGATCGCCCGGGCCGCGGCCGGCCTCTTCGTACGGCACGGCCTGCGCGCCACCCGCGCGGAGGACATCGCCCAGGCCGCCGGTATCGCACCGCGCACCTTCTACCGGTACTTCGCCACCAAGGAAGAAGCCGTCGCCCCGCTCTACGCGGCCGGCGCCCAGCGGTGGGTGGAGGCGGTGCGCGCCGCTCCCCCCGACGCGGGCGTGCTCCACGCCCTGGAGCAGGGAGTCCGCCACACCCTCACCCCGGGCGTCGGCGTCTCGGCGGCCTCCTGGGAGTGGGTCCGCACGCTGCTGCGTCTGGCCGAGACGACCCCGTCCCTGCGCAGGGTGTGGGCGGAGGTCTGCCAGGCGTCCGAGCGACTGCTGGAGGAGGTGCTGGCGGAACGGGTGACAGGTGCCGGGGCTCCTGGGGCGGCCGGGGTTCCGAAGGTCTCCGGGGAAGGCCGCGACAACGTTGCCGCCGACCCTGACCTGGCCCCTACTGCGCCCCCTCGAACGCCGCCCGCCGACACCTCTCACACGCCCCCCGCCGAGACCCCTCACCCGTCCCCCGCCGGGACCCCGCGCCCGCCCCACGCCGCCACCGCCGAGCTGCGCTTCGCCGCCGCGGTGGCCAGCGCCGCCGTACGTGCCGCACTGGAGGCGTGGGCCGCGGGGGACGGCCCCGCCGAGGGTCCGGACGGGCCCGCGGAACTCGCCCTGCGCAATCTCGCGGCGCTGCGGGACTTCCCGTGGGGGCGGTGAGGCGCCCCGTGGGGCCGTGAGGCTTCCCGCGAGGGATGCGTGGCGTTGGATGTGAGGCTTCCCGGGGTCGGCGCGCGGCCTCGCGCGACTGATGTGAGGCTTCCCGAGGCCGACGCGAGGCCTCCCGCGTTGGACGCGAGGCTTCCCGCGGTCGACGCGCGGCGAGGGCTCACACCTCGCTGCCCCCCGGCCGCTCACACCCCACCGCTCACCCCCCACCCGTGTCCCCTCCGGCCGCCGCCCTGCTCAATCGCACCCCCAACTCCCTCACCGCCGTGACGAGTTGTTCCGGCTTGTGCACCACGAAGTCGCACTCCAGCATCGCCAGCCGGAACGCCACCCACTGCGCGGTGTCCCCGACGGATCCCCGCAGCCGGCAGCTGCCGTCGTCCAACGGCTCGGGCGTGCCCAGCCAGTGGGGCACCCGGGCCGCGACGAAGTCGGCCGGGGCGGCGAACGTGACCTCGAAGTCGTAGACCTGCTGCTGCCGTTGCATGGAGCGCCGCAGGTACTCCGCCGCGTTCCCCGTCGGCAGCTCGCGCGGCGCGAAGCGCGCCCCGGTGGCGAAGGGCTCGCTGACGCGGTCGACGCGGAACGTGCGCCAGTCGTCCCGGTCGATGTCGTACGCCACCAGGTACCAGCGGCGGCCCGTCGACACCAGCCGGTAGGGCTCCGTCAGGCGCCGCGTCTCGGTGCCGTCCGCCGCCCGGTAGGCGAACCGCAGCCGCTCGTGCCCGGCCACCGTCGAGGCCATGACGGTCAGGGTCTCGGGCGCGATGCTCGGCCCGTCTCCGCTGGTCCATGGTGTCGTCGCGGCCTGGAGGGTGGTCACGCGGTGGCGCAGCCGGCCCGGCAGGACCTGCTCCAGCTTGGCCAGCGCCCGTACCGACGCCTCGTCCAGGCCTTCCACCGCGTGCCCTGCCCCGGCGCGCAGCCCGACGGCGATGGCCACGGCCTCCTCGTCGTCGAGCACGAGCGGCGGCATGGCCTTGCCGGCGACCAGCCGGTAACCGCCGTCGGCGCCCTTGGTCGCCTGTACGGGATAGCCGAGCTCCCGCAGCCGGTCGATGTCCCGCCGCACCGTGCGGCGGGAGACCCCGAGTCGCTCGGAGAGCTCGCCGCCGGGCCATTCGCGGGGCGTCTGAAGGAGGGAGAGGAGGGTCAGCAGCCGAGCCGGAGTGTCCGTCGTCATACCGATGAGGATGCCGCACCAGTAGGACACGATCTGACCTAATGGGGGCCTACCTTCGGAGCATGAACTCCACCGACACCACTCCCGTCACGGCGGGCGGCCGGACCGACCGCCGGCGCTGGTTCGCCCTCGCGATCGTGATGACCGCGGCCTTCATGGATCTCGTCGACGTGACGATCGTCAACATCGCCATCCCGTCGATCCAGCGGGAGTCCGGCGCCTCCTTCAGCCAGATCCAGTGGATCACCGCCGGTTACGCCCTCGCCTTCGCCGCGGGCCTGATCACGGGCGGACGGCTCGGCGACATCCACGGCCGCAAGCGGATCTTCCTCGTCGGCATCGGCGGGTTCACGGTGGCCTCCGCGCTGTGCGGCCTCGCGGTGAACCCGGAGATGCTGGTCGCCTCGCGGTTCCTGCAGGGCGGCATGGCGGCGCTGATGGTGCCGCAGGTGCTGTCGATCGTGCACGCCACCTTCCCGGCGCACGAGCGGGGCAAGGTGTTCGGGCTGTTCGGCGCGGTCGTCGGTCTCGGGGCCGTGTCCGGTCCGCTGCTGGGCGCGCTGCTGACCGAGTGGAACCTGTTCGGCTGGGAGTGGCGGTCGATCTTCCTGATCAACCTGCCCGTCGGTGTCGCCGGACTGGTCCTCGGCAGTCGCTTCATCACCGAGTCCAGGGCGCCGCGCGCCCTGAAGCTGGACCTGGTGGGCGTCGCGCTCGTGACGCTGGGCCTGCTCATGCTGCTCTACCCGCTCATCCGCGGCCGCGAGCTGGACTGGCCGGTGTGGGGGTACGTCTCGATGGCCGGCTCGCTCGTCGTCCTCGCGGTGCTGGTGGCCTTCGAGAAGCGCAAGTCCGCGCGGGACGGCTCCCCGCTGGTCGAGCTGTCGCTGTTCCGGGTCAAGAGCTTCGCGGCCGGGATCGCCGTGCAGACCGTCTTCGGTGTCGCGCTCGGCGTGTTCTTCCTGGTGTGGACGCTGTACATGCAGTTCGGGCTGGGCTGGAGCCCGCTGAAGGCCGGGCTGACCGGGGTGCCGTTCTCGATCGCGGTGTCGGTGGCCGCCGGGGTGTCGGTGCAGAAGCTGGTCCCGCGCTTCGGCCGCAAGGTGCTCCAGGCGGGCTCGCTGGTGATGGCGTCCGGTGTGCTGCTCTACATCTGGGAGTCCGGCCACTACGGCCTCGCCATAGCTCCCTGGCAGATGGCTCTCCCGCTCGTCGTGATGGGCGTCGGCATGGGGCTGATCGTCGCGCCGCTGACCGACGCGATCCTCTCGGAGGTGCCGCGCGAGCACGCCGGCTCGGCATCGGGGCTGATCAACACCGTGCAGCAGATGGGCAACGCGCTGGGGCTCGCTCTGGTGTCGGTGGTGTTCTTCGGCACGATCTCCGACCACCTGCGGCCGGAGCAGATCGGCCCGGCCTTCGCGGACGCCTTCCAGAACGCGCTCGGCTACGTCGCCGCGGTGATGGGCGCCATCTTCCTGCTGATGTTCGCGCTGCCGAAGCGGCCCGCGCAGCGCGTGGAGGGGGAGCAGGCGCCGGTCGGAAACACGGAGCCGGTGCTGGTCCCGTAGGAGCGGCGAGCAGGCGAGCTGGTTCCCTAGGAGCAGCGGCGAACAGGCGAGCCGGTTCCCTGGGAGCAGCGGCGAACATTAACAGGGAGTACGGGCTCGGCACCCTCGGATGCCGAGCCCGCCCGCATTTCTGCCTGTGCCCGATTGCGTCCGAACCTGTTTACTTCGCGGAAATCTCGGCGTAGCCTCCCGCTGAAACCACACGTTCGGGCATGAGGCGGAGGCGAACGGACATGTACGCACCGGAGCGGCAGCAGGAGATCCTCCGGCTCGCCCGTGACGGCGGCCGAGTGGATGTCGTGTCGCTGGCCGAGCAGTTCCAGGTGACCGCGGAGACGATCCGCCGCGACCTGAAAGCCCTCGACCGCGCGGGACTCGTCCGCCGGGTGCACGGCGGGGCCATCCCGGCCGGGCGCCTCGACTTCGAGCCGGACCTCGCCGAGCGCGAGACGACCGCCGCCGACGAGAAGGACAGCATCGCCAAGGCTGCCCTCGCCGAACTGCCCGGCGAGGGCACAGTGATCCTCGACGCCGGGACGACGGTGGCCAAGATGGCGGCCGCCCTCCCGCTGGAGGCCTCCCTCACCGTCGTCACGCACAGCCTCCCCATCGCGGCCCGCCTCGCCGACCACCCCGGCATCCAGCTCCACCTCATCGGAGGGCGCGTACGGCATCGCACGCGCGCCGCCGTGGACGCCTGGGCGCTGCGGGCGTACGGCGAGATCCGCGCCGACGTGCTGTTCGTGGCCGCCAACGGGTTCTCCGCCGAGCACGGCCTGACCACCCCCGACCTCGCCGAGGCCGCCGTGAAGCGCGCGGCCGTAGCCGCCGCCCGCCGCGTGGTGCTGCTCGCCGACTCCTCCAAGCACGGCCAGGAGCACTTCGCCCGCTTCGGTGACCTGAGCGATGTGGACCTGCTGATCACCGACAGCGGGCTGAGCCCCGAAGACGCCGTCGCGATCGAGCGCGGCGGCACGGAAGTAGTGCGCGCATGATCCTCACCGTCACCCCCAACCCGTCCCTGGACCGCACCTACGAGGTGCCGTCCCTCGACCGCGGTGAGGTCATCCGCGCCACCGGCGAGCGGATGGACCCGGGCGGCAAGGGCGTGAACGTCTCGCGTGCCGTCGCCGCGGCCGGACAGCGCACCGTGGCGGTCCTGCCCCTGGGCGGCGCCCCCGGCGCACTCGTCGCCGATCTCCTCGACCAGCAGGGCATCGAGGTCGCGCCCGTCCCGGTCGCCGGGGCCACGCGCTCCAACATCGCCCTCGTAGAGTCCGACGGCGTCCTGACGAAGATCAACGCCCCCGGCCCCGAACTCTCCGGCGCCGAACGGGAACTGCTCCTGGAGGCCGTGCGCCAGCAGTCCCGCGACGCCTCCTGGATCGCCTGCTGCGGCAGCCTCCCCCGCGGACTGGCCCCCTCCTGGTACGCCGAGCTGGTCGCCCGCGCGCACGCCGCCGGGGCACGGATCGCCCTGGACACCTCCGGGCCCGCGCTGCTCGCGGCCCTGCGCGAGCGGCCCGACGTGGTCAAGCCCAACGCCGAGGAGCTCGCCGGAGCCGTGGGCCGCCCCCTCACCACCGTCGCAGACGCCGTCAAGGCCGCCGAGGAACTGCGGGAGATGGGCGCCCGGGCCGTCCTCGCGAGCCTCGGCGCCGACGGGCAGCTGCTCGTCTGCGACGAGGGCGCCTGGTTCGGCAGCGCCCGCGTGGCCGCCGTCCGCAGCAACGTGGGCGCCGGCGACTCCTCCCTCGCCGGTTTCCTGATCGCCGGCGGCAACGGCCCCGAGGCCCTGGCCTCCGCGGTGGCGCACGGCGCCGCGGCCGTCCAGCTGCCCGGCAGCGTGATGCCGACGCCGGGCGACCTGGACCCGGCGGCGGTGACGGTCACGGCAGAGATCCCGTCAGACCGTGCGCTGAAGGAGCCGGCCTCATGACCCACGGAGCGGGCCTCCTGATCCACGGAGCGGGCCTCATGACCCACGGAGCGGGCCTCATGACCCACCGGGCCGTTCTCATGACCCACGACGAGCGGCGCGGAGCGACACGCGAGCGGCGCGGACCGACGCGCGAACACCGCGCCCCCTCCCCGTTACTCACCGGCTCCGCCACCCTCCCCGTCACCCCCCACCGCACCCCTCTCACCCCCCACCGCACCCCCGTCCCCCTCCCCGCCCACCCCTCCCACCGGGCGATACGCGTGCTAAGGAGCCCGCGATGAGCGACATGATCACGGCGGACCTGGTCGACCTCGACCTGTCCGCCGACACCAAGGAAGCGGCGGCGCGCGCCCTCGCGGAGCGCATGGTGGCCCTGGGCCGGGTGACCGACCTGGACGGCTTCCTCGCCGACGTGGCCGCCCGCGAGGCCCAGATGCCGACCGGCCTCGACGGCGGCATCGGCATCCCGCACTGCCGCAGCGAGCACGTCATCGAGCCGACGCTCGCCTTCGGACGCAGCGCCGCCGGCATCGACTTCGGCGCGGCGGACGGCCCCGCCGACCTGATCTTCCTGATCGCCGCGCCCGCCGGTGCGGACGACGCCCATCTGACGATCCTGTCGTCGCTGGCCCGGCAGCTGATGAACAGCGAGTTCACCGACGCCCTGCGCGCGGTGGGCGACGCCTCCGCCGCCGCGGCCCTGATCCGCGGCGACGATCCGGACGCACCCGCCCCGGCGGGTTCCGAGGACACCGTGGCGTCGGCGGGAGCGGCCTCTCCCGCCGCCGCCACGGTCACCGACGACGCCGACCACGCCGACCACGCCGACGACGCCGACACCGCCGCCGAAGCGCCCTCCCCGGAGCGGCCGTTCCGCATCGTCGCCGTCACCTCCTGCCCCACCGGCATCGCCCACACCTACATGGCGGCCGAGTCGCTGGAGAACGCCGGCCGCGAGGCGGGCGTCGAACTCACCGTCGAACCCCAGGGATCCGCCGGCTTCACCCGGGTCGCCCCGGAGGTGATCGCGGCGGCGGACGCCGTGATCTTCGCCCACGACGTGCCCGTACGGGAGAAGGAGCGGTTCGCCGGCAAGCCCACCGTCGACGTCGGAGTGAAGGCGGGCATCAACCGCCCCGCCGAACTCATCGCCGAAGTCCGTGAGAAGGCCGCGCGCGGCGAGGTGTCCTCCGGATCCGCCCCCGCCACTCCCGTGGAGCGCGCGGGCGAGTCCGGCGAGGGCTACGGCACCAAGCTGCGCAAGTGGCTGATGTCCGGCGTCAGTTACATGGTGCCGTTCGTCGCCGCGGGCGGTCTGCTCATCGCCCTCGGGTTCGCGATCGGCGGCTACAAGATCGACAAGGCCCCGTCGGTGATGGACCACTTCCTGTGGACCCAGGCCGACAGCTGGGCCGCCCTGCTCTTCCAGATCGGCGGCGTCGCCTTCGGCTTCCTCGTCCCGGTCCTGGCGGGCTACATCGCCTACGGCATGGCCGACCGGCCCGGCATCGTGCCCGGCTTCGTCGGCGGCATGATCGCGTTCAACATCAACGCCGGCTTCCTCGGTGGTCTGGCGGCCGGTCTGATCGCCGGTGGCGTGGTGATGGCGATCCAGAAGGTGAACGTCCCGGCGGCGCTGCGCGGCATCATGCCCGTGGTGGTGATCCCGCTGATCTCCTCGGCGATCGTCGGGTTCCTGATGTTCGTCGTCATCGGCAAGCCCATCGCCGAGGCCCAGAAGGGCATGACCGACTGGCTGAACGGCCTGTCCGGCAGCAACGCGATCCTGCTCGGCACGCTCCTCGGCCTGATGATGTGCTTCGACCTGGGCGGCCCCGTCAACAAGGTCGCCTACACCTTCGCCACGGCCGGCATCGCGGTGACCAGCCCCAGCGACTCGGCCATGAAGATCATGGCAGCGGTGATGGCGGCCGGCATGGTCCCGCCGCTGGCCATGGCCCTGGCGACGACCGTCCGCGGCAAGCTCTTCACCCAGACCGAGCGCGAGAACGGCAAGGCCGCCTGGGTGCTCGGCGCCTCCTTCATCTCCGAGGGCGCCATCCCGTTCGCCGCGGCCGACCCGCTGCGCGTCATCCCGGCCTCCATGGCGGGCGGCGCGGTCACCGGCGCGCTGTCGATGGCCTTCGGCGCGACCCTGCGCGCCCCGCACGGCGGCATCTTCGTGGTCCCGCTGATCGGCAACCCGTTCCTCTATCTGCTGGCCATCGCCGCGGGCGTCTGCGTCACGACGGCCCTGGTCGTCGTCCTGAAGGGCATGCGCAAGCCGGCCCCGGGTGCCGCACCGGCCGCCGGCGAGGGCGGCGCGGTCCAGTCGGCGGAGGCGAAGCAGCCCGTGGCGGCCTGAAGCAGCCCGTGGCGGCCTGAAGCAGCCCGTCTCGGCCTGGAGCAGCCCGTCTCGGCCTGGAGCAGTCCGCCGCGGCCTGGCGCAGCCCAGCGCGGCCTGAAGCAGTCCGTCGCGGCTGGAAGACGGTGGAGGCTCTGAACCGGCTGGAGGTTCGCCCCTTTCGGGGTGTGTGAACCGTTCATGCCACCTGCGAGATAGATCACGAAAATCACGGCCCGGGACCGAAGTCCCGGGCCGTGGTGTCTACTGGGGCGCATGCCCGAGCACGCCTCCCGATGGCCCGAAGGCCACCCTCTCCCCGCCCTCCCGCAACAGCGGCAGACGGGCCCCCGGTCGGAGTCCGTGGAACTGACCTCCGAGGAGAGAAACGCCTTCGCCGAGCTGGTGCGTCAACTCGGCGACAGAGAGGTCTAGGACCCGGCACGCGCCGGCTCCACGGGCGCGCCTCAGGAGAGCTGCGCCGCCCGCCGCTCCATCGCCTCGCGCGCCGCGTCCTCGCTGACGTACACCTCGCACATGTGCCGACCGTCCGGCGTCGCCGTGTGCTCGACCTCCCAGAGGGAGACCTCCACACCGTCGCGCAGCAGGAAGGCGTGCTCGTAGAGCGAGAAGCACAGCCCCGCCCGGCCCGCGCGGCACGGCCGTCCGAAGGCCTGGGTGATCTGGTGCCCGGACGCCGTGGTCAGCAGGTCCGCCGTGTCGGCGCCCGGCCGGTCCGTGTTCTCCGCCCGGCGCAGTAACCTGCGCGCGTGGTCCGCGGAGTTCTCCGCGGCGTAAGCGTGCCGGGGCGCCGGGACCGGGGAGAGCTGGACCGTCACCGGCAGTTCGAAGTCCGGGGTGTCCGGGGGCAGCGGCAGCCGCAGCGTGGCGGCGCGCAGCTCCTCCTCGTCGACATACACCTCATGCTGCGGCTCGCTGCCGGGCGCGGTGTTGTGGACGAGCTCCCAGAGGGTGAGCGCCGAACCGTCGGCGAGCAGCCACGTGTGCCGGTACGTCTCCCGGTGCAGGCCCGCGCTGTGATGTGCGGAGTGCAGCGAACCGTCGTGCGCCAGCGCGCAGTCCAGGCGCCTTATCGCCTCGTCCGGTAGCTCGAAGGAGTTCAGGGCGCGGCCGAGGAGTCGCGCGAGGTGCTCCTCCGGAGACTCGGGCGAGTCGTGGGGTTCGTACGCTGCCGTCTCGTACGGAACGCTCAAGGTTTCTCCCGGCGTTGCTGCATGTCACCTTGTGGGTGCATACCGTAGCCCCTCGGTCGGACATCATGTCCGGGAACCGAGAAAACGTACGTCCGGGAAAACGCGCGGGCCGCGCGAAAAGTTCCCGCGCGGCCCGGTCGGTTCAGTCAAAAACCCCAGCAGGGGCGGACTTTCGGCAGGTCATGCTCCCGAGACCCACTGGCTCCACGGCATGTTCCAGCCGTTGAGCCCGTTGTCCGGCGCCACCGTCTTGTCGGGGGAGTTCTTCACGATCACCACGTCCCCGATGAGGGAGTTGTCGTAGAACCACTTCGCGGACGTGCTGCCCCCCGCGCCCTGGACGTCGGCGAGACCCACACAGCCGTGGCTGGTGCCCTGGCGGCCGAAGGGCGGGTTGGACTTGTTGTACCAGTAGTTGCCGTGGAGGAAGGTGCCCGACGTCGTCAGACGCATCGCGTGCGGCACGTCCGGGATGTCGTACTCGCCGCCGAGACCGACCGTCCGGCTGTTCATGCGGGTCTGCACGAACTTCTCGGAGATCACCATCTGCCCGTTGTACGTGGTGTGCTCCGGGCTGCCCGCCGAGATCGGGACCGACTTGACGGTCTTGCCGTCCCGCACGACCGTCATGGTCTGGGTGTTGACGTCGACCGTGGAGACCTGTGAACGGCCCACCGTGAAGGTGACCGTCTTCTTCTGCACCCCGTAGACGCCGTCGGCGCCCTCGACCCCGTCCAGGTCGATGTTCATCGTGACCTTGGAGCCGGCCTTCCAGTACTCCTCCGGCCGGAAGTCGAGCCGCTGCCCGTTGAACCAGTGCCCGACGACCTTCTGCCCGCTGCTGGAGGTCACCGTGATGTGCGACTGCACGTCCTTGCGCGCGGTGATGGCCTTGTCGAAGGTGAACGACACCGGCATGCCCACACCGACCGTCGTGCCGTTGTCCGGCGTGTACGTCCCGATGAAGCTGTTCGACGTCGTCACCGTCGTGAAGATCGAGTTGGCCGCGGCCGTCCGGCCGTCCGCGTCCTCCGCGGTCGCCGATATCCGGTACTTGGTCCCGCGCTCCAGCTGCTCCTTCGGCTTCCACACCTTGCCGTCGCCGGAGACCGAGCCCGCAACGGTCTGCCCGCTGCCGGCCACCGTCATCTTCACGTCGGTCAGCTTCCCGTCGCTGACCTTCACGCCGGTCGCGTTGATGGACGCGCCGGTCGAACCGTCCTTGGCCGAGATGGCGATCTTCGCGACGGACGTCTTGGCTCCGCCCTTGCCGTCCTTCCCGTCGTCCTCGGCGTTGGCGCTGCCACCGCAGGCGGTGAGCGTCAGGGCGCCGACCATCAGGGCGGCACAGGCCCCCAGAGTGCGCCGCGCTGAAATGTTCGGCGTTGTCACGGGCTGCTCCCAGTTCGTGTGATGTTGCGTGATCCGCTCCGGTACGTGGGAGAAGAGGGGCGGGGGAGCCGGTCGGGTTCCGTCCGTTCCCCATGAAGGCCGTCACGTGACAGAACCGCGACAAATTCCCGGCCGGCCGTGGAACCGCCCTGCGCCGCAGCCCTGTTCAGCGGCCCGCGTACAACTCCCCGTACGACGGCCACGCCCCGCCCGGACCGTCCACCGGCTCCGCGGCCCGTACGGCCCGGACGATCGCCCGCGTCACCATGTCCGCGCCCGCCGCCAGGATCTCGTTCAGGGCGAGCGGGTTCGCGGCGTCCAGCGCGCGGTCACCCGTCGCCAGCGCGAACACCGTGTCCCCGTCGCTGAGGAGATGCACCGGACGCACCGCCCGGGCGATGCCGTCGTGCGCCGTACCGGCCAGCTTCTGCGCCTGTGCCTTCGACAGATCCGCGTCCGTGGCGACCACCGCGAGTGTGGTGTTCAGCGGCGGCGGCGTGCTCCGTGCGGCCGTCTCCGCCAGACGCCGCCGCGCTGCCGCGTGGACCTCCGCCCCCGGGTACTCCACCCGTCCCTCGAACAACTCCCCGTACAACACCCCCGTTTCCGGATCCACCGTCGACCCCGCCGCGTTGGCCACCACCAGCGCGGCCACCGTGATCCCCGAGCCGAGCACCGTGCTCGCGCTGCCGACACCGCCCTTCACCACCCCGGTCACCGCTCCGGTGCCCGCGCCCACGCACCCCTGGGGCACCGGCGCGCCGGGCTCGCTGGCCGCGGCCGCCTCGACCGCGGCCCGGCCGGTCGCCGCGTCCGGCCGGGCCCGGAAGTCGCCGCCCCGCCCCAGGTCGAAGACGCAGGCCGCGGGCACCACCGGCACGACATGCGCCGGGTCCGCCCCGACCCGGATGCCGCGCCCCCGTTCCTCGAGCCAGGCCATCACCCCCGACGCCGCGTCGAGTCCGTAGGCGCTGCCCCCGGTCAGCACGACCGCTTCCACCGTCCGCACCACGTTGCGCGGATCCAGCGCGTCCGTCTCTTTGGTGCCGGGCCCGCCGCCCCGCACGTCCACGGCGGCCACGGCCCCGCCCTCCGGCGCGAGGACGACCGTGGTGCCGGTGAGCCAACCGTCGCCGGTACGTGTCGCGTGCCCCACCCGCAGGCCGGAGACATCCGTCAGTGCGTCAACTGTCATGACGCACAGTCTCGTCCAGGTCGTCGCCCCCGACGGGCATGCCGAGCCGGTCGATGCGTCGAGCCGGTGGACGCCGCGTCAGCCGTCGATGCGCGTGGGGATCACCTCGGGTGCGTGGCCGCCAGCGTCTCTCCGGCCACCACCGACAGCGCGCAGACCACACCCGCCGCGAACACCGCCCAGTGCCCCAGGAACGTGCAGCAGATCACCAGCAGGGCCGTCGTCGGCAGCACCAGCTGCTGGGTGATGCCCCGCTTGAAATGGCGCGAGTGCAGGACCCACACCGTGAGCAGATACAGGGCCGTCGGCAGGGTCACGGCCGCCGACGCCGCCAGCGTGGAGATGTGCGCCTTGCCGACCGTCTCCTCCACCGCCACCTCCAGCCCGGCCCCGATCGCCGCCGCCGACGCGAGCACCACGTAATGGCCGTAGCCCCAGAGGAACGCCTGCCGGTTGGAGCGCAGATGGCCGTGGATCGGCACCACGAAGTAGATCCACCACGCGGCGAAGATGATCAGCAGCCCGCCCGCCGCGATGGGGAGGAGCTCGCCCAGCGCGTCGTTCTCGTCGATGCCGGACTTCACCGCGACCGTGGCCGCCGCGATCGTCTCGCCGAGCACGATGATGGTGAACAGCCCGTACCGCTCGGCGATGTGGCGGGGATGCCAGGACGTGCTGTGCCCCCTCTCCGCGAGGGGCGGCACGCACATCTCCAGCAGCGCCATCACCAGGAACCACCAGGGCCGGGCCCCCTCGGGCAGGAACAGCAGCCCCAGCCAGCCGACCTGGCACGCCAGCACGCCGCCGGCATAGCGCAGGGCCGTCGTCCGCTCCGGGCCCTCGGCGGCACGGGCCGCCCGCAGCCACTGCGCCGACATGGCCACCCGCATGATCGCGTAACCCAGCCAGACCACGAGGAACTCGTGGTCCTCGAACGCCCGCGACACCCCCGCCGCGAGGACCAGCACACCGGCGATCTGCACCAGCGTCACGACCCGGTAGAGCACGTCGTCGTTGTCGTACGCCGAGGCGAACCAGGTGAAATTCATCCACGCCCACCACAGGGCGAAGAACACCATCGCGTAGTCGAGGATCCCCTGGCCCGCGTGCCCCTCGGCGACGGAGTGCACCAGCTCGATGCCCGCCTGGGCGACGGCCACGACGAAGCACAGGTCGAAGAAGAGCTCCAGCGGCGAGGCCGTCCGGTGCGCCTCGTCGCGGCCACGGGCCCGGAGCCTGCGCACGGGCGCGTGGCCGCCGGGCACGCCGGAGGGGACGGGTGGGGGAGGGGGGCTGGACGTCATGGATCCCAGCACAGCAGAAGGCGCGGGGAATTTCTTCGCGACCGTACCCTGGTTGCATGAGTACCGTCCCCGCCCCCGAGCCGCGCGAGCCGAAGCCCGCGCTGGTCTTCGACGACCCGCTCGACCAGCAGTCCTCCGACGA
Organism: Streptomyces tuirus; assembly: GCF_014701095.1. Classification (NCBI taxonomy): domain Bacteria; kingdom Bacillati; phylum Actinomycetota; class Actinomycetes; order Kitasatosporales; family Streptomycetaceae; genus Streptomyces; species Streptomyces tuirus. The sequence goes on along the minus strand of NZ_AP023439.1, from coordinate 3,137,899 downwards.
CATCGACCGCGGCTGGGGCGAGCGCACCGACTCCGGCGGCAGTGCGGCGGACCTCAAGCGCTTCCTGGACGAGAAGCCGCCCCACCACCTCTGAACCGCCCGGGGCCACCGCACCGCCCGGGCCCACCGAACCGCCCGTGACGCCGCTACTGCCGGTCGTGCCCCGAGCCGCGCTGGGCGACCAGGGCGTCCCGGATCTCCTTCAGGACCTCCAGCTCGGTGACTTCGAGGACCTCCTGCGTGCCCTCCTTCGCCTTCCTGCGCGCCTCCTGCCGGGCCAGGTACTTCGCCATGGGCAGCACCATCAGGAAGTAGACGACCGCCGCGGTGATCACGAAGCTCAGGGCGGCGCCGAGAACGGAACCCCACAGGATCTGGATGCCCTGGTCGCCCTGGCAGGTCGAGCTCAGGCACGAGCTGTAATGGTCGAGGTTCTTGGTCCCGATGGCTCCGACGACCGGGTTGATGATGCCCTTCACCACGGCGTTGACGATGTTGGTGAAGGCGGCACCGATCACCACCGCCACCGCCAGGTCGACGACGTTCCCGCGCATCAGGAAGGCCTTGAAGCCCTGCCAGACGCTCGGTTCCTTGTTCTCGCTCACCTCGGGGCCTCTCCTCGTACGAGCAGCTTGTGGAACAAAACGCTCCGCAACCTACGTCACGCCTGGGCCGAACCGAGTACTCGGGTCCCTCGAACGAGGGCCTTGACCAGATCACACACAGCATCACCACAACGTCACCGCCAGCCGCCCCGTGGCACTCGCGCCGGCCAGCCGCGCCGCGGTGGACCGAGGCACCGACAGCACGACCAGCGCCCCGCTGTCGCCCGCGTCCGCCACCGGCTCGGGCACCTTCGTCACCCTGGCCCCGCGCGCGACCACCCGGGCGTCGCCGCCCGGCAGCGCCCCCTCCGCGGCGACGACGGCGACGACGTCCACCCGGTCCCCGGGCCGCAGCAGCCGCACCGTGGCCGCGTCGGAGATGCGGACCGGGGCCGTCACCGACCCGGTGGCGCGGCCCGGCAGCGCGGACTGCTCCCCGGACAGGGAGGCCGTGTGCGCGGGAGGCCGGGCCCGGGGATGTCCACGGGCCCCGTCGGTATCGCGCGGGCCCGCCGCCACGAGGGCCGTCGCGGTGACGGCGAGTCCGACGGCCACGGCCCGCCGCCGGTGCCGGACCAGCCGGCCGGACCGGTGACCGCCGCGCACCCGCACCGGATCGAACCGGGGGACCTCACGGGTCGCGGGCACCTCGGCCCCGGGCGGGCACGAGGCGAGCGACCAGGAGGGCGACGAGGGCACGACCGAGGAACGAGCGAGGGACACGGAGACCACCACCTGCGACGAGGGACCGGCTTGCGCTCCCCACGATGAGGCTTTCCGACGCCGCCCGCTCAGGCCTGTGGACCCACCGCCGGCCTGTGGACAACTCCCTCACCCGAACGGCAAGTTCCGCTCTCCTCCACAGACCGGGGACTGCCGGCTACGGCAACACGAACCCCGGATCCATCCCACCCAGCGCACTCGCACACAGACAGTCCCGCTCGCCCTCCCCGGGCAGGCCGGCCACCGCGTCGAACAGCACCCCCCGCAGCCGGTCCACGTTCGCCGCGAACACGCGCAGCACCTCGTCGTGCGAGACCCCCTCGCCCGTCTCGGCACCCGCGTCGAGGTCGGTGACCAGGGTCAGGGACGTGTAGCAGAGCTCCAGCTCACGGGCGAGCGCCGCCTCCGGGTGGCCGGTCATGCCCACCACCGACCAGCCCTGCGCCTGGTGCCACAACGACTCCGCACGGGTCGAGAAGCGGGGCCCCTCGACGACGACCAGCGTGCCGCCGTCCACCGGCTCCCAGTCCCGGCCGCGCGCCGCCTTCAGCGCGACGGCCCGCCCGGACGGGCAGTAGGGGTCGGCCAGCGACACGTGCACCACGTTCGGCACGGAGCCGTCGGGCAGTGGCAGCCCGTCGAAGTAGCTGCCGGCGCGGGACTTCGTGCGGTCGACCAGCTGGTCCGGCACCAGCAGCGTGCCCGGCCCGTACTCGGGGCGCAGACCGCCCACGGCGCAGGGGGCGAGGACCTGGCGCACGCCCACCGAGCGCAGCGCCCACAGGTTGGCCCGGTAGTTGATCCGGTGCGGCGGCAGGTGGTGGCCCCGGCCGTGCCGCGGCAGGAAGGCGACCCGCCGGCCGGCGACCTGACCGAGGAAGAGGGAGTCGCTCGGCGGCCCGTACGGGGTGTCGACCTGGATCTCGGTCACGTCGTCGAGGAAGGAGTAGAACCCCGAGCCGCCGATGACGCCGATCCCGGCGCCTGCCGGGTCGGTCACGTTCGCCTTGTTCGCCATGCCCGCACCCTAACCGCAGGCGGAGACGCCGAGGACCCCGTCGCCCGAAGGTGACAGGGTCCCGTAAGAATCAGGTCTTACGCGGCGGTGCTGCTGGAGGAGCCGCTGGTGCTCGACGACGAGCTCGAGCCGGAGCTCGACGAGCCCGAGTCGGACGACGAGCCCGAGGACGAGGTGCTCGACGACTTCGCGGCAGGGGAGCTGCTCGACGAGGAGCCGCGGCTGTCGTTCCGGTAGAAGCCGGAGCCCTTGAAGACGATGCCGACCGCCGAGAACACCTTCTTCAGGCGGCCCTTGCAGGCGGGGCACTCGGTGAGGGCGTCGTCGGTGAACTTCTGCACCGCCTCGAGGCCTTCGCCGCACTCGGTGCACTGGTACTGGTAGGTCGGCACTGTCTTCCTCCTGGCACTCTCACTCGTTGAGTGCTAACGACGATCCATAGTGACGTATTCCGGCCGCTCAGTCCACTGCCACCGGCACGCGGTGACCCACGCCACGTGCGACCGTCCGGCCGCTGCCCCGTGCCACCAGCCGGGACCGCAGGGCCAGGAGGGTCGCCAGGGCGAGCACCGTGCCGCCCATCGGCACCAGGAAACCGGCGCCCGACCAGAAGCGGTCCTCCAGCTGCCCGGCGGCCGTGACGGCGGCGGCCTGGCCGAGCGCCACCGCTCCGGTCAGCCAGGTGAAGGCCTCGGTGCGGGCACCGGCCGGGACCAGGCTGTCGACCAGGGTGTAGCCGGTGATCAGGGCGGGCGCGATGCACATGCCGACCAGCAGGCCGAGGCCGGCGAGGACCGGTACCGAGTGGGCGGCCCACAGGCCCGACGCGGTCAGGGCGAGTGCCGTGTAGCCGACGACCAGGCGCCGCTGCGGGGGCGCCTTCCAGGCGATCGCGCCGCAGACCACGCCGGAGAGCATGTTGCCCGCGGCGAAGACGCCGTAGAGGACGCCGTTCATGCCCGGTTCTCCGATCGACTCGGTGAACGCGGCCAGCGAGACCTGCATGCCGCCGAAGACGGTGCCGATGCCCAGGAAGGTCACGATCAGCACGCGCACCCCGGGGACGCGCAGGGCCGAAGCGTGCTCCACGCGCGCGTGCCCGTCGGTGGCGACGGAGGGCTGTGTGCTCTTCTGCGCGGCGAACAGCAGGCCGCCGATCAGGGTCAGCGAGGCCTCCGTGACCAGTCCGGCGGCCGGGTCGACGGCCGTGCACAGGGCGGTGGCCAGCAGCGGTCCGACCACGAAGGTCAGCTCGTCCGTGACGGACTCGAAGGCCGCCGCGGTGGTCATCAGCGGCGAGTCCTTGAGCTTCACGCCCCAGCGGGCCCGCACCATCGGGCCGACCTGCGGCACCGAGGCGCCGGTCGGGACGGCCGCAGCGAACACCGCCCACAGGGGCGCGTCCAGCAGCGCGAGCGCGGTGAGCGTCAGCCCGGACAGTGCGTGCAGCAGCACGCCGGGGATCAGCACGGCGCGCTGCCCGTAGCGGTCGGCGAGGCGGCCGCTGTACGGCGCGAACAGCGCCATGGAGACACCGGTGACGGCCGCGGCGGCGCCCGCCGCTCCGTACGAGCCGGTGGTGTGCTGCACCAGCAGCACGATGGAGATGGTCAGCATCGCGAACGGCTGGCGTGCCGCGAAGCCGGGGAGCAGGAACGTCCAGGCGCCGCGGGTGCGCAGCAGCCGGCCGTATCCCGGGCGGGCGGAAGGCGTCGGGTTCTCCGACGCCTTCGAGGTGACCGTGGACGCCACGGCCCGTGCCTTTCTGCCGCCTGGTAGCGCGGCCCCGTAGCGGGCGGCGCCGAGAGCTGTCCTCTTGCGCGGAACTGCGGTAGATGCCGGGGCCCGGTGAGGAGGGGTGTCCCGACCGCCATACGGTCGCGCCAGCTCTGCGTCAGGCAGAGTTGGTTCGATCTGGGGTAACGCCTTCATCGTACAGGGATCAAGGGGTACGTGCCTGTGAAAGTGAGCACCACGGGCCGGTCTGCCTTGTAAATCGCAAAGGGGACAAACCTCCCCTACCGTCCCGCCCCGTCCGTCCCCAGCCAGCCGGCCAGTTTGCCGCCGTGTCCCACGGCCCGCAGCCGGCTCTCGGTTGCGTCCCGGACGGGATCCGTGGCGACCACCAGGAGCTCGTCCCCTCGTTGCAGGATCGTCGTCGGCAGCGGGACGAACGATTCGCCCCCGCGCACGATGAGTGTCACGGCCGCGCCGTGCGGCAGCCGCAGCTCGGCCACCTCCACGCCGTGCATCTTCGACTCGCCGGGGATCGCCACGGACAGCAGGTGCCCGCGCAGCCGCTCCAGCGGTGCCGACTCGATGCCGAGGTCGGCGGCCTCCGACCCGTCGCCGAGGCCCAGCTTGCGGGCCAGCCAGGGCAGCGTCGGCCCCTGGACCAGGGTGTACACGACCACCAGCACGAAGACGATGTTGAAGATCCGGCGGGTGGAGTCCACGCCCTCCACCATCGGGATCGTCGCCAGGATGATGGGCACGGCCCCGCGCAGTCCCGCCCAGGACATCAGGGCCTGTTCCTGCCAGGGCACGCGGAACGGGGTCAGGCAGAGCACCACGCTGAGCGGTCGCGCCACCATGGTCAGCACCAGCCCGATGACCAGCGCGGGCACGATGTCGTCGCCCAGCTCGTGCGGCGTGACGAGCAGGCCGAGCAGGACGAACATGCCGATCTGGGCCATCCAGCCGAGCCCTTCGGCGAACCCGCGCGTCGCCGGCCAGTGCGGCAGCCGCGCGTTCCCCAGCACCATCGATGCGAGGTACACCGCGAGGAAGCCGCTGCCGTGGGCCAGAGCGCCCGCCGCGTACGCCACCACGGCGATCGCCATGACGGCGATCGGGTAGAGGCCGGAGGCCGGCAGCGCCACGTGCCGCAGCCCCCAGGAGCCCAGCCAGCCCACCGCGAGCCCGATGGCCGCGCCGATGGCCAGCTCCAGCAGGATCATGCCCAGCAGCGAGTACCAGTGCTCGACCGGCCCCGCCGTGGACAGGGAGACCACGAGGATGACCACGGGGGCGTCGTTGAATCCGGACTCCGCCTCCAGCGTGCCCGTCACGCGCGCGGGCAGGGGGATCTTGCGCAGCACGGAGAACACGGCCGCCGCGTCGGTCGAGGAGACGACCGCCCCGATGATGAGCGCCTGCCGCCATTCCAGCCCGATCAGATAGTGCGCGGCCGCCGCCGTCACCCCGACGCTCACCGCGACACCGGCGAGCGCCAGTGTCATGGCGGCGGGCAGGACCGGCTTGATCTCCTTCCACTTCGTGCCCAGACCACCCTCGGCCAGGATCACGACCAGGGCCGCGTATCCGATGACCTGGGTCAGCTCGGCGTTGTCGAAGTGGATGTCGCCCACGCCGTCCTGGCCCATGGCGACGCCTATCCCCAGGTACACGAGCAGGCTGGGGAGCCCGCTGCGCGAGGAGATCCGTACCGCTGCCACGGCGACGAGCAGGACGAGCGAGCAGACGAGCAGGAGCTGGTTGAGCTGGTGAACAGTCAGCGGCCGAATCCTTCCCTGGCCCGCACGCACGCGCGCGTGGGCTCACGTACATCGCACATGAAGCTGTGGCGCACCGCGCCAACTACTTCGTTACCTTACCTAACTCTTGACGATTTCTTGACGCTTCCGGGGGCAAGATCGAACGTCAGTCCGCGCCGGTTCCCGACTCCGCGTCAAGGGGCGCAAGGCCCTGCGCCTATCGTTGCTCCAGCGCTCAGTTAAAAGCACAGCCGAACCTGCCGCTCGCGTTAGGACAGCAAGGACAGCGATGCCCCCCAACACCACCGCCTCCACGGGTCAGCAGCCCGGCAAGTCCGGCAGGAGAAAGGGGCGCAAAGCCCGACTTATCGTGCTCGTCCTGGTGCTGGCCCTCATCGGAGGCGCTGCCTACGGGTCGTACTGGTCCATCAGTACCGTCCGGGCCTCCTTCCCGCAGACCAAGGGCACCCTCACGCTGAAGGGCCTCTCGGGTCCCGTCGAGGTCAAACGCGACAACTACGGCATCCCGCAGATATACGCGTCCTCCGACGCGGACCTGTTCATGGCGCAGGGCTACGTCCAGGCGCAGGACCGGTTCTACGAGATGGACGTCCGCCGCCACATGGCCTCCGGGCGGCTGTCGGAGATGTTCGGCGAGAGCCAGGTCGACAACGACGAGTTCCTGCGCACCCTCGGCTGGGACCGGGTCGCCAAGCAGGAGTACGACACCAAACTGTCGGCCTCCACGAAGAAGTACCTCCAGGCCTACGCCGAGGGAGTCAACTCCTACCTCCAGGGCAAGGACGGCGAGGACATCTCCCTGGAGTACGCGGCGCTGGGCTTCACCAACGACTACAAGCCGCAGGCGTGGACCCCGGTCGACTCGATCTCCTGGCTGAAGGCCATGGCCTGGGACCTGCGCGGCAACATGCAGGACGAGATCGACCGCGCCCTGCTCACCAGCCGCCTCGGCCCGAAGCAGATCGCCGACCTGTACCCGCAGTACCCGTACAGCAGGAACAAGGCGATCGTCCAGGAAGGCCAGTACAGCGAACTGGCGGGGGCGTTCCAGCAGGGCGGCACGACCGGCGCGTCCGGCACGAGCGGCACCTCCGGCACGAGCGGCACCTCCGGGACGAGCGGAACGGGTGGCACCTCCACCGGCACGGCGCCAGGCGGCTCCGGCACGAGCGGCACCGCCTCCGGCGCCTCCGGCACCGCGGGCCTGGACAGCCAGCTCGGCGGCCTCACCCGGGTCCTGGACGACCTCCCGCCGGCCGTCGGCGTGAACGGCGACGGCATCGGATCCAACTCCTGGGTCGTCGGCGGGGAGCACACCATCACCGGCAAGCCGCTGCTGGCCAACGACCCGCACCTGTCGCCCTCCCTGCCGTCCGTCTGGTACCAGATGGGCCTGCACTGCCGCAGCGTCTCCAGCGCCTGCCAGTACGACGTCAGCGGCTACAGCTTTGCCGGCATGCCCGGTGTGATAATCGGTCACAACCAGGACATCGCCTGGGGCATGACCAACTCCGGTGTCGACGTCACGGACCTCTACCTGGAGAAGATCACCGGCGACGGCTACCTGTACGACGGCAAGGTCAAGCCCTTCGAGACGCGCGAGGAGACCATCAAGGTCGCCGGCGGCTCACCCAAGAAGATCGTCGTCCGGGAGACCAACAACGGGCCCCTGCTGTCCGACCGCGACGAGGAGCTCGTGAAGGTCGGCAAGAAGGCCACCGTCGACACCGCCGCCCCCGACAGGGGCGACGGCTACGGCGTCGCGCTGCGCTGGACCGCCCTGCAGCCCGGCACCACCATGGACGCCGTCTTCGCCATGAACAGGGCGAAGAACTGGACCGACTTCCGCAAGGCCGCCTCGCAGTTCGAGGTGCCGTCGCAGAACCTGATCTACGCCGACAGCGAGAACCACATCGGCTACACGCTGCCGGGGAGGATCCCCCTGCGGGAGGAGAGTGACAACGGCTCCATCCCGGCGCCCGGCTGGGACTCCAAGTACCGCTGGACCGGCTACGTCCCGCAGGACGCGCTGCCCTACGAGTACGACCCGGAGCGCGGCTACATCGTCACCGCCAACCAGGCCGTGATCGACCCGGAGACGTACCCGTACACGCTCACCGCGGACTGGGGCTACGGCGCGCGCAGCCAGCGGATCACCGACCTGATCCAGTCGAAGATCAAGGACGGCGGCAAGATCTCCACGGACGACATGCGCCAGATGCAGCTGGACAACAGCAGCGAGGTCGCCCGGCTGCTGGTGCCCACGCTGCTGAAGATCGACCCCGAGAACAGGGACGTCCGCGAGGCGCAGAAGCTCCTGGAGGGCTGGGACTACACCCAGGACGCCGACTCCGCGGCGGCGGCCTACTTCAACGCGGTCTGGCGCAACGTCCTCAAGCTCGCCTTCGGCAACAAGCTGCCCAAGGAGCTGCGTCCCAAGGGTCAGTGCCTGTGGGTCGAGCCGGTCAACACCACCGGCCCCGCCGACGAGGCCGAGAAGGTCCGCGAGTGCGGCCAGCGCGACCCCGACAAGGCGCAGCCGGACGGCGGCGACCGGTGGTTCGAGGTGGTCCGCAAGCTGATGGACCAGCCGGACAGCGACTGGTGGAGCACCCCCAAGGTGGGCACCCGCCCCGCCGCCCACAACCGCGACCAGCTGTTCAAGCGGGCCATGATCGACGCCCGCTGGGAGCTGACCGCCAAGCTCGGCAAGGACATCGACTCCTGGAGCTGGGGCCGGCTGCACCGCCTGTTCCTGAAGAACCAGACCCTCGGCACCTCGGGCCCCGGTTTCATCCAGTACGCCCTCAACCGCGGCCCCTGGGAGCTCGGCGGCGGCGAGGCCACGGTCAACGCGACCGGCTGGAACGCGGCCGGCGGCTACGGGGTGGTGTGGGTGCCGTCCATGCGGATGGTGGTGAACCTCGGCGACCTCGACAAGTCGAAGTGGATCAACCTCACCGGTGCCTCCGGGCACGCCTACAGCGCCCACTACGTCGACCAGACCGAGAAGTGGGCCGACGGCGAGCTGCTGCCGTGGTCCTTCTCGGACCAGGCGGTCGAGAAGAGCACGAGCGACAAGCTGGTGCTCAGACCGTGAGCCACTGACGCCAGTACGACGAACGGCCCTCCACGCGTGCGTGGAGGGCCGTTCCGCGTCACGGCTCCCGGAGGAACCGCCGTACGCCCGACGGTGTCACCACCGCGTGCACCGGCCGGTCGTGCGGCTCCTCCGGGACGTGCCCGACGACCTCGGAGTCGTACAGCAGCACCACCAGGGCGGGATGAGCGGCCGCCCGCTCCAGCCGCGCCAGGACCCGGTCGTACGAGCCGCCGCCGCGCCCGAGCCGCATCCCGCGCGCGTCCACCGCGAGCCCCGGCAGCAGCACCGCGTCGGCGGTGGTCACGGCGTCCGGCCCGAGGCGCTCGCCCGCCGGTTCGAAGAGGGCCATCCGGCCGCCGTGTTGCACACGCGCCAGGGACCCCTCGCCCTCGTACGGCCCCCAGTCCAGGTCGTTGTCGGGCAGCAGGGCCGGCAGCAGCACGCGCACGCCCCGGGCGTGCAGCGCGTCCAGTAGCGCGCGGGTGCCGGGTTCACTCCCCACCGAGACATACGCCGCCACCGTCCCGGCCTGCCCCAACTCGGGCAGCTCCAGCGCCCGCCCGGCCAGCGCGGCCGACGTTTCCCGCAGGTCATTCGCCGTCAACCTGTTCCTCACCGCGAGGATCTCGCGCCGCAAACTCCGCTTGTCAGGCTCGCCCGGACGTGCGATAGGCCTCAATGGTTGCTCCCGAACTATGGCAATACGCTCATATGAGCGCCTATGAACCGGAGCCGCAGATTCCAACCAAAGGCACCGGATAGGGTGGCGGACATGACTCAGCACCCTCGGATCAGCAAGGCTGTCATTCCCGCAGCAGGCCTCGGCACCCGGTTCCTGCCGGCCACCAAAGCCACTCCCAAGGAGATGCTGCCGGTCGTGGACAAGCCCGCGATCCAGTACGTGGTCGAGGAGGCGGTCGCCGCGGGTCTCGACGACGTCCTCATGGTGACGGGCCGCAACAAGCGCCCCCTCGAGGACCACTTCGACCGCAACTACGAGCTGGAGTCGGCCCTGCAGAAGAAGGGCGACGCCGGCCGTCTCGCCAAGGTGCAGGAGTCCAGCGACCTCGCGACGATGCACTACGTCCGCCAGGGCGACCCCAAGGGCCTCGGCCACGCCGTCCTGTGCGCCGCCCCGCACGTGGGCGAGGAGCCCTTCGCGGTCCTCCTCGGCGACGACCTCATCGACCCCCGCGACCCGCTGCTGCAGCGCATGGTCGAGGTCCAGGAGCAGCGCGGCGGCAGCGTCGTCGCGCTCATGGAGGTCGCCCCCGAGCAGATCCACCTCTACGGCTGCGCGGCCGTGGAGACCACCGAGGACAGCGACGTCGTCCAGGTCAGCGGCCTCGTCGAGAAGCCCGACCCGGCGGACGCCCCCTCCAACTACGCCATCATCGGCCGCTACGTCCTCGACCCGCACATCTTCGACATACTCCGCCGGACCGAGCCCGGCCGCGGCGGCGAGATCCAGCTCACCGACGCCCTCCAGCAGCTCGCCGAGGACGAAAAGATCGGCGGCCCCGTGCACGGCGTCGTCTTCAAGGGCCGCCGCTATGACACCGGCGACCGCGGTGACTACCTGCGTGCCATTGTCCGACTCGCATGCGAACGTGAAGACCTGGGCCCGGACTTCCGGACCTGGCTCCGCAGTTACGTAGCCGAGGAGATGTAGCACGTTGAGCAGCGCCGCGCCCCACGTCACCGGCCAGGACCACTCCGGCTCCGACCACCTCTGGTCGGTGGACGAGCACCTGGAGGACATCCTCGCCACCGTCCGGCCCCTGGAGCCCATCGAGCTGCACCTGCTCGACGCCCAGGGCTGCGTCCTCGTCGAGGACATCACGGTGCCGGTGTCCCTGCCGCCCTTCGACAACAGCTCGATGGACGGTTACGCGGTACGGGTCGCGGACGTCGCGGGCGCGAGCGAGGAGTTCCCGGCGGCCCTGGAGGTCGTCGGGGACGTCGCCGCCGGCCAGGCCGGACTGCTCCACGTGGGCCCCGGCCAGGCCGCCCGCATCATGACCGGCGCCCCCCTGCCGCCCGGCGCCGAGACGGTCGTGCCCGTCGAGTGGACCGACGGCGGGCTCGGCGAGGGCCCGGTGCGCGGCATGCTCGCCCGCAGCCTCGGCCCCGAGGGCGCCACCGGGCACGTGCAGGTCTACCGCCCCGCCGAGGCCCGCGCGCATGTGCGCGCCAAGGGCAGCGACGTGCGGGCCGGCGACCGCGCCCTGGAGACCGGCACCGTCCTCGGCCCGCCCCAGATCGCCCTGCTCGCCGCGATCGGCCGCGGCACCGTCCGGGTCCGCCCGCGCCCGCGCGTGGTGGTGGTCTCCACCGGCAGCGAACTCGTCCAGCCCGACGAGGAACTGCGCCCCGGTCAGATCTACGACTCCAACAGCTTCGCCCTCACCGCCGCCGCCCGTGACGCCGGCGCCATCGCCTACCGCGTGGGCGCCGTGGCCGACGACGCCGAGACCCTGCGCTCCACCATCGAGGACCAGCTGGTCCGCGCCGACCTGATGGTCACCACGGGCGGGGTGAGCGTGGGCGCGTACGACGTGGTCAAGGAGGCGCTGTCGCACGTCGGCGACGAGGACGAGCCCGGCAGCGGCATCGACTTCCGCAAACTCGCCATGCAGCCCGGCAAGCCCCAGGGCTTCGGCTCCATCGGCCCCGACCACACCCCGCTGCTGGCCCTGCCCGGCAACCCGGTGTCGTCGTACGTCTCCTTCGAGCTGTTCGTCCGCCCCGCGATCCGCACCCTGATGGGCCTGCAGGACGTCCACCGCCCCACGACCCGGGCGACGCTGACCGCCGACAAGGCGCTGACCTCCCCGAAGGGCCGCCGCCAGTTCCTGCGCGGCACGTACGCCGACGGCAAGGTCACCCCGGTCGGCGGGGCCGGATCCCACCTGGTCGCCGCCCTCGCCCACGCGGACGCCCTGATCGCCGTCCCCGAGGACACCGTCTCCGTCGAGCCCGGCACCCAGGTCGAGGTGGTCCTGCTCGGCCGATAGCCGCTGGTTGGGGGTACCGTGTCGCGCACAACAGGCCCGTGCGCCGCACCGCGACGGGCCCGGACCGGGAGCGCCACACAGCATGAGCACGCAGGACCCATCCCCGCCCGACGGCCGCACGCCGGACCGGCTGACGCACATCGACGAGGCCGGCGCCGCCCGCATGGTCGACGTGTCGGAGAAGGACGTGACCGCGCGCACCGCCCGTGCCAGCGGACGCGTCCTCGTCTCGCCCCGCGTCATCGAACTGCTGCGCGGCGAGGGCGTCCCCAAGGGCGACGCCCTCGCGACCGCTCGGATCGCGGGGATCATGGGCGCCAAACGCACCCCCGACCTGATCCCGCTCTGCCACCCGCTGTCGGTGTCCGGTGTGAAACTGGACCTGTCGGTCGCGGACGACGCCGTGGAGATCCTGGCCACCGTGAAGACGACGGACCGCACGGGCGTCGAGATGGAGGCCCTCACCGCGGTCTCCGTCGCCGCGCTCACCGTGATCGACATGGTCAAGGCGGTCGACAAGGGAGCGGTCATCACGGACGTACGGGTGGAGGAGAAGACGGGCGGCAAGTCGGGCGACTGGAGCAGGGCATGACACCGGACACGCCGATCGGCGCTGCACCGACCGCGCCGTACACCGCTCTCGTCGTCACGGCCTCGAACCGGGCCGCCGCCGGGATCTACGAGGACAAGGGCGGCCCGATGATCGCCCATGGCCTGAAGGGCTTCGGCTTCGAGGTCGACGGCCCCCAGGTCGTCCCCGACGGCGACCCCGTCGAGGCGGCCCTGCGCGCCGGTGTCGACGCCGGCTACGACGTCATCGTCACCACCGGCGGCACCGGCATCTCGCCCACCGACCGCACCCCCGAGGCGACCCGCCGCGTGATCGACCACGAGGTGCCGGGCATCGCCGAGGCGATCCGGGCGTTCGGCCGGGAGAAGGTGCCGACGGCGGCGCTCTCCCGGGGCCTGGCCGGAGTGGCGGGCGGCACGCTGATCGTCAATCTGCCCGGCTCCAGCGGCGGCGTGAAGGACGGCCTCGCCGTCCTGGAGCCGCTGCTGATCCACGCCGTCGAGCAGCTCCGGGGCGGCGACCACCCCAGACCCGGCAGCGGGGGTGCGAGCTGAACAGCCCCTCCTGGCCCGTGGAGCTGGTGGACGGCGACATCGTCCTCCGGCCGATAAAGCTGCGCGACCAGCGGGCGTGGCGCGAGGTCAACCGGCGCAACCGCGACTGGCTGCGCCCCTGGGAGGCGACGATCCCGCCGCCCACGCCGGGCGGGCCGATGACGCACCGCCCGACCTTCCGCCAGATGGTCCGCCACCTGAGGTCGGAGGCGAACGCGGGCCGGATGCTGCCCTTCGTCATCGAGTACCAGGGGCGGCTGGTCGGGCAGTTGACGGTCGCCGGCATCACCTGGGGCTCGATGTGCTCGGGCCACGTCGGCTACTGGGTCGACGAGTCGGTGGCGGGACGCGGTGTCATGCCGACGGCGGTGGCACTGGTCACGGACCACTGTTTCCGCACCGTCGGACTGCACCGCATCGAGGTCTGCATTCGCCCGGAGAACGGGCCCAGCCGCCGGGTCGTGGAAAAACTCGGATTCCGCGAGGAGGGGCTGCGGCCGCGTTATCTCCACATCGACGGGGCCTGGCGCGACCATCTCGTCTTCGCCCTCACCGCGGAAGAGGTCCCGGACGGGTTGCTCAGGCGCTGGCAGCGGGCACGGTCGCAGAGTAATCCGGGAATGCGGCAGCACCCCGGAAATTGAATAAGTGTTCGAAATTGATCGGCCGGTGACCGTCTCAGGGCAATCAATTCCCGGCCTGGGCGGTCTGCTGATCGCATCGGTCACAAGAAAAGTTCGAAATATCAGCCAGATCGTGCGACACACCGGCTCAATTGGCAGATGGCCTCACGCAAACCCCTCTACGGTGTGAGCGTGAGCAGCAGCGGCCTCATCTACGCAGTCATTGTCGGGGCCTGGGCCGCCTACTTGGTGCCGATGTGGCTCCGTAGGCAGGACGAGCTGAACGAGGCCCGTCCGACGGAACGCTTCAGCACCGCCATCCGGCTGCTGTCCGGACGGGCGGGAATGGAGCGCCGGTACGCCAAGGACCTGCGGGCGCGCTCCACCGACGAGGGGGAGCAGGACGCCGACGACCTGGACGCCGTCACCGACTCGGTGGACGTCCGGGCCTTCGCCGTGTCCAAGACCCGCCCGCAGACCCAGGCACCCGTACCGTCGCCCGCCCCCGAGCCCCAGGCCCGGCCGGCGGCGCCCGAACCCCCCGCCCGCCAGTCGCCCGCACCGAACGCGGCCGCTTCCGGCCGCCCCCGGGAACGGGTACCGGCCGCCCGGCGCACCGCATCGGCCCAGGCGAACGAGGCGGCCGCAGCACGAGCCCGGCGCTCGAAGGTGCTCGCGCGCCGTCGGCGCACCACCACCATGCTGTTCCTCGCCTTCACCCTCGGCGCGATCGTCGCGGCGGTCGGCGGCCTGGCGTTCCTCTGGGCCCCCGGCGTGCCCGCGGTCATGCTCAGCGTCTACATCGCCTATCTGCGCTCCCAGGAGCGCCGCCGCTTCGCCTACCAGATGGACCGCCGCATGGCCGAGGCCGCGGCCCAGCGCCTGCGGGAGCGCCAGCGCCAGCCCCGCCGGCGCGCCCAGGCCGCCGACGAGAACGACGAACCGGAGGAAGGACCCGAGCCGGTGACCGACCCCGGCCTGTCTGCCCTCGCGGCGGACCGGCGCGCCCTCGTCGAGCAGACCGACCACGCGGAGTGGGTCGACCAGCAGCGCGAGCGGCAGCGGCGCCCCGGGCAGGGCGGTGACAGCTGGGAGCCGGTGCCGGTGCCCCTGCCGACCTACGTGACGGCCCCGGTCGCCCCGCGGGCCACCAGTGACGTGGACCTCGGCGCCCCCGACACCTGGAGCGCGGCCCGGTCGAGCACGGTCGCCCCGAACGAGGAGAGCGAGGCGGCTGCCGTGGATCACCACCCGGGCGAGCCGGACCCCTCCACGCCCGACACGGACGACGGGGACGGGCGCACCGACGCGCGCCGGGCGGCCTCCGCCCGACGGGCCCGGGAGCGCGGCCGCACCCCGCTTTTCGACCAGTACGAGGACGGGGATCGCCCCCGGGCCGCCAACGAGTAGTCCCGCGAAGCCGCAGGTGACCGCCCCTCGGGAACGGATTTCCAAGCAGGCCGATCGGGGTGCTAAAGTTTCACTCGTTGCAAGGGCCTGTGGCGCAGTCCGGTAGCGCACCTCGTTCGCATCGAGGGGGCCAGGGGTTCAAATCCCCTCAGGTCCACGCAGCTCAAAGCCCCGGTAGGGATCTCCCGACCGGGGCTTTGACGTGTCGTACGGCAGCGACGTACCGGGTGTCGTGCAGCCGGACCTGACGGACGCCGGCGCGGACCGACCGGTCCACGAACCGGCGGTTGAAGTTGCGCGGTTCGCAGCGTGCCGTAGCGCGTCGTGAACACGAAGCCGGAGTCTGACCACAGCTCACCCGCCGCTCGCTTGGCCAAGTCCCGTTCCTTTTGCGAGTCGCCACGCCGACCGCGTGGGTACCTAGACCTTCCGTCTGGTCAGGCAGAAGGGGTGACCGGCCGGGTCGGTGAGGACCCGCCACCTGGCGCCACCCGGTTGGTACTCGGGCTTGAGTGCGCCCAGTGCCAGCAGCAGAGCCTCGGCCTCGTCGAGATCGTCGACCTCGAAGTCGAGGTGGAATTGTTGCGGCACGGCCTGGTCGGGCCAGCGCGGAGCCTGATAGTCATCGACCCGTTGGAACCCGATGAAGAGCCCGTCGTCGCAGTTGAGTCCAGCGAAATCGCCATTGGACTTCGGGTGCAGCTCAAGGCCGGTGGCCTGCTGGTAGAACGCGACCAGGGCCTCAGGGTCTGGGCAGTCGAGAGTGATCGCCGTCAACTTCATCGCCAGGGACATGACATTGCACCATAGCGATCAGCTTCCACCCAGTGATCCGTGCCCCCGGCGTGCCCGACAGGGAGGCGGCCAACGGGGAGCAGCGGGGAGTCTCGGCGGATGGCCCAGGAACGCGCATGCTAGTCCTGAGAGGCTTCCATGACGGGCCGCAGGGCACCTGTCCGCGTACTCGTCCAGACGCCATTCGCCAGCAACGTCAGGCCGACGAGGACCATCAGACATCCGGAGAGGCCGGCCAACCCCGCTATGGATGTCTCTCCATCCGGATCGCCGACGCCACCGGGGGTCGGCTCGGTGCTGAGCCAAGTCACCGCTGCCCGCGCCTGGATCACCACCAGAACGCCCAAGGCCATGAGCAGGGAGCCCATGGAAAAGTCGTAAGGGCGACTCGGGTTCCCTTTCCGTGGCCGCGACCGGACGACCCCGCACACCAGTGAAACCGGGACCGTGAGGAGCTGACCGACAAGCAGCCCCGTCAGCATGGCGAGACGAAGGTGGTCGAGTCCCTCACCTCTGGGGTCGAAGATCAGGGCTCCTGCGCCCCCTGCAAGAAAGCCGATCGCCACCGCACGGATCAATGTCACGTCGGACAGGATGCCGGAAGAGACGCCAGTCGCAACCATCCAGGTCCGTCACAGTCCCTCTGGCCAACCCTGAGCCCCCGTCAGCCCGCGGACCGCAGGTCCTTGGCGAAGCAGCGGCTCGCCTCGTGGAAACGGTAGTAGCCGAACTTGGCGCACGGCTCGTAGCCGCTGGACGTGTACAGGGCGATGGCCTCCGGCTGCTTGGTGCCGGTCTCCAGGACCATCCGGACGCGGCCCGCCGTGCGGGCGTCCTCCTCCAGCGCTGCCAGGATGCGGCGGGCGAGGCCCCGGCCGCGCATGCCGTCGATCACATACATGCGCTTGAGCTCGGCGTCGCCGTCGACGTTGCCCTCGTCGTTGGCGTCCTGGGCACGCCAGCCACCCGACGCCACGGGGGTGCCGTCCTCGTCGTACGCGATCAGGTAGGTGCCGTTCGGCGGGTCGAAGTCCGCCGCGGCCATGGGCGTGGCGTCGCCGTCGTCCCCGTAGCGGACGGCGTACTCGGCCTGGACCTGGTCGTTCAGCTTCAAGGCGTCGGGGTGGTCGAAGGAGACCCGGCGTATGTGCATGGCCGCTACCGTATTCGATCCGGAACTGGACCTTGTCCAGTGTGGGGGTATTGTGCCGGGGTGCTCACTGTGACCTCTGTGAATGTGAACGGGCTCCGTGCCGCCGCGAAGAAGGGCTTCGTGGAGTGGCTCGCGGAGACCGAAGCCGACGTGCTGTGCCTTCAGGAGGTGCGGGCCGAGCCGGAGCAGCTGCCGGAGCACGTCCGTGCGCCCGAGGGGTGGTACGTGGTGCACGCGCCGGCGGCCGCCAAGGGACGGGCCGGGGTGTCCCTGTACAGCCGCCGCGAGCCCGACCGGGTGCAGGTCGGCTTCGGGTCGGAAGAGTTCGACGGCAGCGGTCGGTATGTGGAGATCGACCTGCCGGGGGTCACCGTCGCTTCCCTCTACCTGCCCTCCGGCGAGGTCGGCACCGAGCGGCAGGACGAGAAGGAACGCTTCATGGGCGAGTTCCTCGCCTACCTCAAGGTGCTGCGGGAGCGCGCCGCCGCCGAGGGGCGCGAGGTGCTCGTCTGCGGCGACTGGAACATCGCCCACCAGCAGGCCGACCTGAAGAACTGGCGTGGGAACCAGAAGAGCTCCGGGTTCCTGCCGGAGGAGCGGGAGTGGCTGACCCGGGTCTTCGATCTCGCGGACGGCGGATACGTCGATGTCGTCCGTGCACTGCACCCGGACACCGAGGGGCCGTACTCGTGGTGGTCGTACCGGGGGCGGGCATTTGATAACGATTCAGGCTGGAGGATCGACCTTCACGTGGCCACCCCCGGGCTCGCCGAGCGGGCGGTGAAGGGGTTCGTCGAGCGGGCCGCCACGCACGCCGAGCGGTGGTCCGACCATGCTCCCGTGACCGTGGTCTACGACCGCTAGCAGGGCCGCCCGCTAGGGCCTGCGCATCCTCCGGTCCAGCGCCAATGACAGTTCCGCCTCCACCACGCTGCGGGCCAGGGGGCGCAGGCGGGGGAGGTCTTCGGGGGTGGCGTGGGCGAGGACCAGGTCGGTGAAGAGTTCGGCGAGGGCGTCGGCGTGGGTGCGGACCTGTTTGGCGGCGGCGAGGACCGCGGCGAGGGGGATGCCCTCGTGGACCAGGGCCGAGGAGACGTCGAGGAGGCGGCGGCTGACGTGGACGATCTCCTCGCCGTCGGTGCCGAGGTAGCCGAGGTCCATCGCGGCGGCGAGGTTCTCCGGGGTGGCCTCGCCCGCGAAGTGGTCGGCGAGTTCCTCGGGGGTGAGGTGGACCGGCTCCTCCTCGGTGGGGCCGCCGACGCCGAGCAGGTCGCCGACGTCGCGGCCGTGGTCGAAGGCCTCCGCCAGTTCCGCGATGCCGCTGAGGGTGTGGCCGCGCTCCAGCAGGGCCGTGATCGTGCGCAGGCGGGCCAGGTGGTGGTCGTCGTACCAGGCGATGCGGCCCTCGCGGCGCGGTGGCGGGATCAGTTTGCGTTCGCGGTAGAAGCGCAGGGTGCGCACCGTGATCCCGGCGAGGCGGGCCAGCTCTTCCATGCGGTATTCACGCTTCTCGGCCACCTGGGCACCTTAAGGCGTACCAGGGGTAACTTTCCCGGCCCGCCCCCTACCCATCGGTACGCCGCTGCCCTACGCTCCCATTGCGCCAGTGTTCACTGGCGCGGTTCTCGTGGTGTGTGGAGGTGTCGGCATGGGCGAGCGCGAACACGAACATGTGCGGGTCGCGGTGGTCGGGTCCGGGTTCGGCGGGCTGGGGGCCGCCGTGCGGCTGCGCCGCGAGGGTGTCACCGACTTCGTCGTCCTGGAGCGGGCGAGCAGTGTCGGCGGCACCTGGCGGGACAACAGCTACCCGGGGTGTGCCTGTGACGTGCCCTCCCATCTGTACTCGTTCTCCTTCGCGCCCAACCCCGACTGGCCGCGCACCTTCTCGGGGCAGGAGCACATCCGCGCCTATCTGGAGCACGTGACGGACGTGTTCCGGCTGCGGCCGCACATCCGCTTCGACTCGGAGGTGAAGCGGATGTCCTGGGACGGTGAGCGGCTGTGCTGGGACATCGAGACCAGCAGCGGCAGTCTCTCGGCGGACTTCGTCGTGTCGGCGACCGGGCCGCTGTCCGATCCGAAGGTGCCGGACATCCCGGGCCTGGAGTCCTTCCCGGGCCAGGTGTTCCACTCCGCCCGCTGGGACCACGACTACGACCTGCGCGGCAAGCGCGTCGCCATGGTGGGCACCGGCGCCTCGGCCATCCAGATCGTGCCGGCCATCCAGCCCGACGTCTCCGAGCTCACCCTCTTCCAGCGCACCCCGCCGTGGGTGATGCCCCGCATCGACCGGGCCATCAGCGACGCCGAGCGCTGGGTCCACCGGCGGCTGCCCTTCACCTCGCAGGTCCGTCGCGGACTGCTGTGGGGCATCCGGGAGTTGCAGGTGCAGGCGTTCACCAAGCGCCCGAACGAGCTCGGTTTCGTCGAGCAGCTGGCCCGGCGCAACATGGCCCGCTCCGTCAAGGACCCGGTTCTGCGGGCGAAGCTCACCCCGGACTACCGCATCGGCTGCAAGCGGATCCTGCTGTCCAGCACGTACTACCCGGCGATTGCGCAGCCCAACGTGGACGTCGTCGCGAGCGGCCTCGCCGAGGTGCGCGGCTCGACCCTGGTCGCCGCCGACGGCAGCGAGGCCGAGGTGGACGCGATCGTCTTCGGCACCGGGTTCCACGTCACCGACATGCCCATCGCCGACCGGGTGGTGGGCGCCGACGGGCGGACCCTGGCCGAGACCTGGAAGGGCGGCATGGAGGCCCTGCGCGGCGCCTCGGCGGCCGGCTTCCCCAACTGGATGACGGTCATCGGTCCCAACACCGGCCTCGGGAACTCCTCGATGATCCTCATGATCGAGTCCCAGCTGAACTACCTCGCCGACTATGTCCGTCAGCTCGACGTCCTCGGTGGCCGGGTCGCCCTGGACGCCCGCCCGGACGCCGTGCGCGCCTGGAACCACCGGGTGCAGGAGCGTATGAAGCGCACCGTGTGGAACACCGGCGGCTGCACCAGCTGGTACCTCGACGCGAGCGGCCGCAACACCACCATCTGGCCCGGTACGACCGCCGAGTTCCGGCGGGCGACACGGCGGGTCGACCTCACCGAGTACGACGTCCTGCGGGCGCCCGCGGCGAAGAAGACCGCCGCCGCCGAGAAGGCGGAGGTGGACGCGTGAGCCGCCTGCTTCACGTCGACTCCGGGCCCTACGCCCCGCCCTCCCCGGCGCGTGAACTGACCGCCGTGTCCGCCGACGGCGCCCGGCTGCACGTGGAGGTGCACGGGCCCGAGGGCGCGCCCGCCGTCGTCCTCGCCCACGGCTGGACCTGCTCCACCGCCTTCTGGGCGGCGCAGATCCGCGACCTGGCGGCCGACCACCGGGTCATCGCCTACGACCAGCGCGGCCACGGACGCAGTCCCGCGAGCCCCGCGTGCAGCTCCGACGCGCTCGCCGACGATCTGGAAGCCGTCCTGGAGGCCACCCTCGCGCCCGGCGAACAGGCCGTGATCGCCGGGCACTCCATGGGCGGGATGACGGTGATGGCGGCCTCCGGGAGAGCCGCCTTCCGGGCGCACGCGGCCGCCGTCCTGCTGTGCAGCACGGGCAGTTCGCAGCTGGTCGCCGCCTCCACCGTCGTGCCGATGCGGGCCGGGCGGGTACGGACCTGGCTGACCGGGCGGATCCTCGGCTCCCGCGCCCCGCTCGGGCCGGTCACGCCGCTGGCCCGCCGGATCCTCAAGTACGGCACGATGGGCCCCGGTTCGGCCCCGCACATGGTCGAGGCCTGTGCCCGGATCGTGCACGCCTGCCCCCGCAAGGTCCGCTACTCCTGGTCGCAGGTGCTGGACCTGCTCGACCTCGACCACGGCGTGCGGGAGCTGGACGTGCCCACGGCAGTGATCGTCGGCACGGCGGACCGGCTGACACCGCCGGTGCATGCCCGGGCCCTGGCGGCGGCGCTGCCGGGGTGCACCGGGATCGTCGAACTGCCGGGCATCGGGCACATGACGCCCATCGAGGCGCCCGAACTGGTCACCGGCACCATTCGGGAACTCGTCCACGCACACATTCAGGTCGTATCCGAGGAGAGCGCATGAGCAGGGTGAGCCTCGAAGGCAAGGTCGCCGTGGTGACCGGGGCGGCGCGCGGCGTCGGGGAGTTGCTGGCCCGCAAGCTCTCCGCGCGGGGCGTGAAGGTGGCGCTGGTCGGCCTGGAGCCGGACGAACTGAAGCAGGTCTCCGGGCGGCTGCACAGCGAGAGCGACCACTGGCACGCCGATGTCACCGACCACGAGGCGATGGTCCGTGTCGCGGGTGAGGTCAAGGAGCGCTTCGGCCGGGTCGACATCGTCGTCGCCAACGCCGGTGTCGCCACCGGCGGTCCGTTCGCCGACTCCGACCCGGAGTCCTGGCGGCGGGTGATCGAGGTCAACCTGATCGGCTCGGCGGTGACCGGCCGCGCCTTTCTGCCGCTGCTGACGGAGAGCCGGGGCTATCTGCTGCAGATCGCGTCCCTCGCCGCGATCACCCCGGCGCCGATGATGACCGCGTACTGCGCGTCCAAGTCGGGCGTGGAGGCGTACGCGCACAGTCTGCGGGCCGAGGTCGGGCACCGGGGCGTGAAGGTGGGGGTCGGGTATCTGTCCTGGACCGACACCGACATGGTGCGCGGGGCCGATCAGGACGACGTCATGCGGGAGTTGAGGCAGCGGCTGCCCTGGCCGTCCAACAAGACGTATCCGCTGGGGCCGGCCGTGGACCGGCTGGTGGAGGGGATCGAGCGCCGCTCGAGCCATGTGTACGGGCAGTGGTGGCTGCGCGGCATGCAGGGCGTGCGCGGCTATCTGCCGGCGGTCATCGGGACGGTCGGCCAGCGCGAGATGCGGCGGTTCGCGGACCGGCTGACGGGCATGCGCACGGGCCTGGTCGGAGCGGGCGGAGCGGCCGACGAACAGCAGCGGACTACGCTGCGTAAGTGATCGACATGCGCAGCGTCATGGCCCGTGTGAATCTGATCGAGCCAGATCCCCTCACCCCCAACGGGAGTGAACCCACATGGGTATGAAGGACCAGTTCCAGGAGAAGTCCGAGCAGTGGCAGAACCAGGCCCGCCAGAAGGCGGACCAGGCTCGCGAGCAGGTGCAGGGCCGCGGTCGCCGGCGTGACGAGGACATGGACCCCTCGCACCCGCAGCGGGACCGCGAGCACTCCGAGCCGCAGCGCGACCGTGAGCGTGAGCGTGACCAGGAGGACCGCTTCGACCAGGACTACGACGCCTGACGTTGCGTGCCGAAGGGAAGGGGCTCCCCTGAGCGGGGCGCCCCTTTTCCCTTGTCCCGCCCGGGCGTTCAGGGCCTGGGCGGCAGCTTCGGGCGGGAGCGGTCCGGTACGTCGCTGTAGGTCGGCGGTGTAGCGGGCGGGTTGATCTCCAGCAGCCCGAGTGCCAGCTCCACCGCGTCGGTCAGCTGGGCGTGCCGCCCCTCGGCCCAGTCCAGCGGGGTGCGCAGGACGTCGATGTCGGGGGCGACGCCCTTGTTCTCCACCGACCAGCCGTACGCGTCGAACCAGGCGGCGTTCATGGGCACCGTGATCACCGTGCCGTCGCCCAGTTCGTGGCGGCCGGTCATGCCGACCACGCCGCCCCAGGTGCGCTGCCCCACGACCGGGCCGAGCTTCAGCAGCTTGAACGCGGCGGTGATCATGTCGCCGTCGGAGGAGGTCGCCTCGTCCGCCAGCGCCACGAGCGGGCCGCGCGGCGCGTTCGAGGGGTAGGACACCGGCTGGGCGTTGCGGGTCAGGTCCCAGCCCACGATCGTCCGGCTCAGTGTCTCGATGACCAGCTCGCTGATGTGGCCGCCCGCGTTGCCGCGCACGTCCACGATCAGCGCCGGGCGGGACACCTCCATGCGCAGGTCGCGGTTGAACTGTGCCCAGCCCGAACCGCCCATGTCCGGGATGTGCAGGTAGCCGCAGCGCCCGCCGCTCAACTCGCGCACCACGGCACGGCGTTTGGCCACCCAGTCCTGGTAGCGCAGCGGCCGTTCGTCGATGAGCGGGACGACGGCGACCCGGCGCGGTGGCCCCTGGCCCTGCGCCGAGTCCTCGGCCGGGACGAAGGTCAGTTCCACCGTCGTGCCGCCCGCGCCGGCCAGCAGCGGATAGGGGCCCGTGTCCGGGTCCACCGGGCGGCCGTCGACATGGGTGAGGATCGCGCCCTCCCGGATGCCCGTGCCGGCCAGCGGGGAGCGGGCCTTGGAGTCGGAGGAGTCGCCGGGCAGGATCCGCTTGACCACCCAGCGGCCGTCCCGGCGTACGAAGTTGGCGCCGAGCAGGCCCTGCCGGCGCTGGTAGTGCGGCGGGCCCTCGTTGCGCCGGGCGGCGGTGACGTAGGCGTGTGAGGTGCCCAGTTCGCCGAGGACCTCGCGGAGCAGGTCGGCGAACTCGTCGGGGGAGGCGACCCGTTCGACCAGTGGGCGGTACTGGTCCAGCACCCCGTCCCAGTCGATGCCGCACATGCCCGGCTCCCAGAAGTAGGCCCGGGTCAGCCGCCCGGCCTCCGCGTAGGACTGCCGCCACTCCGCCGCAGGGTCGACCGTGTGGAGGATGCGGCGGGCGTCGATCCACACGGTGGAGTCGCTGTCGCCCGGCTCGTTGGCCGGCACCGCGCGCAGTTCGCCCTCGTCCACGATCACCAGCCGGCTGCCGTCGCCGCTGACCGCGAACCAGTCGAGGTGCTGGGCGAGTTCGGACTTCTTGGCCTTGGTGATGGAGAAGTGCTCCAGGGTGGGGCGGCCGCTGGTGTCGTCGGGGTTGGCGAAGGTCTCGCCGAGGGCGCCGGAGATCGGCCAGCGCAGCCACACCAGCCCGCCGCCGGCGACCGGGTGCAGCGCCGAGTACTTGGAGGCGGCCACCGGGAACGGCGTGACGCGGCTCTCCAGCCCCTCGACCTCGACGGTCACGGCTCCGCTGTCCCCGTTGTCGTCGTCCTCGACCGGGTCCAGGCCTCCGGCGGCCGGGCGGCCCTCGGGGTTCAGCGCGAACGGGGAGGGTGTCGCGGAGGACAGCGGCACGAGGTAGGGGCGGCAGCCCAGCGGGAAGGACAGGTCGCCGGTGTGCACGTCGTAGACGGGGTCGAAGCCGCGCCAGGACAGGAAGGCGAGGTAGCGGCCGTCGCGGGTGAAGACCGGGTTCTCGTCCTCGAAGCGGCCGTTGGTCACGTCGACGACGACCCGGTCGGCGAGCCGGGCCATCTTGATCTGCCGCAGGCTCCGTCCGATGCCCGGGTGGGACCAGGTGAGCCATGCCCCGTCCGGGGAGAAGGCGAGGTCGCGCACGGGCCCGTTGATCGACCGGATCAGCTCGGTGACCTCGCCTCCGGAGTCCTCGGTGACGTCGACGAGGAGGAGCCGGCCGTCGTGCGAGGCGACCGCGAGCCGCTCGCCGTCGGGGTCCGAGATCAGCTCGCGCACCCGGCCCAGCTCACCCGGGGCCAGCCGCCGGGGCGCGCGGTCGCCGCTCGCCCTGGGCAGGAAGGCGATCTCGATGGCGTCGTCGCCCTCGGCGTCCGTCACGTACGCCACCCGCCCGCTCGCGCCGAGCATCTCCGGCATCCGGACCCGGACGCCCGGGGTGTCGGTGAGGGTGCGGGCCGGGCCGTCGCGGTGGGTCAGCCAGTACAGGCTGCCGCGCACGACGACGGCGCTGGCCCGCCCCGTCTCGTCGACCGAGAGCCCGTCGACGTGCCGGGACGCGGCCACCTGGTAGGGGCGCCGCCCCGCCCGCGCCCCGCTCAGCCGTACGTCCAGCCGGTGCGGCACGGAGTCCGGCGACAGGTCGTCGACGATCCACAGATCGCCCGCGCACTGGTAGACGACGCGGGTGCCGTCGCTGGCGGCGTGCCGGGCGTAGAAGGCGTCGTGGTCGGTGTGCCGGCGCAGGCCGGAGCCGTCGGGGGCGCAGGAGTAGAGGTTGCCGACGCCCTCGTGGTCGGAGAGGAACGCGATGCGGCCGCCGACGAACATGGGGGAGTGCAGATGGCCGCCGATGCCCTCCAGCAGCCGTTCGCCGTGCAGCCAGAGCCTGCCCATGGCGCCGCCGCGGTAGCGCTTCCAGTAGGCCGGTTCGTGCGGCGGGGTGCCGGTGAGGAGGAGGGATCTGCGCTCCCCGTCCACGTCGGCGACCTGGATGTCGGAGACCGGCCCCCAGGGCAGTTTGCGGCCCGGGTCGCCGGCCGGGGCGACCTTGTAGGCCCAGGTGAAGTAGGAGAACGGCTCGCCGTGTGAGGCCACGGCCAGGATCTCGCCGTCCGGGGTCCAGCCGCAGACCCGGGTGTCGGCGCTGCCCCAGTGGCTCACCTGGCGGCCCGGGCCGCCGTCCACCGGGACGACATGGACCTCGGGCACCAGGCTGCGCCAGCTCGTGTACGCGAGGTGGCGGCCGTCGGGGGAGAAGCGCGGGTGGCCCAGTTTGGTGCGGTCGACGGTGAGCCGCCAGGCGCGGGCGGGCGTGTCGAGCGGGGCGAGCCAGAGGTCGTCCTCGGCCACGAAGCACAGCAGGTCGTCATGGAGGTGAGGCAGGCGCAGATAGGTCACGTCCTCATGCTTTGCCGGGGGACGGACCGGGGCAAGTCCAGGCAATTCCACGGCCGTGACCCAGCGCACGTACGAAACCGTTTCGTTTCTATGACGGAGTGCGCTACCTTGGTGGCGTACGAAACAGTGTCGTTCGGAAGCAGGAAGGTGAGAGAGATGGCTGAGGTCGCCGCCGCGCGTCGCAGTCGCATCACCCCCGAGCGTGAGGCCGAGTTGTACGCGGCCGTGCTCGACCTGCTCCGGGAAGTCGGCTACGACGCCCTCACCATGGACGCCGTGGCAGCCCGCACCCGGTCCAGCAAGGCCACGCTCTACCGCCAGTGGGGCGGCAAGCCGCAGCTGGTGGCGAAGGCGATCCGGCACAACAAGCCGGGCAACATCGCCGACGTCGACACCGGGTCCCTGCGGGGCGACCTGCATGCCCTCACCGCACGTGAGGACGACTGCGCCATGCAGCAGAACGCCGCGCTGATGCGGGGCCTGTTCATGGCGGTGCACGCCAACCCGGACCTCCTCCAGGCCTTCAAGGAACTGCTCATCGAGCCGGAGATGGAGGAGTTCCGGCGGGTGGTGCAGCGGGCCGTCGACCGCGGCGAGATCCGCGCCGACCGCCCGGCACTCGACTTCGTCGTGCACATGCTCGTGGGGGCCTTCGCGACCCGCACGCTGATCGACGACCAGCCACCGACACAGGCCTTCCTCACCTCGTACATCGACGCCGTGGTCCTCCCCGCCCTCGGCGTACGCACCACCGACTAGTCCCCTGAGCCAGCCCCTACCTGACGTATCCGCTCACGTCGTCGGGCCGATCACCCCTGCCCTGAACATCCCACGACTGACCGGGAGTACGCCCTCGTGGCCACATTCCTCTACAAACTCGGCCGGCTCTCGTTCCGGCGGCGGCACCTCGTCGCCCTGATATGGGTGGCCCTGCTGACCCTCGCCGGTGTCGGCGCCGCCAGTGCCCCAGCCGCGGGCAACAGCTCGTTCTCCATCCCCGGCACCGAGGCCCAGAAGGCCTTCGACCTGCTGGAGCAGCGCTTCCCCGGCACCAGCGCCGACGGGGCCACCGCACGCGTCGTCTTCAAGGCGCCGAGCGGCGAGAAGATGACCGACCCCGGCAACAAGGCGACGGTCCAGGACACGGTGAAGGAGCTGTCCGACGGCTCCGAGGTCGTCCGCGTCACCGACCCGTACCAGGCGAAAGCCGTCAGCAAGGACGGCCGGATCGCGTACGCGCAGGTGTCGTACAAGGTCTCCGGCATGGAACTGGACGACGCCGCGAAGGACGCCCTCGAGGACAGCGCGCAGGACGCGCGCAAGGCCGGGCTGACCGTCGAGATCGGCGGCGACGCCCTCCAGGCCGTGCCGCACACCGGCTCCAGCGAGGTCATCGGCATCGCGGTCGCCGCGGTCGTCCTGGTCATCACCTTCGGCTCGCTGGTCGCGGCCGGGCTGCCGCTGCTGACGGCGCTCATCGGCGTGGGCATCGGCGTCTCGGCGATCACGGGCCTGGCCAGTGCGCTGGACCTGGGCACGACCACCTCCACCCTGGCGATGATGATCGGCCTGGCCGTCGGCATCGACTACGCGCTGTTCATCGTCTCCCGCTACCGCGCCGAACTGGCCGAGGGCCGCGAGCGCGAGGAAGCGGCCGGCCGGGCCGTCGGCACGGCGGGCTCCGCGGTGGTCTTCGCGGGCCTGACCGTGGTGATCGCCCTGGTCGGCCTGTCCGTCGTCAACATCCCGATGCTCACGAAGATGGGCATCGCGGCGGCCGGCACGGTGGCCATCGCGGTGCTGATCGCCCTGACGATGATCCCGGCGCTGCTCGGCTACGCGGGCCGCAGGGTGAAGCCGATGGGGGAGAAGGGCAAGCTCCTCGGCCGGACCCCGAAGCAGAAGCCGGAGCGCCCCAACCTGGGCACCCGCTGGGCGAGCTTCGTCGTCCGCCGCCCGCTCGCGGTCCTGCTGCTCGGCGTCATCGGCCTCGGCGCGGCGGCCGTCCCGGCGACCTCCCTCGAACTGGGCCTGCCCGACGACGGCTCCCAGCCCACCTCCACCACCCAGCGCCGCGCCTACGACCTGCTGTCCGAGGGCTTCGGGCCGGGCTTCAACGGCCCGCTGATGGTCGTCGTCGACGCGAAGAACAGCGACGACCCCAAGGCGGTCTTCACCCAGACCGGCGACGAGATCAAGGGCCTGAAAGACGTCGTCACCGTCACACCGGCACAGCCCAACAAGGCCGGCGACACCGCCACCATCACCGTCATCCCCGGCTCCAAGCCCTCCTCCATCACCACGGAGAACCTGGTGCACGGCATCCGGGACGCGGGCGCGGACATCAAGGCCGGCACGGACGCCACCGTCCTGGTCACCGGCAGCACGGCGATGAACATCGACGTCAGCGAGAAGCTCAACGACGCGCTCGTGCCCTATCTGGTGCTGGTCGTCGGCCTGGCCTTCCTGCTGCTGATCGTGGTCTTCCGCTCGGTCCTGGTCCCGCTGAAGGCGGCCCTCGGCTTCCTGCTGTCGGTGATGGCGGCCCTCGGCGCGGTCGTCGCCGTCTTCCAGTGGGGCTGGCTGTCCGGCCTGATGGGCGTCGAGCAGACCGGGCCGGTCATGTCGATGATGCCGATCTTCATGGTCGGCGTGGTCTTCGGCCTGGCGATGGACTACGAGGTGTTCCTCGTGACCCGGATGCGGGAGGCCTACGTCCACGGTGAGAAGCCGGCGCAGGCCGTCGTCACCGGGTTCCGGCACGGCGCGCGGGTCGTCACCGCCGCCGCGGTCATCATGATGGCGGTCTTCGCCGGCTTCATCGGCTCGTCCGAGTCGATGGTCAAGATGATCGGCTTCGGCCTCGCGATCGCGGTCTTCTTCGACGCGTTCATCGTCCGCATGGCCATCGTCCCTGCCGTCCTGGCCCTCCTCGGCCGCACGGCCTGGTGGCTCCCGAAGTGGCTCGACCGCGCGCTGCCCAACGTCGACGTGGAGGGCGAGGGCCTGCGCACCGCCTCCGGCGACGACGACGGAGACAGGGAACTGGTCCGCGTCTGACCGCTCGGGAGGGACCGGCCGGTGAGGGCACCGTGGGGACGGAGCGCCCTCACCGGCCCGTCACATGGCCGCGTCGACTTCGGCCCACACCGTCTTGCGCGGATGCGGACCCGGTGCCACGCCCCAGCGGTCGGCGAGGGCGGCCACGACGAGGAGCCCCCGGCCGGTGGTGGCGTCCGGGGCCGGCCGGGTGAGGTGGGGGAGCCGGTCACCGCGCGTGTCCGTGACCTCGATACGGAGGGTGCGGCCGACGACGTAGAGCGTCAGCCGGAAGTCCCGGCCGGGGACGCGCCCGTGAGTGGCGGCATTGGCCGCGAGCTCGGCGACGATCTGGCCGGCCGGGTCCAATGGCACTCCCCACGACCGGAGTTGCTCCGTGGCGAGGAGCCGGGCGAGCCGCGCCCCGCGAGGTGTGGGGGAGAGCAGAAGGCTGAGGTTGCGGATGGTGGTCTCCTGGTCCATGTGACTCAGCGTGGCGGAGTCGGCGCACCGTGACCGGCGGCAGCGGGTCTGCGTATGGCTACTGTCCGGGGCTTGTCTCGTGCTGTCTCGGCTGTCCCGGTCGTTGTGCGGGTACGGCTGCGCGATGGAGGTGGGGCATGAACGAGGCTGTCGACGAGGCCGGCTGGGATGTCGAGCCGGGCGACGAGATCGAGCCGCTGGTCCAGGCGGTGGGGAAGCTGCTCAAGGTGTGCCGGGAGGCGGCGGGCCTGCGGGTCGCCGAGCTGGGCGAGGTGCTCGGTTACGGCGAGGACATGATCCGCAAGATGGAGCGGGGGGCGCGGATCCCCCGGCCGGAGTACCTGGACAGGGCGGACCAAGTGCTGAACGCCCAGGGGCATCTGCGGGCGTTCACGAAGGACATGGAGAGGGCCCGGTATCCGAAGCGGGTGCGGGAGCTGGCGCAGCTGGAGGAGCGGGCGGTGGAGATGTTGCTCTACAGCCACCACAACATCCACGGACTGCTCCAGACGCCGGAGTACGCGAGGGCGTTGTTCGAAATGCACCAGCCCGTATACGCGCCGAGCGAGGTCGAGCGGGGAGTCGCCGCGCGTGCGGCCCGGAAGTCGGTCTTCGAGCGGGAGCCCGCTCCCACGCTCAGTTTCGTCCAGGAGCAGGTGACGCTGGAGCGCCCTCACGGTGGGAGGATGGTCCTGCGGCGACAGCTCGAACATCTTCTGGAGATAGGGCAGTTGAGGAACGTCACGCTCCAGGTCATGCCGACCGACCGTGAGGAGCACGCGGGAGTCCAGGGCCTGATCGAGGTGCTGAAGTTCGCCGATGGCACGGCGGTCGGACGTTCCGAAGGCGCGTTCAACGGCCGCCCGGTCTCAAGTCCTCGGGATCTTCGCATCCTTGAGTTGCGCTATGGAATGATCCGGGCACAGGCTCTCACGCCGAGGGAGTCGCTGGCCTTCATCGAGCGGCAGCTGGGAGAACTATGAGTGCCCCGGAACTCCACTGGTTCAAGAGCAGCTACAGCAGCAGCAGCGACATAAACGACTGCCTAGAGGTCGCCCACACCCCCGCCGCGGTCCACGTCCGGGACTCCAAGACCCCGGCGACTCCCCACGTGACGGTCGCGTCCGCCACGTGGGAGTCGTTCCTCGCGTACGTCACCGAGTGACGGCCGGCCCGGCCGGGTCTCCTATGCCGCCTGTGGGTGGAGGACCACCTTCGTGTAGCCCTCGACGCGCTTGTCGAACTTCTCGTATGCCGCCGGCGCCTGGTCGAGGGGCAGTTCGTGCGAGACGACGAAGCTGGGCTTCGCGCGATCCTCGATGATCATGTCCCGCAGGTGGCGGTTGTACCGCTTGACGTTGCACTGCCCGGTGCCCATGCGGAGCCCCTTCTCGAAGAGGCGTCCGACGGCCACCATCAGCATGCCCTGCTTGGAATGCTCGTCCGGACCGCCCGGGTCGCTCGGGACGTACAGGCCGGGCACCCCGAGAGCACCTGTCGCCCGGACCGTGTCGACCAGGGAGTTCAGTACGATCGCCGGTTCCTCGCGGTCCTCGCCCTGGGCCTGTGCCTGGTAGCCCACGGCGTCGATGCCCTTGTCGGTTCCCTCGCCGCCGGTCTGCTCCTTGATCTGTTCCGCCGGGTTGCCCTGGGTGAAGTCGATCGGGATCGCTCCGATCTCCCGCGCCTTCTGGAGGCGTTCCGCCACCCGGTCGACCACGAACACCTTGCTCGCACCGCGCAGCAGCGCGGAGTAGGCCGCCATCAGCCCGACCGGGCCGGCGCCGTAGACGGCGACCGACTCACCGGGGCGCACGTCGGCCAGTTCGTTGCCGTGGTAGCCCGTCGGGAAGATGTCCGCGAGCAGGACGAAGTCGGTCTCCTTCTCGTTGCCCTCCGGAAGCTTGAGGCAGTTGAAGTCGGCGTACGGGACGCGGATGTACTCCGCCTGGCCTCCGGTGTAGGGCCCCATCGCGACGTAGCCGTAGGCGCCGCCGGCGAAGCCCGGGTTCACCGTCAGGCAGAAGCCCGTGAAACCCGCCGAACAGTTCTTGCAGAACCCGCAGGCCACGTTGAACGGCATGACCACCCGGTCGCCCTTGCTGAGGCTGGTGACCCCCTCTCCTGTCTCCTCGATCACTCCGAGGTTCTCGTGGCCGAACACGATGCCCGGCTCCGCGGCCGTGCGACCCTCGTACATGTGCAGGTCGGAGCCGCAGATGGCCGTTGACGTGACCCGGACGAGCACATCGTTCGGGTGTTGGATCCGTGGGTCCTCCACTTCCTCTACCGCTACCTCGAAGGGCCCCTTGTATACGACAGCCCTCATCGTCAAGCACCTCCGTCTGTGCCGTGGCTCATATACCAGGCTGGTGCATGATGAGACGATTTGCATCTAAAGGAGAAAGGACGTGAGGGTTTTGTCCCGTCGTATCGGCACCCTTCTCGTGGCGGTCTCCGGGCTGTCCGGCACCACCTACCCGGTCGGGACCCGCGTGGCCATCCGGGGCAACGGCGGATCCGTCGACGGCTTCGTCGACGGTGACTGGCTGCCGCTCGCCTGGTGGGAGTTCGCGGACGTCCGGCCGGAGGACACCACCAGCTGAAACGGCCTCGCGTGTCTCCTACACGTACCGCTAGCGTGCAGGGCATGACGACGACAGCCGCCACTGACGCCGGAAACTCCGGAGCCCACCCCCGCTTCGCCGAAGCCCTGCGGGAGCTCGGGCTCGGACACCTCGTGGAGCAGGTCCGCCGGTTCCCCGACGCCACCCGCACCGCCACCGAGGCCGCCGCCGCGGTCGGCTGCGAGCTGAGCCAGATCTGCAAGTCGCTGATCTTCGCCGCGGACGGGGTCCCGGTGCTCGTGCTCATGGACGGGGCCTCCCGGGTCGACCTGGAGCTCGTCCGCGAGGAGCTCGGCGCCGACAAGGTCACCCGGGCCAAGGTGGACGTGGTCCGGGAGACCACCGGGTACGCCATCGGCGGCGTGCCCCCCTTCGGGCACAAGACCAGGACCCGCGTGCTCGCCGACCGCTCCCTGCTGGAGCACGACGTCGTCTGGGCCGCGGCCGGGACGCCGTACGCCGTGTTCCCCATCGCCCCCGAGGACCTCGTCGCCCACGCCGGCGGCACCCTGGTGGACGTGCGCGAGCGCACCTCGTGACCCCTGTGGTCACCACCGCCGTTCTGCTCGCCGCCGTCACCCACGCCAGCTGGAACGCCATCGCCCACAAGATCACCGACAAGCTGGCCGGGTTCGCGCTGATCTCGGGCGGCGGCGTCCTGATCGGGCTGGCCCTCGCGCCCTTCGTGGCGTTCCCGGCCGCCGCGGCATGGCCGTATCTGCTCGCCTCCGCCGCCGTCCACATCGCCTACTACGCCCTGCTGATGAAGTCCTTCCGGCTGGGCGACTTCGGGCAGGCCTACCCCATCGCCCGGGGCACCGCGCCCCTCGTCGTGACCGTGCTCGCCGCCCTCTTCGCCCACGAGGTGCCCGACGGGTGGGCCGCCGCCGGGATCGCCCTGTCGTGCGCCGGGCTGACCGGTGTCGCCCTGTGGGGACTGCGCGGACGGCGGCCCGACTGGGCGGCGATCGGCGCGGCCCTGGCGACCGGGCTGACCATAGCGGTGTACACCGTCGTCGACGGGCTGGGCGTGCGGGCCTCAGGGTCCTCCCTCGGGTACATCGCCTGGCTGATGGCGGTCCAGGGGGTCGTCATCCCCGCGTACGCCGCGTGGCACTGGCGCGGGAGGACCGTCGCCCTGCTGCGGCCGTTCGCCGGGGTCGGACTGATCGGCGCCGCGCTGTCCGTCGCCGCCTACGCCCTCGTCCTGTGGGCGCAGGCCAAGGCCGAACTGGCCCCCATCGCGGCCCTGCGCGAGTCGTCGATCATCGTCGGCGCGGCGATCGGGGCCGTGTTCTTCAAGGAACGGTTCGGGGCGCCGAGGATCGCGGCGGCCGGGCTGCTGGTGGTCGGCATCGGACTGATGCTGCACGCCGGATAGGCCGCCGTCAGACGGGTGCGGCCGGCCCCTGCGAGGAGCACCCTGGAACTAAGCGTTCCGGAGGTGATCGTCATGATGCACACCACCGTGGGGTGGCACGTCGAGATGGAGTTCTCGGAGGACGACCAGCACACGAAGGCGGCCGCGATGGTGCGCCTTCCCGACGGCAGCGAGGTACGGGCGCACGGGCACGCCAGCCGGCACCAGACCGACGCGAATCAGCCGCGCGTCGGGGAGGAGATCGCCGGGGCCCGGGCACTCAACGAACTCGCCATGGCGTTGCTGACCAAGGCCCACGAGGAGATCGACCAGGCGTCCGGCCGGATCTCCCACCCCATCCACGTCTAGGGCCCACAAGGGGGCGGAGTCACAGCGACCCGCTACAGCCCCAGCACTCCCCGCACCGCCCGCACCAGCCCCTGCGCCCGCGGGTCCGCCGTCACCGTCCTGCGGAAGCCGTTGGTGACGTAGCCGAAGGCGATCCCCGTCTCCGGGTCGGCGAATCCGAGGGCGCCGCCGCGGCCCGGGTGGCCGAAGGAACCCGGGGTGAGCAGCGGCGAAGCGCTGCCGTGCAGCATGTAGCCGAGGCCGAAGCGGGTGCCGACCACCAGGATCCGGTCGGGGCCCGCCGACTCCTCGGCCCGGGCCAGTTCCACCGTCTGAGGCGTGAAGAGGCGGGCGGAGCCGGCCGTGTCGCCGATCAGGGTCGCGTAGAAGCGGGCCAGTCCGTCCGCCGTCGCCATGGCGTTGGTGGCCGGGAGGGCGGCCGCCCGGTAGGCGGGGCCGTTCTGGTCCGGGAACGGGGAGATCGCGGCGAACGCCCGGCGCGTCAGGGAGGCCGGGTCCTCGTAGGCCTCCGTGACCGAGCGCTTCGGGCGGGCCCGCAGACCCCCGGTCGGCTCGGCCCCCTCGACGCGGCCCACGCGCCCGACGCGGCCGGCCTCCGACGCCGGCAGACCGAGCCAGAGGTCGAGGCCCAGCGGGCCGGTGACCTGCGACGCGAGCCACTGGCCCGCGCCCTGTCCGGTGACGCGCCGCACCAGTTCGTCGAGCAGCCAGCCGTAGGTGAGCGCGTGGTAGCCGTGGTCGGTGCCGGGCTCCCAGGCCGGGGCCTGCGCCGCGACCGCCGCCGGTCCCCGCAGCGGGTCGAGGGCCTCCTGCGGGGTGAGCGGCCGGTCGAGGACCGGCAGCCCGGCCCGGTGGTTCAGCACGTGCCGGACCAGCACCCGCTCCTTGCCCCGCGCCTTGAACTCCGGCCAGTAGTGCCCCACCGGCGCGTCCAGGTCCAGCTGCCCGCGCTGGTGCAGCAACAGCGGTACGGCCGCCGCGACACCCTTCGTCGCCGAGCGCACGACCTGGGCGGTGCCGCGCTCCCAGGGAGCCGTGCCGTCGACGTCCCTGGTGCCGCCCCACAGGTCGACGACCTTCTGCCCGTCCCGGTAGACGGCGACCGCGGCGCCCCGGTCCCCGAGCGTCTCGAAGTTCCGTAGGAACGCTTCCCTGACCGGCTCGAAGCCCTCGGCGACCGTGCCGTTCACGTCCACGTCCGTACTCCTCGTATGACCGCTGTGCCTGTGGTGATCCCCCCTAGCCAAGCAGGATGGTCACGTCGATGTTCCCGCGGGTCGCGTTCGAGTACGGGCAGATCTCGTGGGCCGCGTCCACCAGCCTGGTCGCGAGGTCCGGGTCGACGACCGGCAGGGAGACGCTGAGGGCGACCGCGAGGCCGTAGCCGCGCTGCCGGTTGGGGCCGATGCCGACCTTCGCGGCGACCGTGGAGCCGGCCAGGTCGTAGCCCTCGCGGTTGCCCACGAGGATCAGGGCGTTGTGGAAGCAGGCGCTGTAACCGGCCGCGAAGAGCTGTTCCGGGTTGGTGCCGTTGCCGTCGCCGCCGAGCGCGGGGGGCATCGCGACCTTGAGTTCGAGTTGGCCGTCCTGGCTGGTGACGTAACCCTCGCGACCGCCGTGGGCGGTGGCCTCCGCCACGTACATGATCTTCGTCGGGCGGCTGTCGACGGCGGGGCCGTCAGTCATGTTGTCCTCCCCCGGGAACCAGGTGTGCACAAACACATCGTGCACAAGGTACTGGCCGGTAGTGCATGGGTGATACCAGGGGGTGTAAACCGGGGGTAACCCTCAGCGGGCCCGGTCCGCCGCCGACTCCGCCCGCTCGGCCAGCCGCCACAGCTCGGCACGCAGCCGCCCGGTCTCCGCCGCGTCGAGACCGGTCGCCGTGAGCAGCGCGCCGGGCACCCGCCCCGCGCGCTCCCGGAGTTCCTCCCCGCGCCCCGTCACGGCCACGAGCACCGACCGCTCGTCCCGCGCCGACCGCTCACGCCGGACCAGGCCGGCCGCCTCCAGCCGCTTCAGCAGCGGCGAGACCGTGCCGTAGTCGAGACGCAGGGCCGCGGCCAGCTCCTTCACGGTGATCTCGCCGCGCTCCCACAGGACCAGCAGCACGAGGTACTGGGGGTAGGTGAGGCCCAGCTCGTCGAGGAACGGGCGGTACGCCGCCGTCACCGCGCGCTGGGCGGCGTACAGCGCGAAGCACAGCTGCTCGTCCAGCAGCGGCGATCCGTCGCTCTCCTCGTTCGTCACGCGCCCATTGTCACGGACGGGCCAGCGGCCGCCGGGACGGAACGCGGATCGAAACCGAACGGCAGCTCCAGGCGGTGCGCCCGCATCAGCTCCTCGTCGGACAGCAGCTCGCCGGTCGGCCCGTCGGCCGCGATCACCCCGTCGCTGAGGATCAGGGACCGCGGGCACAGCTCCAGGGCGTAGGGCAGGTCGTGCGTGACCATCAGCACGGTCACGTCCAGCGACCGCAGGATGTCCGCCAGTTCGCGGCGCGAGGCGGGGTCGAGGTTGGAGGAGGGCTCGTCCAGGACGAGGATCTCCGGCTCCATCGCCAGCACCGTCGCGACGGCCACCCGGCGGCGCTGCCCGAAGGACAGGTGGTGCGGCGGGCGGTCCTTGAACTCCGCCATGCCGACCCGCTCCAGCGCCCGGTCCACGCGCTCCTCCAGCGCGGGACCCTTCAGCCCGGCCGCCGCGGGCCCGAACGCCACGTCCTCGCGGACCGTCGGCATGAACAGCTGGTCGTCCGGGTCCTGGAACACGATGCCGACCCGGCGCCGGATCTCGGCCATGTTCCGCTTGTCCACGGGCAGCCCGGCGACCCGCACCGTGCCGGCGCCGCCGGTCAGAATGCCGTTGAGGTGCAGCACGAGGGTCGTCTTGCCGGCGCCGTTCGGCCCGAGCAGCGCGACCCGCTCACCGCGCGCGACCGAGAAGTCGACGCCGAAGAGGGCCTGGTGTCCGTCGGGGTAGGCGAAGGCGAGGCCGGAGACCTCCAGAGAAGCAGTCACAGGGACCATCCCAGCAGACAGACGAGGAGGGCGGCGCAGGGGAGGGCGAGGGCGTACGACCACTGCGCCCGGGACGCGGTCACCTCGTCGATGACCGGCATGGAACCGGCGTAGCCGCGGCTGACCATCGCCAGGTGCACGCGCTCGCCGCGCTCGTAGGAGCGGATGAACAGCGCGCCGGCCGACTTGGCGAGCACGCCCCAGTGCTTGACGCCCTTCGCCTCGAAGCCCCGTGACTCCCGGGCGATCCGCATGCGCCGCATCTCGTCCGTGATGACGTCGCCGTAGCGGATCATGAAGGACGCGATCTGTACGAGGAGCGGCGGGAGCTTGAGGCGCTGCAGGCCGAGGAGCAGTTCGCGCAGCTCGGTCGTGGCCGCGAGCAGCACCGAGGCGGCGACGCCGAGGGTGCCCTTGGCGAGCACGTTCCAGGCGCCCCACAGGCCGTTCACGCTCAGGGACAGGCCGAGGACGTCGACCCGCTCGCCCTCCGCCACGAACGGCATGAGCACCGCGAACGCGACGAACGGCACCTCGATCAGCAGCCGCCGGAGCAGGAAGCCGGCGGGCACGCGCGCGACGTACGCGACGACCCCGAGCAGTGCGGCGTACAGCCCGAACGCCCACATCGCCTCGCGCGGCGTCGACACCACGACCACCACGAAGGCGAACACGGCGGCGAGCTTGGTGTGCGGCGGCAGGCCGTGCACGGGCGAGTGCCCGTGCCGGTACAGCTTGTGCGCGTGCCCGGCGCCCATGTCAGACGCTCGTCGTGCTGGTCGTCTCCGACGGGGAGGCGTCGTCGGTACGGCGGCGGCGCACGGCCCAGAACACGCCGGTGCCCGCGACGACCGTGACGCCCACGCCGATGACGCCCGCCAGCCCCCCGGACAGGCGGGCGTCGTCGACGTCCTCGACGCCGTAGTCGGCGAGCGGGGAGCCGGCCACCGCGTGCTCCTCGGCCTTCTTGTCGATGCCGTGGTCACCGGCGACCTTCTCCAGGCCGTCGGGATCGGCGGAGGCGTAGAAGCTGACGAATCCGGCCAGGAGCAGGGAGGTGACCAGACCGCCGGCCCACACCTTGCGATGCGAGGTCCGCGCGGCCACCGGCGCGGGCGCGGGCTCGGCGCCGGGCGCGTCGACGAGCTCGCCGCCGACCCGCAGCTTGAGCTTCCGCGTCAGTCCGCGTGCCCCGTACACCAGGTCCGGGCGTACGGCGATGACCGCGCCGACGGTGAGTGCGGTGATCACGGCCTCGCCGATGCCGATGAGGACGTGCACGCCGACCATGGCGGTGGCGACCTTGCCGATGGAGACGTCGGTGGTGCCGCCGATGGCGTACATCAGCGTGAAGGCCAGCGCGGCGGCCGGGACGGAGACCAGGGCCGCCGTGAACGAGGCCACCGTGACCGACCGGCGGGTGCGGGGCAGCACCTTCACCAGTCCGCGGAAGAGGGCGTAGGCGACGACCGTCGTGACGATCGCCATGTTGGTGATGTTGACGCCGAGCGCGGTCAGACCGCCGTCCGCGAACAGGATGCCCTGCATCAGCAGGACGACGGAGACACACAGGACCCCGGTGAAGGGGCCGACGAGTATCGCCGCCAGCGCGCCGCCCAGCAGATGGCCGCTGGTGCCCGCCGCGACGGGGAAGTTCAGCATCTGCACGGCGAAGATGAACGCCGCGACCAGTCCGGCCAGCGGCGCCGTGCGCTCGTCGAGTTCGCGGCGTGCGCCGCGCAGGCTCACGGCGACGGCGCCCGCGGCGATCACGCCGGTGGCGGCCGAGGTGGGCGCGTTGATGAATCCGTCAGGTACATGCACCCTTCGATGATGTGGCTTGATGCGAATGGTTTGCAAGAGCGCGTCTATCGTTTTATCTCACTCTCGATATACGCGCCCAAGAGCCGCAATACGGAAAATATGCGACATTGGAGGAAGGGTGGACGGAGAGTTTCCACCCGGATTGCGCACGGTGAAGGGGCCGTCCGATGTCCGTAGTCGAGCAGTACGCGCGAGCCCATATCGTCTCGGACGCGGCTGTGCCGCTCGTCGACGAGCTGGAGGCGGTTCCGGTCACCCTGAGGTACGACCCCGACCACGATCCCCGTTCGGTGCGCATGACCCTGCCCGGCACCGGGGGACATGAGTGGATCTTCGGCCGCGATCTGCTGGAGGAGGGAATGCGATCCCCCACCGGGAGCGGCGAGATACGGGTGTGGCCGTGCGGCCGGGTGCAGGTCGTCGTGGAGTTCCACTCCGCCCAGAGCGTGTCGGTGGTGCAGTTCGAGCGGCAGGCGCTGCTGCGGTTCCTGCGGCGGACGTACATGGCCGCCGCGGAACCCGTGACGCACTGACCCCCTGCGCTACGGCGTTCAGCCGCCCGTCTTCAGCAGCGCCGCCACCAGCGGGCCGGCCGTGGAGCCGCCGTGCCCGCCCTGCTGGACGACGCCCGCGGCGGCCAGGTCGCCCCGGTAGGCCGTGAACCAGCCGTTCGGCTTCTTCTGCCCGTCGACCTCGGCCGAACCGGTCTTCGCCCCGGCATCGCCGCTCACCCCGGCCATCGCCTCCGCGGCCGTGCCGTACCTGGCCGTGTACGACATCAGCTCACGCAGCTGGGACAGGGTGCTCGCCGGCATCGTGCGCGAGGCCTTCGCCAGCGTGCGTCCGTCCACGTCCGGGGAGACCAGATAGGGCTGGTGGAAGGTGCCGGACTTGACCGTCGCCGACACCGACGCCATGTTCAGCGGGTTCATGCGGACCCCGCCCTGCCCGATCAGCGAGGCACCCATCTGGGCCGCCGACTGCACCGGCACCGCGCCGTCGAAGCTCGGCACACCGACCGCCCAGTTGTTCAGCCCCAGGCCGTAGACCTGCTGGGCCTCCTTGGTCAGGTCGTCGTCCTTCAGCTTCGGCGCCTGGCTGATGAAGGCCGTGTTGCAGGAGCGGGCGAAGCTCGCCTTGAAGGTGCCGTCCTTGATCTCGAACTTGTCGTCGTTCTGGAACTTCCAGTGGCCGTACGTGAAGTACTTCGGGCACGGGTGCTTCTTGTCCGCGGAGGCCAGGCCCTTCTCCAGCAGCAGCGACGAGGTGATGACCTTCATCGTGGAGCCGGGTGCCAGGGAGCCCTGGAAGGCGGTGTTGAAGTTGGGTGAGGCGTTGGCGGCGGCCAGGATCTCGCCGGTCGACGCGCGCAGCAGGACCACCGACGAGCGCGCCTTCTTCCCGACCTGCTTCTCGGCGGCCGCCTGCAGGGCCGGGTCCAGCGTGGTCTTCACCGTGCCGGGCGTGCCCTTGCTCAGCTCCAGCAGGGTCTTGTCGGAGAGGTCCTTCGCCTTGGCGGCCTTGCCGCGCACGACCCGGAG
Source organism: Streptomyces tuirus (assembly GCF_014701095.1). Lineage (NCBI taxonomy): Bacteria > Bacillati > Actinomycetota > Actinomycetes > Kitasatosporales > Streptomycetaceae > Streptomyces > Streptomyces tuirus. The sequence goes on along the minus strand of NZ_AP023439.1, from coordinate 3,097,961 downwards.
CTCGATACCGGCCTTGCCACCGGCCTCCTTGCCGTACTTCTCGCGCAGTCCGTCCAGGATCGGGCCGATGGACGCGTACTTCTGCTTGGTCAGCTCGCCGCCGTCCCGGTCGAGGGCCTTGACCGGGGGCGTGCCCGCCTCGCCGGTGACCAGCTCGTCGCCGTCCTTCAGGTCCGGGTGGACGACCGCGGAGTGCCAGTCGACCAGGGGCTTTCCGTCGGCGGTGCGGCGCGTGACGGTCAGGGCGCTGTCATACGCCAGCGGCTTGTCGGTGCCCTTGTAGGAGACCGTGCCCTTGACGGAGAACGGCACCTTGTCGCCGGTGGGCTTGCCCGGGGTGAGGGTGACGTCCTTGACGTGGGCGTCCTTGGTGTAGCCGGTGAGCAGCGGCCTGGCCGCGGTGGGGTCGTCGGTGACCGCGGCGGCCTCGGGGATCTTTCCGGACTGCCAGGCGGTGAGGAAGGCGCGGGCAGTGGTGGTGACCTCGGCGCGTGACAGCGGGCCGGTCTTCACCTCGGCCTTCCCGTCCGACGCCCGCGTTCCGTCGTCGGCGGACGCGCCACCGCCGTACAGCGCGTAGGCACCGGCCCCGGCGCCCACGACGACCACGGCGATCATCCCGCCGATCACGGCGGGTCTCGTCTTCCGTCGCTCGGCGACGCGCCTCCTGTTGCCCACTGCTGTTCGTTCCTCCGCGATTCCCCAGGGTCCCCGTTGCCCTCAGCTGTCTCATCAAACGACGGCCACCACCCTAGAGTCCCGTCCCGCTGAGGTGAGATCAGCCACCTGTTCGTAGCACGGCTGCGACAATCGGCCCGGCCGCGTCGCCGCCGTGGCCGCCCTCCTCCGTCATGGCCGCCGCCGCGACGTCGCCCCGGAAGCCGGTGAACCAGCTGTTGGACTTGGCGTTGCCGTCGACCTCGGCGGAACCGGTCTTGGCGCCGATGTCGCCGCCGAGTCCTGCCATGGCCTGCGCGGCGGTGCCCTGCGTGGCGGTGAGCCGCATCATCTGCTTGAGCTGGGCGGCGGTGCCCGACCGCAGGCCCCGGGCCCGGGCGAGCTCCCGGTCGTCCAGCTCCGGAGAGATCAGGTAGGGCTGGCGGAAGGCGCCGGTGATCGCGGTCGCCGTGACCGACGCCATGTTCAGGGGGCTCATCTGGACCTGGCCCTGCCCGATGGCGCCCGCCGCCCGGTCCGGCCCGTCGACCGCGGGGACGCGGCCGTCGAACGACACGATGCCGGTCTTCCAGTTGTCCCGCCCCAGACCGAAGCGCTCCTCGGCTTCCTGGGTCAGTGAGGCGTCCGTGAGCGGTTTCTCGTCGATGAGCTTGATGAAGGCGGTGTTGCAGGACCGCAGGAAGCTGTTGGCGAGCGTGGCGTTCTCGTTGGGCTTCATGGTCGTGAGGTTCTTGAAGGTCTGGCTCTGCCACACGGCGGTGTCGGGGCAGGGGGCCGGGCCGTTCATCGAGGTCACGCCGTTGTCGATGAGCATCGCGGCGGTGATGATCTTCATGGTGGAGCCGGGTGCGGCCTGGCCCTCGAAGGCCGCGTTGAAGCCGTCCGTACGGTTGTTGGCCACCGCCAGCACCTCGCCCGTGCTGGGCTTGACGGCCACCACCGACGACTGGGCGAACCGCTTGACCCCCTTCTCGGCCGCCGCCTGCGCGCTCGGGCTGATGGTGGTGGTGAGCTTGCCCGGCCTGCCCTCGGCGAGGGTGAGCAGCGGGGTGTCGGGGGCGCCGTCGCCCTCGTGCCGGATGACCAGCTCGATGCCCGGGCTGCCGCCGGCCTTCTCGCCGTACTTGTCGCGCAGGGCGTCCAGGACCGGGCCGAGGGAGGGGAACTTCTCCTTCGTCAGCTCGGTGCCGTCGCGGCCCACGGCCTCGATGGGCGCCGTGGCCGACTGCTCGGTGACGAGGGTGTCGTCCTTCCTCAGCTCGGGATGCACGACGGACGGCTGCCAGTCGACCAGCGCCCGTCCCGTGGTCAGCCCGCGCACGACCTTCAGCTCGCTCTTGTAGCTCAGCGGCTCGGACTTCCCGCCGTAGGCGACCTTCGCCTTCACCGTGTACGGCACGGTGGTGCCGCGGGCCGCGCCGGGTGTGATCTTCACGTCGGTGATGTGCGCGTCGTCGGCGAAGGCGCCGAGCAGCTGCTCGGCGGCCGCGTCGTTGTTCGTGTACGACGCCGCCTCGGCGGCGGCTCCCGTCCGCCAGGCCGCGAAGAACTTGGCGGTGGTCTCCTCGACCTCGTCCTCCCCGGGCGGCCCCGTCCGCTTCTCCGAGGCGACCCCGCCGGCGCCGCCCCCGCCACCGTTCAGCGCGTTCACGACGTTGTAGGTGCCGTACCCGGCCCCACCCACCATCACCGCGAACACCCCGCCTATGACGGCGGCTTTGACCCCCTTGTTCATCGGGTGGTCCCCTCCCCGTTGAGCCCCCCGCGCTTCCTTTGAACGCGTTCAGAAAGCTCGATCCCGGGAGCACTCTATGCGCAAGCGGTTACCACGGGGACGGGAGTTTCGATTTTTGACCGAACACCGATCAAACCCACGTGTCCAGCCACATCCGCGACCGCCAGTCGTCGATCGGGATCGCCTGGCCCGTGTACAGCGGCCAGAAGTAGATGAAGTTCCAGGCGATCAGCAGGACCAGGACGCCCGCGCCCGTGGCGCCCGCGACGCGGCGGGTGTCGGAGGAGCGGGGTGGGCCGATGATCGCGCCGAGGAGCATCGCCACCGCCAGGCACAGGAACGGCAGGAAGACGACGGCGTAGAAGAAGAAGATCGTGCGCTCCTGGTACATGAACCAGGGGAGGTAGCCGGCCGCGATGCCGCAGGCGATGGCGCCCGCGCGCCAGTCGCGGCGGAAGAACCAGCGCCACAGCACGTAGAGGACCGCGAAGCAGGCGACCCACCACAGCATCGGCGTGCCGAGGGCGAGGACCTCGCGGGCGCACTTCTCGCCCGCGTCGGCGGGGCAGCCGTCCTTGCCGGGGGCCGGGGACTCGTAGAAGTACGACACCGGGCGGCCGAGGACCAGCCAGCTCCACGGGTTGGACTGGTACGTGTGCGGCGAGGACAGGCCCACGTGGAACTCGTACACCTGGTGCTCGTAGTGCCACAGGCTGCGCAGCCAGTCGGGCAGGAACGTCCAGCTGCCGCCCTTGCCGCCGGTCGCGGCCCAGTTGCGGAAGTAGCCGCCGGAGCCGTTCGTCGCGGAGAGGATCCAGCCGGTCCAGGACAGGACGTAGGTGAGCAGGGCGACCGGGACCGTGGCGAGGAACGCGAGGCCCGTGTCGCGCTTGAGGACCGCCGCGTACGGGTGACGGGCACCGGCGACCCGCCGCGAACCGACGTCCCACACCACCGCCATCAGGCAGAACGCGGCCAGGATGTAGAGCCCGTTCCACTTCGTGCCGATGGCCAGGCCCAGCATCAGGCCCGCCGCAAAGCGCCAGGGGCGCCATCCCAGGCGGGCCGTCTCCGCCGTGTGCCGGTCGGGCCGGGCCCGGCCGTCCTCGTCCAGCGGCAGCGCGGCGGCGAGCTTCTCACGGGCCTTGTCCCGGTCGACCAGCAGACAGCCGAACGCGGCCAGCACGAAGAACATCAGCACGCCGTCGAGCAGCGCCGTGCGGCTCATCACGAAGTGCAGCCCGTCCACCGCCATCAGCGCGCCCGCGAGACACCCCAGGAAGGTGGAGCGGAACAGGCGGCGGCCGATCCGGCACAGCAGCAGCACCGACAGCGTGCCGAGCAGCGCCGTCATGAACCGCCAGCCGAACGGGTCGAACCCGAACATCAGCTCGCCGAGCCCGATGACGTACTTGCCGACCGGCGGGTGCACCACGTACGCCGCGTCCGTCGGCAGCGTGACGTGCCCGCCCGAGGACAGGACCAGGTCGTTGGCGTTCTTGTCCCAGTTGAGCTCGAATCCGCGGTGGACCAGCGCCCAGGCGTCCTTGGCGTAATACGTCTCGTCGAATATCACCGCCCTGGGGCTGCCCAGGTTCCAGAACCGCAGCACCCCCGCCAGCAGCGTGACCAGCAGCGGGCCGATCCAGCCCGACCAGCGCACCAGCCGCTTCGCGAGCTTGTGCGGGACGCCGAGCGCCGCCCACAGGCGCGGGGAGGGCTCGGTGTACGGCGGCACCAGGCGGTCACGGACGTCGCCGGCGTCGCTTCTGGGCTGCCCCTGGTAGCCGAAGCGGCGCAGCCGCTGCTGCCAGGACGGCCGCTGGTCGAGCGGCGCCTGGCCCTGACGGGTGTCCGTGGAGGACGTGGTACTGGTCACCGCGCCATCGTAGGGAACCGTTCTGTGTGAGTCCCGTGCATGGCCGGTATGCGTCCGCATCCTCCGCCCCTGGGAGGAGTCCGCACCCCCCGCCCCTGGGAGGATGGGAGCGTGATCGGAACCCTCGTACTCGCAGGCACCCCCATCGGCGACATCGCGGACGCCCCGCCCCGGCTCGCCGAGGAACTGGCCGGAGCCGATGTGATCGCCGCCGAGGACACGCGGCGGCTGCGCCGGCTGACCCAGGCGCTCGGCGTCACGCCCAAGGGCCGGGTGGTGTCGTACTTCGAGGGCAACGAGTCCGCCCGCACGCCGGAGCTGGTCGAGGAGCTGGCGGGCGGCGCGCGGGTGCTGCTGGTGACCGACGCGGGGATGCCGTCGGTGTCCGACCCGGGGTACCGCCTGGTCGCCGCCGCGGTCGAGCGGGACGTGCGGGTCACCGCCGTGCCCGGCCCGTCCGCGGTGCTCACCGCGCTCGCGCTGTCCGGGCTGCCCGTCGACCGGTTCTGCTTCGAGGGGTTCCTGCCGCGCAAGGCGGGGGAGCGGCTCGGCCGGCTGCGGGAGGCCGCCGGCGAGCGGCGCACGCTCGTCTACTTCGAGGCGCCCCACCGGCTCGACGACACGCTGTCGGCGATGGCCGAGGTCTTCGGGACGGAGCGGCGGGCCGCGGTGTGCCGGGAGCTGACCAAGACGTACGAGGAAGTACGGCGGGGCGGGCTGGGGGAGCTGGCCGCGTGGGCCGCGGAGGGGGTGCGCGGGGAGATCACGGTCGTCGTGGAGGGCGCGCCGGAGAAGGGGCCCGAGGAGGTCGGGCCGGAGGAACTGGTGCGGCGGGTGAGGGTGCGGGAGGAAGCGGGGGAGCGGCGCAAGGAGGCGATCGCCGCGGTGGCGGCGGAGGCGGGAGTGCCGAAGAGGGTTGTGTTCGATGCCGTGGTCGCTGCGAAGAACGCGGCGGGGTGACCGGGTCCGGGGCGGGGGCCGGAGTGCTTGGCGGGGGCGGGTTGTGTGTGGTTGACCGCGCCCGCGCGGCGGAGCCGCACATGGATACGGACCCGCGCCCCTGAAGGGGCGCTGAAACACCCTCTGAGCAGGGCGCATGTCGTTTGAGCGTGCGCCCCATGCGTGGGCAAAGGGGAAGGGGCCCAGGGGCAAGGGACGCCCAAATCGGGGCCAATAGTCGACAGGTCTGCTGCCATCGGTCCGGCCCAGGAGTCCACTGGTTCGCGGGGACGGAATCGTCCTCACGCCACAGCGGACCAACAGGAGCTGGCATGAGTGAGATCGCAGGGCAGACCGGGCTCCGCGCCGGTGCGACCGCAGTCGTCAACGAGTCCTACTCCTTCGCCTGCATGAGGTGCGGGCACGGCTGGGAGCAGTCGTACGAGATAGAGCACCACACGGACGGCGCGGGTCACGAGTTCGTCCTCTACGTCGCGGACGGGAAGGTCGTGCCCTCCCCGCTGAACAAGCCCGAGTGCCACAACTGCGACAGCCACGTCGTGCGGATCATGCGGTCCGGGCGGGTCGCCTCGGCGCGTGACGCGGCCCACCGGCCCTCCCGCGTGCCACCGCCCGGCGGGCCCGTGGAGGCACCCACCGCTGACGCCGAGCCCGGGCCGACCGCCGGCCAGGAGCAGCGCGAGCACCACCACTGGCATCTGTCCGACCTGCTGCACCCCTTCCAGCGCAAGGCGAGCTGACCCGTCCGGCTTCCCTCTTTCACGCCCTCCCCGGCCCTCCTCCCTCGGGGAGGGCGTGCCTTGCTCGCAGAGCCCTTTCGTAGGATCGGGGCATGCCTTCGAACGACTCCGGCCGCCAGGACAAGAACGCGGCCCCGCCCCTCCCGGAGCCCCTCCGGGTGCCGGTCGCCGACTCCCACACCCACCTGGACATGCAGTCCGGCACGGTCGAGGAGGCGCTGGCGAAGGCGGCGTCGGTCGGAGTGACGACGGTCGTGCAGGTCGGCTGCGATCTGAAGGGCTCCCGCTGGGCGGCCGAGACGGCCGCCGCACACGACGCCGTCCACGCGACGGTGGCCCTGCACCCGAACGAGGCGCCCCGGATCGTGCACGGCGACCCCGACGGCTGGTCGCGGCAGGGCGCCCGCGAGCCGGGCGGCCGGGCGGCCCTGGACGACGCGCTCGCCGAGATCGACCGGCTCGCCGCGCTGCCCCAGGTCAAGGGCGTCGGTGAGACGGGCCTCGACTACTTCCGCACGGGACCGGAGGGCATGGACGCGCAGGAGCTGTCCTTCCGCGCCCACATCGAGATCGCCAAGCGGCACGGCAAGGCCCTGGTCATCCATGACCGCGAGGCCCACGCCGACGTCCTGCGCGTGCTCAAGGAGGAGGGCGCTCCCGAGCGGACCGTCTTCCACTGCTACTCCGGCGATGCCGGGATGGCGGAGATCTGCGCGAGCGCGGGCTACTTCATGTCCTTCGCCGGCAACGTCACCTTCAAGAACGCCCAGAACCTGCGGGACGCGGTGGCGGTGGCCCCGCTGGAGCTCCTCCTCGTGGAGACGGACGCGCCCTTCCTCACCCCGGCGCCCTACCGCGGCCGGCCCAACGCCCCGTACCTCGTGCCGATCACCGTGCGGGCCATGGCCGAGGTGCGCGGCATCGACGAGGACACGCTGGCCACGGCCCTCGGCGCCAACACGGCACGCGCGTTCGGATACTGACCCGCCCCCGACCTCACCGCACGACTGTGCGTAGCCGCGTCGCTTTGGAGAGTGACGACCGCTCCGCTAGGTTCTGGGGGCCCGATCCGGACCCCTCTGGACCCCTCCGGCCCCTGGAGCGGCGTGAGCAACGCGCGGTACGAGACGTACGAGACGTATGGCCCGGCCTATGCCGACCCGGTGTACGGCGGTTTCGACGCGCCACCGGCCGGCCTGCACAGCGCGGAGACGCTCGCCCACGGGACACCCGGGGCATCCGGCGTCTACCAGGACACCTACCGGCCCGCCTACGAGGTTCCGACCCTGCGCGACGGTGAGGCGCCGACCCTGCCCGACCGTGAGGCACCGACCCTGGCCGCCTACGAGGTGCCGGCCGTGGCCGCCTACGAGGCGCCGACCCTGCCCGATCACGAGGTGCCGACCCTGCCCGGCCTGCCCCGGCAGGGCGTTCCGGACGACGAGCCCGGGCCCGGGCTCGCGGGGTACGCCGACCCGGGCGCGGATGCGCGCGCCGGGTCGCGTGCCGCGGCGCGCAACGGCTCGCACCGCAGGTCCGCGCGCCGGCGCAAGGCGCGCTACGCCGAGCGCCCCGACGGCCCCATGCGACGGCTGCTCCCCCAGGCCCTGGTCGTCGCCTTCCTCGCGGGCGGCACCACGGCGTTCGTCGCCGAGGACAAGGCGATCGAGCTGAACATCGACGGCGAGACCCGCACGCTGCACACCTTCGCCGACGACGTCACCGAGCTGCTGACGGAGGAGGGCGTCGAGATCGGGGCCCACGACGTGGTGGCGCCCGGGCCCGGCACGGAGATCAGCAGCGGCGACGAGGTCGCCGTGCACTACGCCCGCCCGGTGCGGCTGACCCTCGACGGACACCGCCGTCAGGTGTGGACGACCGCCCACACGGTGGAAGGGGCGCTGCGGCAGCTCGGCGTACGGCAGGAGGGCGCGTACGTCTCCACCTCGCGCGCCCGGCGCATCGGACGCGAGGGGCTCGCGCTGGACGTGCGCACCGAGCGCACGGTCACGATCATGGCGGACGGCCGCGCCCGCACCGTACGCACCAACGCCGCGACCGTGCGGGAGGCCGTCGAGGAGGCCGGGATCACCCTGCGCGGCCAGGACACCACCTCGGTCCCGCAGGGCAGCTTCCCGCGCGACGGGCAGACCGTGACCGTGCTGCGGATCACCGGAGGCAAGGAGGTCCGCGAGGAGCCGATCCCCTTCCAGGTGCGGCGGACGGAGGACCCGACGCTGTTCCGTGGCACGGAGGTCGTGGAGCGGGCGGGCGAACCCGGCCTGCGCCGGGTCACCTTCGCCCTGCGCACGGTCAACGGCGTCCGGCAGAAGCCGCGCCGGATCAAGTCGGAGGTGGTGCGCGAGCCCCGCCCGCAGGTGGTGAAGGTCGGCACCAAACAGCGCCCGGCCTCGGTGCGGGGCGCCGACCACCTCGACTGGCAGGGCCTCGCGGCCTGCGAATCCGGCGGCCGGCCCGACGCGATCGACTCCTCGGGCACCTACGGCGGCCTCTACCAGTTCGACACCCGGACCTGGCAGGCCCTCGGCGGCAGCGGCCGCCCCCAGGACGCACCCGCGGCGGAGCAGACGTACCGGGCGAAGAAGCTGTACGTCCGACGGGGCGCAAGCCCATGGCCCCACTGCGGCGGCCGCCTGCACGGATGACGACCCGGCTGCGGGCCATCGTGCCGCGAAGGCGGCACCCGTCCCACAGAGAGCGGCACCCGTCGGCGCCGGGCCGGGCAACGCCCCGGCCCCGGCACCGACGCCGAGCGGCCGGGAAACCGGGCCCTGGAGAACCCCCCGTACCCTTGTCCCCGTGACCAGCAGCCCCACCCCCGACGCCCTTCTGGGCCCCGCCGACGTCCGCGAGCTCGCGGCAGCCCTCGGCGTGCGCCCGACCAAGCAACGCGGACAGAACTTCGTGATCGACGCGAACACCGTCCGCCGTATCGTCCGCACCGCACAGGTCCGCCCCGACGACGTGGTCGTCGAGGTCGGCCCGGGCCTCGGGTCGCTCACCCTCGCACTGCTGGAGGCCGCCGACCGGGTCACGGCGGTGGAGATCGACGACGTGCTGGCCGGCGCGCTGCCCGCGACCGTCACGGCCCGCATGCCCGAGCGCGCCGACCGGTTCGCCCTGGTCCACTCGGACGCCATGCACGTCACCGAGCTGCCGGGCCCCGCCCCGACCGCGCTGGTCGCCAACCTGCCCTACAACGTGGCCGTCCCGGTCCTGCTGCACATGCTGGACACCTTCCCGACCATCGAGCGCACCCTCGTCATGGTCCAGGCGGAAGTCGCCGACCGGCTCGCCGCCCCGCCCGGCTCGAAGGTCTACGGCGTCCCCTCGGTGAAGGCCAACTGGTACGCCGAGGTCAAGCGCGCCGGTGCCATCGGACGGAACGTGTTCTGGCCGGCGCCCAACGTCGACAGCGGCCTGGTCTCCCTGGTCCGCCGGAGCGAGCCGCTGAAGACGGCGGCCTCCAAGCGCGAGGTGTTCGCCGTCGTCGACGCGGCGTTCGCCCAGCGCCGCAAGACGCTGCGGGCCGCCCTCTCCGGCTGGGCCGGATCCGCCGCCGCGGCCGAGGAGGCCCTCGTGGCCGCCGGGGTCTCGCCGCAGGCCCGGGGCGAGTCGCTGACCGTGGAAGAGTTCGCGCGAATCGCCGAGCACAAGGCGAACCGGCACCAGGAGAAGGAGACCGCGTGAGCGTCACGGTCCGCGTCCCGGCCAAGGTCAACGTCCAGCTGGCGGTCGGCGCCGCCCGCCCCGACGGCTTCCACGACCTCGCCAACGTCTTCCTAGCGGTCGGCCTCTACGACGAGATCACCGTCACCCCGGCCGACGAGCTCCGCGTCACCTGCGACGGGCCGGACGCCAACCAGGTCCCCCTGGACCGTACGAACCTGGCCGCGCGGGCCGCCGTGGCGCTCGCCGAACGCCACGGCCGCAGCCCCGACGTCCACGTCCACATCGCCAAGGACATCCCCGTCGCCGGCGGCATGGCGGGCGGCAGCGCGGACGGCGCCGGTGCCCTGGTGGCCTGCGACGCCCTGTGGGGGACCGGCGCCTCGCGCGAGGAACTCCTGGAGATCTGCGCCGAGCTGGGCAGCGACGTGCCGTTCAGCCTGGTCGGCGGCGCGGCGCTGGGCACCGGGCGGGGCGAGCAGCTGACGCCCCTGGAGGTCGGCGGCACCTTCCACTGGGTGTTCGCGATGGCCGGGCGGGGCCTGTCCACCCCGGCGGTCTTCCGCGAGTTCGACCGGCTCGGCGAGGGCACGGACATCCCCGAACCGGTCGCCTCGGGGGAGCTCCTCGCCGCCCTCGCCAAGGGCGACCCGGACGCGCTCGCCGCGGCCGTCTCCAACGACCTCCAGCCCGCCGCCCTCTCCCTCTTCCCGGAACTCGCCGGCACCCTGGCCGCGGGCCGGGCCGCCGGCGCCCTCACCGCACTCGTCTCGGGCTCCGGCCCGACCACCGCGTTCCTGGTCCGCGACCCGGAGTCGGCCGCCGCGGTGGCGCAGGCGCTGCTGTCGTCCGGGACGTGCCGTGCGGTCCGCACGGCCTCGGGCCCGGCGCCCGGCGCGACGGTGGCGGCCGCCGGCTGATCACCTGACGAGGACCCGGTGGCGCGAGGCCGCCCGCCGCCGGCTCGGGCGGCACCGGGGGAGCGAGCCCGAGGTGGGGGACGCCCTGCGGCTGACCGCCCCGGCCGGAGTACCCCCGCGCGCGACTACCCTGGAGGGTCGATCCATCCCCCTTGGCAGGAGAGTAATGGCCGTCAACCTGGTCAATGTCGAGAACGTCAGCAAGGTGTACGGCACCCGCGCCCTGCTCGACGGCGTCTCCCTCGGCGTCTCCGAAGGGGACCGCATCGGTGTCGTCGGCCGCAACGGCGACGGCAAGACCACGCTCATCCGCATGCTCGCCCGGCAGGAGAGCGCCGACACCGGCCGCGTCACCCACTCCGGCGGCCTGCGCCTGGGCGTGCTCACCCAGCACGACTCCCTCGACCCCGAGGCCACCGTCCGCCACGAGGTCATCGGCGACATGGCCGACCACGAGTGGGCGGGCGACGCCAAGGTCAGGGACGTGCTGACCGGCCTGTTCGGCGGGCTCGACCTGCCGGGGTTCCCCAAGGGGCTGGACACCGTCATCGGCCCGCTCTCCGGCGGTGAGCGGCGCCGGATCGCGCTCGCCAAGCTGCTCATCGAGGAGCAGGACCTGCTCGTCCTGGACGAGCCCACCAACCACCTCGACGTCGAGGGCATCGCCTGGCTCGCCCGGCATCTGCAGACCCGCAGGTCGGCGCTGGTGTGCGTCACCCACGACCGGTGGTTCCTCGACCAGGTGTGCACCCGCATGTGGGACGTCCAGCGCGGCGACGTCTACGAGTACGAGGGCGGCTACTCCGACTACGTCTTCGCCCGGGCCGAGCGCGAGCGCATCGCCGCCACCGAGGAGGCCAAGCGGCAGAACCTGGTCCGCAAGGAGCTGGCCTGGCTGCGCCGCGGGGCGCCCGCCCGTACGTCCAAGCCGCGCTTCCGCGTCGAGGCCGCCAACGAGCTCATCAAGGACGTGCCGCCGCCCCGTGACAGCAGCGAGCTGATGCGGTTCGCGTCCTCGCGGCTCGGCAAGACCGTGTTCGACCTGGAGGACATCACGGTCCAGGCGGGCCCCAAGGTCCTCCTCAAGCACGTCACCTGGCAGCTCGGACCCGGCGACCGGATCGGTCTCGTCGGCGTCAACGGCGCCGGCAAGACGTCCCTGCTGCGGGCCATGGCCGAGGCCGCCAGGTCCGAGGGCGAGACCCAGCCCGCCGGCGGACGCGTCCGCGTCGGCAAGACGGTCAAGCTGGCCTACCTCTCCCAGGAGGTCGCCGAACTCGACCCGGCCACACGCGTGCTGGAGGCCGTGCAGCAGGTGCGCGAGCGCGTCGACCTCGGCAAGGGACGCGAGATGACCGCCGGGCAGCTGTGCGAGACGTTCGGCTTCACCAAGGAGAAGCAGTGGACGCCCGTCGGCGACCTCTCCGGCGGTGAGCGCCGCCGGCTCCAGCTGCTGCGCCTGCTCATGGACGAGCCCAACGTCCTCTTCCTCGACGAGCCCACCAACGACCTCGACATCGAGACGCTGAACCAGCTGGAGGACGTGCTCGACGGCTGGCCCGGCTCCATGATCGTCATCTCCCACGACCGCTTCTTCATCGAGCGCACCACCGACCGGGTGTTCGCCCTGCTCGGCGACGGTGCCCTCAGGATGCTGCCGCGCGGCATCGACGAGTACCTGGAGCGGCGCCGGCGCATGGAGGAGGCCGCGGCCGCCTCGGCACCCGCCGCCGTGTCCCAGACCGCCGCGCCGGAGAAGAGCGCCGCCGACCAGCGCGCCGCCAAGAAGGAGCTCCAGAAGATCGAGCGGCAGCTCGACAAGGTCTCCGAGAAGGAGACCAAGCTCCACGCCCGGATCGCCGAAAACGCCACCGACTTCGCGAAGGTGGCGGAACTGGATGCCGAGCTGCGGGAGTTGGCCGGTCAGCGCGAGGAGCTGGAGATGCGCTGGCTGGAACTCGCCGAAGACGCGTGAAGGGCGCGTGAAGACGCATAACGACGGCATCACGGGCCGGTCCTCCCTTGGGAACAGGGGGTGATACGGCCCGCTCCGTTGTCGGAACGGGGTGATAGAAAGAGCCGTCTTAGAACTTTATGAAGCGACTCTGAGCCTCTTGAGCATCTCAGGGCGCGGCTAAAAATCAGTGATCGAACGGGGGAGCCGCTGATGACTCAGCCGCCCAGTCAGCCGCCGCACGGTGGCTTCGGACCGCCGCAGAACCAGCCGCCGCAGGGCGGTGGTTACGGGGCACCGCAGACCCCGCCGCCGCCCCAGGGCCCGCCCCAGACACCGCCGCCCCCACAGGGCGCGCCGCAGCCCGGCCCGCCGCAGCCTGGGTACGGCTACCCGCAGCAGCAGCCTCCGCAGCAGCCCGGTCCGTACGGGCAGCCGCAGCAGCCGGGGCCGTACAACCCCGGTCCCTACGGCCAGCCCCAGCAGCCGGGTCCCTACGGCCAGCCCGGCTACGGCTACCCGCAGCAGCCGCAGTACCCCGGCGCGCCCGGCACCCCGCCCGGGGGCGGCTCGACCAACCCCTTCAAGGGCAAGCCCGCCATGATCATCGGTGCCGCGGTGGCCGCGCTGCTCGTGGTCGGCGGCACCGTGTGGGCCGTCACCGGCGGCGACGACGGCAAGGGCAAGAAGAAGCCCGTCGCCCAGAAGACCGACGACGCCAAGCCCGGCTCCTCCGCCCCGGTCAACCCCGGCGACGGCAGCGGCGACGGCGGCGAGGACCCGGAGGACCTCAACGCGGGCCGCCAGGCCGGCGAGGCCAAGGTCCTCTGGTACAAGGAGGCGCCCGACGCCCCCGGTTCCGGCGCCGACGCCGACGGCATGTGGATCACCGGCAAGACCGCCGTGAAGGCCGCCTACAAGCAGCTGTCCGCGTACAACGTCGGCGACGGCAAGCCGTCCTGGGACGCGATCACCTTCCCGCAGAAGATCTGCGCGACGACTCCGCAGAAGACGTCCGACGACAAGATCGTCGTCGCGTACATGAGCGGCAGCAGCGACCGCGCCAAGTGCAACCAGCTCCAGGAGATCGACCTCGTCACCGGCGAGAAGGGCTGGAAGGAACAGGTGGCCGACGGCGCGCTGTTCGACTCCACGCTCTCCGTGGAACTGTCCATCACCGGCAAGACGCTGATGGTGGGCCGCTCCCAGTCGGGCACGGCGTACGACGTCACCAACGGCGACAAGCTCTTCGACAAGAAGAAGTACGGCAACGCCTGCTTCCCCGCCGCGTTCGCCGGCGGGGAGAAGCTGATCGCCGTCTCCTCCTGCGGCGCGGGCTCCGACAAGGAGCACGACGAGATCCAGGAGCTCGACCCGAAGACCGGCAAGGCCCGGTGGACCCAGCCGTTCGACAAGGGCTGGCGGGTCGCGCGCACTTACTCGGTGAGCCCGCTGGTCGTCTACAGCACCAACGAGGCGAAGAAGGCCTGGAACATCTCCACCTTCACCTCCGGCGGCAAGTTCCGCTCGCAGGTCGGCTTCGACGAGGACTTCGCCCCCGAGTGCGGCTGGGCCATCCTCGAGCGCAACCTCACGGGCTGCCAGGGCGTCGCCGTCGACGACACCACGCTGTACCTGCCGACCGAGGCCACCACCGGCGCCAACGAGATCGTCGCGGTCGACCTCGCCAACGGCAAGGAGAAGTGGCGCGTGAAGTCGCCCTCCGACGAGTCGATGCTGCCGATGAAGACCGAGGGCGGAAAGCTCATCGCCTACGTGCAGCCGTCGTACGACGCGGGCGGGCAGATCGTGTCCATCCCGACCGGCGGCGGCAGCCACAAGCCGTCCAAGCTGCTGCAGAACCCCGAGGGTGCCGCGGACATCGAGGACAGCTTCTTCTCCAAGGACATCGACTGGGTCGACGGGCGCTTCTACATCTCGACGACCCGGCTGAGCGGGAACGACGACTCGAAGGAGAAGTTGATGCTCGCCTACGGCAAGTGACTCTTCCTCCTCCTGCCGAACTCGCCCCGTCGTCCGTCCCCTTCTTCGAGGTACCCACGCCATGACCCAGCCGCCGCCCCCGCCGCCCCAGCAGCCCCCGCAGGGGGGCGGCTTCGGGCCGCCCCAGGACCAGCCGCCCCAGGACCCGCCGCCGCAGACCCCGCCGCCCGCGGCCGGGCCGAACCTCGGCAAGGCCCCTGAGCCGGGGTACGGCTACCCCCAGGCGCCGCAGGCTCCGCAGACGCCTCCGCCGGCCGCGCCTCCGCAGGGGTACGGGTATCCGCAGGGGGCGCCGGCACCCCAGCCCCCGCAGGCCCCGCAGGGCGCGCCCGGCTACGGATACCCCGGTCAGCAGCCGGGGGCGTACGGGCAGCCGCAGCAGGCGCCTTACGGGCAGCCGGGCTATGGGCAGCCCGGGTATGGGCAGCAGCCGGGTTACGGGCAGCAGCCCGGGTACGGCTATCCGCAGCAGCCGACCATGCCGTACCAGCCGCAGGCAGGACAGCCCGGCGGCGGCAAGAAGCTCAACGCGCAGGTGGTGATCATCGTCGCCGCGGTCGTGGCGATCGCCCTGATCATCGGCGGCGGCGTCTGGTACGCCTCGTCCGGCAAGGACGAGGGCAAGCAGAACGACACCGCCGGCGTGAGCGGTGGCACCGGCGGCACGGACGACGGCAACGGCGGCGCCACCTCCGGCAAGGAGAAGGCGCCGTCCGACCCCGGCGCCAAGGTCCTCTTCCAGGTCCCGGCGCCCGAGGTGAAGAACGACAGCACGGTCGTCGTCTCCGGCTCGTGGCTCACCGACAAGGCGTACGTCAAGAGCGGCATCGCCCAGATCGTCGGCTACGACCGCGACAAGGGCAGCCAGTTGTGGAAGCTCCCGCTGGCCGGTCCGGTCTGCCAGGCCAGCCGCCACGTCACCGACGACAACCTGACGGCGATCCTCTACCAGCCGGCGATGCCCACCAAGGCCGACCCCTCGCACGGGTGCAGCCAGGTCGCGCTCATCGACCTCGACGCCGGCAAGAGGCTGTGGACGAAGACCGTCAAGACCGGTGACCAGCTGATCAACTTCGACAACATCACGCTCAGCGGGAAGACCGTCGCCGTCGGCAGCACCAGCGGCGGCGCCGCCTTCGACGTCTCCGGCAAGCTCCTGTGGAGCCCGAAGCCGACCGACTCCTGCTACGACGCCGGGTACGGCGGCGGCGAGAAGCTGGTCGCGGTGCGCAAGTGCGGCTCGTACGACCAGCGGCAGCTGCACATCCAGACCATCGACCCGAAGTCCGGGAAGGTGATCTCGGAGTACAAGATGACCGAGGGCATCGAGTACGCGAGCATCGTGTCGACCAACCCGCTGGTCGTGGCCGCCGACGTCGGCGACTCCGCGGGCGACGGCAGCGGCATCTCCGACTTCTTCTCCATCGACGGCAAGACGGGCAAGCTGCGCACGCGCATCTCCGCGCCGGGCGAGCAGTTCGCGGCCCGCTGCGAGGGCATCACCCGCGTCGAGGCCTGCAACCTGCTGGCCGTCGGCAACGACCGGCTCTACCTGCCGACCGAGGAGCACGACGGCACGGGCAAGTACAGCCAGACCAACGAGATCGTCGCCTTCGACCTCGCCACCGGCAAGCAGACCGGGCAGCGGGCCGACGCGGGTGACGGCTACACGATCTCGCCGCTGCGCATGGACGGCGGCAACCTGATCGCGTACAAGCGTCCGCCCTACGACAAGGGCGGACAGATCGTGAGCATCGCCGGGGGCAGCTTCAAGCAGACGACGCTGCTGCGGAATCCGTCGACGGAGTCGGTCCGCGACGTGGAGACCAGCATGTCGCCGGAGTACTCGGAATTCCTGTACGCCGAGGGGCGCCTGTACATGTCGAAGGTGTACGCGAGCAAGCGGTCGACGGTGCGGGACAAGGAGTATCTGGCGGTCGGCTTCGGTACGGGCTGACTGGTCCGACAGGGCTCTGACCGGGCTCTGATCGGGCCCTGATCGGGTACTGACCGGTTCTTGATCGACTGGTGGTTGGTGTGGCCCCGTCCCTGTTCAGGGGCGGGGCCACAGCTGTTTGGCGCGGTCAACCTGGAATGAGAGGAATTTCGGCGATCCGGGGCGATTCTCGCCGGTAGGGGGAGCGCAACGTCGAACAAGCGTGTAGCTTCCGGGGGCATGAAGGCGGGGGAGCCGGGGGGCTTCCATGGGGGGCTGGGGTGACTGGGGGGTTACTCGATGGGAGTGCGGCTCATGGTGGTCGACGACCACCGATTGCTGGCCGAGGCGCTGGCTTCGGCGCTGAAGCTGCGGGGGCACCGGGTGCTCGCCGCGGCAGCGCCGGCCGCGGGGGCGGCGGAGCTGGTGATCACGCGGGCGCCGGAGGTGTGCCTGCTGGGGACGGCTACGCCGGCGGAGCCGGGGATGTTCGACCCGGTGGTGAAGATCAAGCGGGACCGGCCGCAGGTGGCGGTGCTGGTGCTGGGGCCGGTGCCGAGCCCTCGGGGCATCGCGGCGGCGTTCGCGGCGGGGGCGTCGGGGTACGTCCGGCACGATGAGCGCATAGAGGGCGTCGAGCGGGCGATCATGAAGGCGCGGTCGGGGGAGGCGGCGGTGGCGCCGCAGCTGCTGCAGGGGGCGTTCAGCGAGTTGCTCAACCCGGCGGCCCAACCGGACGACGAGGGCCAGCGGTTGCTCCAGATGCTCACGCCGCGGGAGGTGGAGGTCCTGGTCCGGGTCGCCGACGGCGAGGACACCCGCCTGATCGCGGCGGGCATGGGCATCGCACCGTCGACCGCACGTACGCACGTCCAGCGGGTGCTGATGAAACTGGGCGTGGGTTCCCGCTTGGAGGCGGCGGCCCTGGCGGCCCGGACGGGGTTGCTGGACCGGGCGGGGGCGGTGCAGCGGGAGCTGTGAGGTGGGCGGGGGTGGGGTGGGGGTGCGCGTTCGTTTCGTCTTCGCGGTGCCCCAGCTGCGGGCATGCGTGCCGCTGGGGGCGGCACGGGTGGGCGCAGCGGCACCCCGTTCCGCCGGGCTGCGGACCCACCCGGCCTGAGCACCGACGCCGGCACCCAGAGACGCCGGGGCGCGCGCCCACTGCGCCTCAGCACCGACGCCGGGTACCTGGCAACGCCGGGCTGCGGACGCCCGGGCTCGGCCCCGACGCCGGGTGCCTCCGTACGTCGGGCTCCGGGCCCACCCAGGGCCAAGTACCGACGTCCGGTACCCCGCTGCCCAGGGCGCCGCAGATCACCGTAGCGACGCCGCGCGCTACCCCACCCGCTCGTCATCCCCCGGCTCAACCCCGGGCGGCGCCGGAGCCGCCGGCCTCAGCTTGAGCCAGGCCAGGAAGAACAGGCCCAGCAGCAGCATCCCCAACCCCGTCCAGAGGTTGATGTTGACGCCCGCCGCCTTGTCGATGTCCGCGTCGGACGCCGTCAGCCCCGCGAGCGTGACGATGACGCCGTAGACCACGAACAGCCCGCCGATGATCCGCCGGATGTCGAACAGCCGCGCGGCGGTCGCCGACTTGCCCTGCAGCTCGGAGATCTCCCGCTGCAGGTCCTTCTCGGAATGGGACTCGGACATGTGCGATCAATCCTCCGTCGGTCAGAACGAGAACGGGATGTAGCAGGCCGCGGCCAGGACGATCGCGCCCCAGCCCAGCAGCGCCGGCTTGCGGTACCAGGCCTCGTCCCCCGGCGCCGGCGGCTCCGCCATGCCGGGCGAGCGCGTGCCGTAGACCAGTCCTTGCAGCTCCTCGGCCGGCTTGGGCGCCGTGAACAGCGACACCGCCACCATCACCACCGCACCAGCGACGAAGCCCGCGATCGCCGAGACGAAGTTGGCCCCCTGGTCGGAGGGGATGTCGATGATGTCCTGCTTGTAGAGGACGAAGTAGTTGACCATCGCCGCGGTGGTGCCCGCGAGCAGCCCCCAGAAGCCCGACTTCATCGAAGCCCGCTTCCAGAACATGCCGATGATGAAGACGACGAACATCGGCACGTTGAAGAAGGAGAACAGCGCCTGGAGGTAGGCCATGATGTTGGAGAAGGACCGCGCGAGGAACGCCGTGCCGATGGAGGCCAGGACACCGACCGCGGTGATGAGCCGGCCGAAGCGGACGTAGTACTCGTCCTCACGGTCCCGGACGACGTACTTCGCCCAGATGTCCGTGGTGAACACGGTGTTGAACGACGACACGTTGGCCGCCATGCCCGCCATGAAGGCCGCCAGGAGACCGGTGACGGCGATGCCCAGCACACCGTTGGGCAGCAGCTGTTCCATCAGGTACGGGATGGCGTCGTTGTACTGGAGGTCGGAGTCGGGCGTGCCGATCTTCGGAACCAGGACCGCGGCGACCAGGCCCGGGATCATGACCAGGAACACGATGAAGATCTTCGGGAACGCGGCGATCAGCGGGGTGCGCTGGGCCGCCGAGAGGTTCTTCGCGGACAGCGCGCGCTGCACCTCGGCGAAGTTCGTCGTCCAGTAGCCGAAGGAGAGCACGAAACCGAGGCCCAGGACGATCGTCAGCCAGTTCGCGCCGAGCGGGTTCTCGCTGCCGATGCCCGTGCCGCCCCAGGAGGTCATGAAGTCGGCGCCGTGGGTCTTCGTCAGGGAGTCGGACAGTCCGTCCCAGCCGCCGACCTTCTTCAGACCCAGGAAGGTGATGGGGATGAGCGCCGCCAGGATCACGAAGAACTGGAGGACCTCGTTGTAGATCGCCGAGGACAGGCCGCCGAGGGTGATGTAGGCGAGGACGAAGAATCCGGCGACGACGATCGCCACCCACTCCGGCCAGCCCAGGAGTGCCTCCACGACGATGGCCAGGGCGTAGAGGTTGACGCCGGCGATGAGGATCGCGGCGAAGGCGAAGAGGACCGAGCTGAGCAGGTGCGCCGCCTTGTCGAAGCGCAGCAGCAGGAACTCGGGCACCGAGCGGACCTTGGAGCCGTAGTAGAAGGGCATCATCACCAGGCCCAGGAAGACCATGGCCGGGATGGCGCCGATCCAGTACCAGTGCGTGGTGTAGACGCCGTACTGGGCGCTGTTGGCGGCCATGCCGAGGATCTCGGTGGCGCCCAGGTTGGCCGCGATGAACGCGAGGCCGGTCACCCAGGCGGGCAGCGAACGGCCGGAGAGGAAGAAGTCGAGACTGGTCTTCACCGAGCGGCGGGCGGCGAAGCCGATGCCGAGGACGACGACGAAGTAGATGCCGAGGATCGTGTAGTCGATCCAGTTTGTGGGGAGTCGCAGCTCGGCTGACAGATAGGTGGGGGTCTGCATGAGCCCTCGCTTCGTAGCGTGAACCGATACCTCGCGGAATCTACTTCTCCGCCTTCAGTGATTGAACACGTCCGATGACGCTCTTTGTTTGATTGTGATGTTGACGATTGGGGTGAGTCGTGTTTAGGTGTGTTGGGTTATGTTTGAAGGGCAAGGAGTCCGGCGTGAAGAAGACCTCGACCCGACTGGCCGACGGTCGCGAGCTCATCTACTACGACCTGCGTGACGACAGCGTGCGGAACGCCACCGACCGCCGCCCGCTGGACCCCACCGTCACCACGTCCGAGATCCGCCTCGACCCCTTGCTCGGCGACTCCGTCGCCATCGCCTCGCACCGCCAGGGCCGCATCTACCACCCCCCGGCCGACGAGTGCCCCCTGTGCCCCTCCGAGGGCGACCGGCTGAGCGAGATCCCGGACTCCTCGTACGACGTCGTCGTCTTCGAGAACCGCTTCCCCTCCCTCGCCGGCGACTCGGGCCGCTGCGAGGTCGTCTGCTTCACC
Source organism: Streptomyces tuirus (assembly GCF_014701095.1). Lineage (NCBI taxonomy): Bacteria > Bacillati > Actinomycetota > Actinomycetes > Kitasatosporales > Streptomycetaceae > Streptomyces > Streptomyces tuirus. Next base: position 3,077,608 of record NZ_AP023439.1, on the reverse strand, counting down.
TCCGACCACAACGCGTCCTTCGGCGAACTCACCGAGGAACAGGCGAGCCTGGTGCTGGAGGCCTGGACGGACCGCACGTCGGAGCTGTCGCATCTCCCCTCCGTCGAGCAGGTGTTCTGCTTCGAGAACCGGGGCGCCGAGATCGGCGTGACCCTCCAGCACCCCCACGGGCAGATCTACGCCTACCCCTTCACCACGCCCCGCACCGCCCTGATGCTCCGCTCGGTGGCGGCCCACAAGGAGATGACCGGCGGGGAGAACCTCTTCGACGCCGTCCTGGAGCGTGAACTCGCCGGTGAGCGGGTCGTCCTGGAGGGTGAACACTGGGTCGCCTTCGTGCCGTACGCCGCGCACTGGCCGTACGAGGTCCACCTGTACCCCAAGCGCCGCGTGCCCGACCTGCTCGGCCTGGACGAGGCCGCGCGCACAGAGTTCCCCAAGGTCTATCTGGAACTCTTGAGGCGCTTCGACCGGATCTTCGGTGAGGGTGAGGCGCCGACGCCGTACATCGCGGCCTGGCACCAGGCGCCGTTCGGCGCGCTGGAGGAGTTCGACGGGGTCGCGCGTGAGGACTTCGCGCTGCACCTCGAGCTTTTCACCATCCGCCGCACTTCCGGCAAGCTGAAGTTTCTCGCGGGTTCCGAGTCCGGCATGAACGTGTTCATCAACGACGTGCCGCCGGAGCGCGCGGCCGAGCGACTGCGAGAGGTAGCGAGTTCATGAGCGGGAAGTACCTGGTGACGGGCGGCGCGGGATACGTCGGCAGCGTGGTCGCGCAGCACCTGCTGGAGGCCGGTCACGAGGTCGTCGTCCTCGACAACCTCTCCACCGGCTTCCGCGAGGGCGTCCCCGCGGGCGCGACGTTCATCGAGGGCGACATCCGCGACGCCGCCAAGTGGCTGGACCCCTCCTTCGACGGTGTGCTGCACTTCGCCGCGTTCTCGCAGGTCGGCGAGTCGGTCGTGAAGCCGGAGAAGTACTGGGACAACAACGTCGGCGGCACCATGGCGCTGCTGGCCGCGATGCGCGAGGCAGGCGTCCGCACGCTCGTCTTCTCCTCGACGGCGGCGACATACGGCGAGCCGGAGCAGGTCCCCATCGTCGAGTCGGCGCCCACGTCCCCGACCAACCCCTACGGCGCCTCGAAGCTCGCCGTCGACCACATGATCACGGGCGAGGCGGCGGCGCACGGCCTCGGCGCGGTCTCGCTGCGCTACTTCAACGTGGCGGGCGCGTACGGCGCGTACGGCGAGCGCCACGACCCCGAGTCCCACCTGATCCCGCTGGTCCTCCAGGTCGCGCAGGGCAGGCGCGAGGCGATCTCGGTGTTCGGCGACGACTACCCGACGCCGGACGGCACCTGCGTGCGCGACTACATCCACGTCGCGGACCTGGCCGAGGCCCACCTGCTGGCCCTGACCGCCGCCACCTCCGGCGAGCACCTGATCTGCAACCTCGGCAACGGCAACGGCTTCTCGGTCCGCGAGGTCATCGAGACGGTCCGCCGGGTCACCGGCCACCCGATCCCCGAGGTCGTGGCCCCGCGCCGGGGCGGCGACCCGGCGGTCCTGGTGGCGTCGGCCGACACCGCCCGCGAGAAGCTGGGCTGGAACCCGTCCCGCGCGGACCTCGCGGGCATCGTCGCGGACGCGTGGGACTTCGCGCAGAACATCGCAAGGGAGCAGTAGTGGGCGCACAACAGGTGCGGGACGGTTTCGAAGAGCTCTACGGAACCGCCCCCGAGGGTGTCTGGGCGGCCCCGGGCCGCGTCAACCTCATCGGTGAGCACACCGACTACAACGACGGTTTCGTGATGCCCTTCGCGCTGCCGCACACCGCCGTCGCGGCCGTCTCCCGGCGCACGGACGGCGTGCTGCGCCTGCACTCGGCGGACGTCGGGGGCGGGGTCGTCGAGCTGCGCGCCGACGAGCTGGCGCCGGGGTCGGACCGGAACTGGACGGCGTACCCGTCGGGCGTGGTCTGGGCCCTGCGCGAGGCCGGCGACGCGGTCACGGGCGCGGACGTCCACCTGGCCTCCACGGTTCCCTCCGGCGCGGGCCTGTCGTCGTCGGCGGCCCTGGAGATCGTCGTCGCCCTCGCCCTGAACGACCTGTTCTCCCTCGGCCTGCGGGGCTGGCAGCTGGCCCGCCTGTGCCAGCGCGCGGAGAACGTCTACGTCGGTGCCCCGGTCGGCATCATGGACCAGACGGCGTCGGCCTGCTGCGAGGCCGGCCACGCCCTGTTCCTCGACACGCGTGACCTCTCCCAGCGCCAGATCCCCTTCGACCTGGCCGCCGAGGGCATGCGGCTCCTGGTCGTCGACACGCAGGTCAAGCACTCCCACAGCGAGGGCGAGTACGGCAAGCGCCGCGCCGGCTGCGAGAAGGGCGCGGACCTGCTGGGCGTCGACGCGCTGCGGGACGTCCCCTACGCCGGCCTGGACGCGGCCCTGGCCCGCCTGGGCGACGAGGAGGAGGTCCGCCGCCTGGTCCGTCACATCGTCACGGAGAACGAGCGCGTCGAACGGGTCGTCTCCCTCCTGGAGTCGGGTGAGACCCGCGCGATCGGCCCCGTCCTGGTCGAGGGCCACGCCTCGCTCCGCGACGACTTCCGCATCTCCTGCCCGGAACTGGACCTGGTCGTCGACACGGCCCTGGCCCACGGCGCGCTGGGCGCCCGCATGACGGGCGGCGGCTTCGGCGGCGCGGCGATCGTCCTCGCGGAGGAGCCGGACGTCGACGCCATCACCAAGGCGGTGACAGAGGCCTTCGCGGCGGCGGGCTTCACGCCCCCCCGAGTCTTCGAAGCGGTCCCCTCATCGGGCGCCCACCGCCTCCACTGACGGACCCCGACGACAGTGGTGCCCTCCCTCCCCCGAGGCAGGGCACCGCAGCCACGCTCAGCGGTTGACGGACTGGATCTCCTGGACGGGCACCTCGGTGGTGGTGGCGAAGGTGCCGTTGGGCAGATCGCCGCCCGTGTTCCCCGCGCCTTCCCAGGTGATCTCCCAGGTGAGGGTCGCCTCCAGGCCGTAGGTGCCGTCTCCCGACGAACGCAGGTACCGCACCCCGCACGGAGGCGTCAGCTCCGCCTTGCCCCGGGCGTACGGCTCTCCGATGGAGCCGTCGTCGTTGATCAGGCACTCACCGGACGCGGGAAGGGTTTCCGCGTCCGCAGTTCCCGGATCGATGTGCAGGCTCACCGGCTTCGCCGTCGTCGTCGCCCACAGCCCGGTGCCGGGCAGACTCGCCGTGACCGACACGGGCTTGAAGGCGCCCTTGTCCAGCCAGACCCAAGTGGGCGCGTTCACCGTCGACCTGGCCTCCGGCGCGAGGGAGATCCTGGTCGGCGGCACGACGGTGCGCTGATGCGCGAGCCCGGCGAGGGTCTCGGTGTCGATGGCCTGGGGGACACCGGGGTTCTTGCCGTTGTCGACCCAGAAGGGGTCGCGTTTGCAGTTTCCTGCGGCGGGGTCGTCCTCCATCTTCGGATTCGTGACGGCGACCCACCACATGCCCTCGTCGTTCTTGTCGACGTTGAAGTCCTTGTAGGGGCGGCCCTCCTTGTAGCGGGCCTTGTCGTCCGCCACGCCCTCGGGCGCACCACCGACGGAGTCGTAGATGGACCAGTTGGCTTCGGTGTAGGTCTTGAAGTCTTTGGCCTTCCAGTACGGCTCGTACCAACAGGCAGGAGGTTCCCAGTCCATGGCGGTGGAGGTGATCGGCCCGCCGTCCTTCGACGTGGTTGCGCCCTTCACCTTGAAGCTGATGCGCGACTGAAGCACCCGTCCTGATGAGTTCCCGGACGGTTTCACCTGCGTTCCGTTGCTGCCGATGCCGCCGGCGACAGCCGTGTCCACTCCGAGGAGGAGCATTGTGGCGGTCAGAGTCGCCAGTGCCGCGCGCTGCGTCACGGCTGGCACCTCTGGGAGCCGCGGTCCTCGTGAAGCTTCCAGATCTGCCAGACGCCCTGTTTGTCCTTCTTCACGCTGGCGTTGTAGTACACGTAGCTGTCAGGCGAGGTTTCGACCACCTGCACCTTGTCTGTCTTGAGGTCCTTGACGTTGGCTTTGCTCTCGTCCACACAGTAGGTCAGGGCCGCCGACGTCTTGTCGAACACCGTCACTTGTCGGTCGAAGTAGCGCAGGGTGCCGGCCCAACTGGTCTTCCTGGCGTTGTTGTCCTTCGCGTAGTTGTAGACGCCCGTCAGTGCGGCGTCCGTGTAGTAGAAGCCCATGCCCGACTTCTTCAGATCGCCGGACGCCACGGCCTGCCACACCGTGCTGACGGCCCGTTCGTTGTCCGCCAGAATCGCGTCCTTGACGGAGTCACCCGTCTGCTGCCCCTCAAAGACCATCTTCATGTCCGACGGCAGCTTGATCTGCGGCCGATCGATCCCGTCTGCGGACGCGGAGGCCGAAGGCGAAGCCGAGCCCTTGTCGCCCGAACCCGCGCCGGCGATCTTGTCGGATGATGACGGGCTGTCACCTCCCCCCGAGCCACAGGCGGTCAGCAGCAGGGCCGCGGATGCGGTGAGCGCGGCTGTCACGAGCCGGGCGGGGCGGTTCACTGTGTCTCCCGTTGATCATGTGTGGGGGGATAACTCAAGCGAACCAACGCTATCGGTGAGTGAAGGCAGGGCGTCATCGAGGGCTGCGTCCCGCAGCTCAGCCCAGCCTCTTCGTCAGCATGTACTCCGTGATGCCCGGCGGATAGTCCGGCACCGCGCACACCACCTCGTACCCCTGCTTCTGATAGAAGCGCGGGGCCTGGAAGTCCCAGGTCTCCAGGCGGGACGCGCGGCAGCCGCGGGAGGTCGTCGCGATGTGTTCCGCCTCGGAGAGCAACCGCGCGCCCAGGCCCCTGCCCCGGTGGCGTTCGTCGACCCAGAGGTAGGTCACGTGGAGCCAGGTCGCCCAGGTGTGGCCGACCAGGCCGCCGGCGAGGGCGTCGTCCCGGTCGTTCACAGCCCACACATGCAAGGGCGCGTCCCTTTCGTCCGGTGTTCCGCGCAGGGCACGCAGGATCGGAGAGGCGGCTGTGTTCGTGTCCCGCAGGCGTGTGCGGAGCAGATCACGTCGGGCCTTGTCGACTTCTGTCTCAAGACGGAACATGCGGCACACCATAAACGCGTCGGACAGTCAGTTCTGCAAATAACCTTCCGCTCCGGGCCCCCGTCCGTACCCTGATGAACAGCACCGGTGGGGGCCGGTGCCGCTCAGGGGGCGAGACAGCCGGGTACGACGCCCGGGGTGGGGGTAGCGGTACTGCACGGCGGCGGCCGTGCGGCTGCGGCGACCCGAACAGGCTGCTGCGGCAAGGACGAACGGATGCAGCAGCCGGATACTCCGGCGTCGTACCCGCGCGGTGTCATCCTCCGACGATGGGGTAGCCCCTGCTCTTCGGGAGCTCGGGGAAGGGGGTTTCGTGGTTCGCATCCGAGTCCTGGTCGTCGACGACCATCGCATCTTCGCGGAGTCACTCGCGGCGGCCCTGGCGGCCGAGCCGGACGTCGACGTCTCCGCGGCCGGAAGTGGTCCGGCCGCGCTGCGCAGCCTGGAGCGGGCGGTCGCCGAGGGGCGGCGCTTCGACGTGCTGCTCGTGGACGCCGACCTGGGAGGGAAAGTGCCGGGCGCCCGGCCGGCCGTACCCGTGCAGGACAGCAACGAGGACGGGCTCGTCGACGGGATCTCCCTCGTCACGGGCGTGCGCTCCGCGCAGCCGCACGTACGGATCGTCGTGCTCGCCGAGAAGGACGACCCGCGGCGGGCGGCGCTCGCCCTGCAGGCCGGCGCCTCCGGGTGGGTGGCGAAGGACTGCTCGCTGTCCCGGCTGCTCACGGTCATCCGGGGCGTGCTGCGGGACGAGACGCATCTGCCGCCCGCGCTGCTGACGGGCGTGCTGCGGGAGCTCACCGCCGCCCGCAAGCACCGCACCGAGAGCGAGCGGCTCGTCGAGTCCCTCACTCCGCGTGAGCGGGAAGTGCTGCGGTGCATGGTCGCGGGACTGGGGCGCAAGGCCGTCGCCGAGCGCCTGTATCTGTCGCCGCACACCGTGCGGACCCATATGCAGAACGTGCTCGGCAAGCTCGGTGTGCATTCCACCCTCGCCGCCGTCGCCCTCGCGCGGCGCGCCGGGGTGGGGCCCGTGGACCTAGCCGGGGATGTTGTCGAACGGGGCGGTCAGCTGGCGTAGCAGCCCCGCCAGTTCGCCGCGCTGGGCCCGGGAGAGCTCCGCGAGGATCGCGCGCTCCTGGTCCAGCAGACCCGCGAGGGCCTGGTCCGCGCGGTCCTGCCCCTCGTCCGTCAGCCGGACCAGGACGCCTCGGCGGTCGCTGGGGTCGGGGAGCCGTTCCACCAGGCCCTTCTTGGCCAGGCGGTCGATGCGGTTCGTCATCGTGCCCGAGGTGACGAGCGTCTGGGTGAGGAGCTGACCGGGCGAGAGCTGGTACGGCGTGCCCGCGCGGCGCAGGGCCGTCAGCACGTCGAACTCCCACGGCTCCAGGTTGTGCTCCGAGAACGCCAGCCGCCGCGCCCGGTCCAGATGCCGGGCCAGTCTGCTCACACGGCTGAGTACCTCGAGCGGTTCCACGTCGAGGTCAGGGCGCTCCCGGCGCCACGCTGCGACCAGCCGATCGACCTCGTCCTCCATGACGATCAGTGTAGTGGTTGTGTCGACGTAGAGTCTCTTGACGTCCATTTTCTTGACATCGAGAGACCCGAAGGATCACGCTGGGTGTGCGTCTCGCACGGTCACCACCAGGGCACACAGCACACCAGGAGGAGAACCATGCCCGCAGCCACCCCCACCTGGGACCCCACCCAGTACCTCCGTCACGCCGGCCACCGCGCCCGCCCCTTCACCGACCTCCTCGCCCGCGTCCCCGACCTGCCCACCCAGCCACCCGCAGACCACCCCCGCATCGCCGACCTCGGCTGCGGCCCCGGCAACGTCACCGTGCTGCTCGCCGCCCGCTGGCCCACCGCCCGGATCACCGGCTACGACAACTCGCCCGAGATGCTCGACAAGGCCCACGTCGACCACGAAGGCCCGACCACGGGCGGCGGGCGTCTCGACTTCCACCACGCCGACGCACGGACGTGGACACCGGACCAGCCCCACGACCTGATCATCAGCAACGCCACACTCCAGTGGGTGCCCGGGCACGCGCAGCGCTTCCCCGACTGGGTGGCAGGACTGAAACCCGGCGGCACCCTCGCCTTCCAGGTGCCGGGCAACTTCGACGCCCCCAGCCACCGGCTCATGCGCGAACTCGCCGGTTCTGCGCGCTGGCGCGGCCGGCTCGACGACACCCTGCGCCACGCCGACGCCGTCCACACCCCCGAGACCTACCTGGAGCGGCTGACCTCCCTCGGCTGCGCGGCCGACGTGTGGGAGACGACGTACATCCACCTGCTCCAGGGGGAGGACCCGGTGCTCGACTGGGTGAAGGGGACCGGCCTGCGGCCCGTGCTGACCGCGCTCGCCGACGACCCCGAGGCGCGGGAGGCCTTCGTCGCCGAGTACCGGGCCGCGCTGCGCGAGGCGTATCCGGCCGGCCCGCACGGCACGCCGTTCCCGTTCCGCCGGGTGTTCGCCGTCGCCCGGAAGGAGGGCTGATGATCACCGCCCTCGACCACGTCCAGCTCGCCGCCCCGCCCGGCAGCGAGGAGCGGCTGCGGGCGTACTACGTCGGCGTCCTCGGCATGATCGAGGTGCGCAAACCGCCCGAGCTCGCCCGGCGGGGCGGGTGCTGGTTCCGGGCCGGGGCGGTGCGGCTGCACCTGGGGATCGAGGAGGGCTTCCGGGCGGCGCGCAAGGCCCACCCCGGACTGCGGGTGACGGGCATCGACGCCTACGCCGCCCGGCTGGAGTCCGGCGGTGTGGCCGTCGCCTGGGACTCCGCCCTGCCCGGGCACAAGCGGTTCTACGCGCTGGACCCGGTCGGCAACCGCCTGGAGTTCCTCGAACCCCTCTGAGACGGACCCGGTCAGGCCTTGCGGCGCCCTATCAGGTGCGGCTTGGCCTCTATCCCGTCCAGGCCGTGCCACGCCAGGTTCACCAGATGCGCGGCCACCTCGGCCTTCTTCGGCCTGCGGACGTCCAGCCACCACTGGCCGGTCAGGGCCACCATGCCCACCAGCGCCTGCGCGTACAGCGGGGCCAGCTTGGGGTCGAAGCCGCGGCTCTTGAACTCGCGGCCCAGGATGTCCTCCACCTGCGTGGCGATGTCCGAGATCAGCGAGGCGAAGGAGCCCGTCGACTGGGGGATCGGGGAGTCACGGACCAGGATGCGGAAACCGTCCGTGTACTCCTCGATGTAGTCCAGCAGGGCGAACGCCGCCTGCTCGCACAGCTCACGGGGGTGACCGGCGGTGAGGGAACTGGTCACCATGTCCAGCAGGCGGCGCATCTCACGGTCCACCACGACCGCATACAGCCCTTCCTTGCCGCCGAAGTGCTCGTAGACCACCGGCTTGGAGACCCCGGCCTTCGCCGCGATCTCCTCCACCGACGTGCCCTCGAAACCCTTCGCCGCGAAGAGCGTGCGACCGATCTCCAGCAGCTGCTGACGGCGCTCGGCACCGGTCATCCGGGTGCGACGCGCTCGCCGCGGCTTGTCATTGCTGGGGGTGCTGCTCGAGTCGGTCGCCACAGCGCCCATCATGCCGCCTCGACGGGCTCCTTTCCGCGCGGGGAGCCGCCTTCCCCGGTGTTACGGCGCGAATCGATACGCGAGCGTGACGGCCACCGCACGTCGTACGCCCAGCCCGCCATCTCGAACCAGCGGATCAGCCGGGCCGACGAATCCAGCTGCCCGCGCATCACACCGTGCCGGGCGGACGTCGGGTCGGCGTGGTGCAGGTTGTGCCAGGACTCACCGCACGACAGCACCGCCAGCCACCACACGTTGCCCGAGCGGTCACGCGACTTGAAGGGGCGCTTGCCGACCGCGTGGCAGATCGAGTTGATCGACCAGGTCACGTGGTGCAGCAGGGCCACCCGCACGAGCGAACCCCAGAAGAACCCGGTGAACGCGCCCCACCAGGACATCGTGACCAGACCGCCGATCAGCGCCGGCAGCGCCAGCGACACCACCGTCCACAGGACGAACTGGCGGGAGATGGTGCGCAGCGTCCTGTCCTTGATCAGGTCCGGGGCGTACTTCTCCTGCGACGTCTGCTCCTCGTCGAACATCCATCCGATGTGCGCCCACCACAGGCCCTTCATCAGGGCCGGAAGGGTCTCACCGAACCGCCACGGCGAATGCGGGTCACCCTCCGCGTCGGAGAACTTGTGATGCTTGCGGTGATCCGCCACCCAGCGCACCAGCGGACCCTCGACCGCCATCGACCCCGCGATCGCCAGAGCGATCTTCAGCGGCCGCTTGGCCTTGAAGGAACCGTGCGTGAAGTGACGGTGGAAGCCGATCGTGATGCCGTGGCACCCCAGGTAATAGAAGAAGACCAGCAGACCGAGGTCCAGCCAGCTCACCCCCCAGCCCCACGCCAGCGGCACGGCCGCCAGCAGCGCGACGAACGGGACGATGATGAAGAGGAGCAGGGCGATCTGCTCGACGGACCGCTTCTTCTCGCCGCCCAGCGTGGCGGAAGCGGCATCGGTGGCCTGACCGGGCGCCTTCGGAGCGTCCTCGATCACGTCGGAACTACTGGTCATACGCGTCCCCTGGGGGGTATGTGGAGGGAGAAGGAGTGGCCGGGGCACGCGAACCGTGACGTGCTCCCTACGGTTCCGTAACCTACGGCATCGTAAGTATGGCAGTGCGTCGCCCGGCGGCAAGAGCCCGCGAGCCTGCGCGTCCCGGTCGACACCTATCCTGGAGTCGGTCGGACAGCGCGGTCCGCTCTGATTTCTTCCCGGATGTCCGGACCCGTATGCGGCGCCCCGCCGCGCGAGACGCCGTCCGGGTTCCCCTCCCAGACGAGCTTCAACACTGCAAGGAGCCGCACCTGTGAGCAGTGCCGACGACCAGACCACGACGACGAGCAGCGAGCTGCGAGCCGACATCCGCCGGCTGGGCGACCTGCTCGGCGAGACCCTCGTCCGCCAAGAGGGCCCCGAGCTGCTGGAACTCGTCGAGAAGGTCCGCCGCCTCACCCGCGAGGACGGCGAGGCCGCCGCCGAGCTGCTGCGCGGCACCGAACTCGACACCGCGGCCAAGCTGGTCCGCGCCTTCTCCACCTACTTCCACCTCGCCAACGTCACCGAGCAGGTCCACCGCGGCCGCGAACTGCGCGCCCGCCGCGCCGCCGAAGGCGGACTCCTCGCCCGAACGGCCGACCGGCTCAAGGACGCCGACCCCGAGCACCTGCGCGAGACGGTCGGCAACCTCAACGTCCGCCCCGTCTTCACGGCCCACCCCACCGAGGCCGCACGCCGCTCGGTCCTCAACAAGCTCCGCCGCATCGCCGCGCTCCTGGAGACCCCGGTCATCGAATCCGACCGGCGCCGCCTGGACACCCGCCTGGCCGAGAACATCGACCTCATCTGGCAGACCGACGAACTGCGCGTGGTGCGCCCCGAGCCCGCCGACGAGGCCCGCAACGCCATCTACTACCTCGACGAGCTGCACGCCAACGCCGTCGGCGACGTCCTGGAAGACCTCACCGCCGAACTCGAGCGCGCCGGAGTCAAGCTCCCCGACGACACCCGCCCCCTCACCTTCGGCACCTGGATCGGCGGCGACCGCGACGGCAACCCCAACGTCACCCCCCAGGTCACCTGGGACGTCCTGATCCTCCAGCACGAACACGGCATCAACGACGCCCTGGAGACCATCGACGAACTCCGCGGCTTCCTCTCCAACTCCATCCGCTACACCGGCGCCACCGAGGAACTCCTGACCTCCCTCCAGACCGACCTGGAGAACCTCCCCGAGATCAGCCCCCGCTACAAGCGCCTCAACGCCGAAGAGCCCTACCGGCTCAAGGCCACCTGCATCCGGCAGAAGCTCGAGAACACCAAGAAGCGCCTCGCCAAGGGCACCGCCCACCGCGACGGCCGCGACTACCTCGGCACCGCCGAACTCCTCGACGACCTGCGGATCATCCAGCGCTCCCTGCGCGAACACCGCGGAGGCCTCTTCGCCGACGGCCGCCTCGCCCGCACCATCCGGACCCTCGCCGCCTTCGGCCTCCAGCTCGCCACCATGGACGTCCGCGAACACGCCGACGCCCACCACCACGCCCTCGGCCAGCTCTTCGACCGCCTCGGCGAAGAATCCTGGCGCTACGCCGACATGCCCCGCGACTACCGCGCCAAGCTCCTCGCCAAGGAACTCAGGTCCCGCAGGCCGCTCGCCCCCACCCCCGCCCCCGTCGACGCGCCCGGCGAGAAGACCCTCGGCGTCTTCAGCACCGTCAAGCGCGCCCTGGAGGTCTTCGGACCCGAGGTCATCGAGTCCTACATCATCTCCATGTGCCAGGGCGCCGACGACGTCTTCGCCGCCGCCGTCCTCGCCCGCGAAGCCGGCCTGATCGACCTCCACGCCGGCTGGGCCAAGATCGGCATCGTGCCGCTGCTCGAGACCACCGACGAGCTCAAGGCCGCCGACACCATCCTCGAGGACATGCTCTCCGACCCCTCCTACCGGCGCCTCGTCGCCCTGCGCGGGGACGTCCAGGAGGTCATGCTCGGCTACTCCGACTCCTCCAAGTTCGGCGGCATCACCACCAGCCAGTGGGAGATCCACCGCGCCCAGCGCCGCCTGCGCGACGTCGCCCACCGCTACGGCGTACGCCTGCGCCTCTTCCACGGCCGCGGCGGCACCGTCGGCCGCGGCGGCGGCCCCACCCACGACGCCATCCTCGCCCAGCCCTGGGGCACCCTCGAAGGCGAGATCAAGGTCACCGAACAGGGCGAGGTCATCTCCGACAAGTACCTCATCCCGTCCCTGGCCCGGGAAAACCTGGAGCTGACCGTCGCGGCCACCCTCCAGGCCTCCGCCCTGCACACCGCACCCCGCCAGTCCGACGAGGCCCTCGCCCGCTGGGACGCCGCGATGGACGTCGTCTCCGACGCCGCCCACGCCGCCTACCGCCGCCTCGTCGAAGACCCCGACCTGCCGACGTACTTCCTCGCCTCGACACCGGTGGACCAGCTCGCCGACCTGCACCTCGGCTCCCGGCCCTCCCGCCGCCCCGGCTCCGGCGTCTCACTCGACGGCCTGCGCGCCATCCCCTGGGTGTTCGGCTGGACCCAGTCCCGGCAAATCGTCCCCGGCTGGTTCGGCGTCGGCTCCGGCCTCAAGGCCCTGCGCGAAGCCGGCCTCGACACCGTCCTCGACGAGATGCACCAGCAGTGGCACTTCTTCCGCAACTTCATCTCCAACGTCGAGATGACCCTCGCCAAGACCGACCTGCGGATCGCCCAGCACTACGTCGACACCCTCGTCCCCGACGAGCTCAAGCACATCTTCGACACCATCAAGGCCGAACACGAACTCACCGTGCGTGAAGTACTGCGCGTCACCGGCGAAGAGGAACTCCTCGACGCCGCACCCGACCTGAAGCAGACCTTCGCCATCCGCGACGCCTACCTCGACCCCATCTCCTACCTCCAGGTCGCCCTGCTCAAGCGCCAGCGCGACACGGCCGCCGCCGCCGAACAGCCCGACCCGCTCCTCGCCCGCGCCCTCCTCCTCACCGTCAACGGCGTGGCAGCCGGCCTGCGCAACACCGGCTGACCCACCCCCGACACCACCGTGCCCCCGAGCCCGCACAGGCCCGGGGGCACCGTCACGCCCACCTCGAGAACACAGAACCTCAGACGGCCACGAACGCCGCCGTCAGCAACGCCACCCCCGACAACGCCATCACCCACGCCGCCCGCGTCCGCAGCAGCCCACCCGCCACCACCACCGACGCCAGCAACAACGCACCACCCAGCGGAATCCACGCATACAGCACACCCGCCGGACCCGAACGCACCGCGTCATCACGACCGGACTTCAAAACCACCGTGTACGTCCGGCCCCGCTCCACCGCGACCGACTTCTCCAGCACCACCCGCGCCCGCGGCTGCGAACCCTCCGACAACGGCGCGTACCGGCCCCAGCACACATCCGCCCCGCACCGCGCCACCTCGACCGTGCCCCGCTCCCGGCCCTTCGTCAGCATCACGTGCTGCGCCGTACCCCACGACGCCCACACACCCGCGATCAAGATCAGCACCGCGACCGTACCCATCGCCGCGAACCTCCCGAACCGCAGTACAGCGGCCGAACCCTGGGACGAAGAGGTGGCAATGGCAGGCATGGCCGGGATCATTGGCCATGCCTGAACGGCCCGTCAACCTCGACGGGTGACAAGTCAGGAGTTGTACGTGCTTTGCGCCCGCTCAAGACCCTCGATCACCAGAGCCTCCACCGCATCCGCCGCCCGGTCCACGAAGTAGTCCAGCTCCTTGCGCTCCGCCGCCGAGAAATCCTTCAGCACGAAATCCGCCACCTGCATCCGCCCCGGCGGCCGCCCGATCCCGAACCGCACCCGGTGATACTCCGCACCGAACGCCTTCGTCATCGACTTCAACCCGTTGTGCCCGTTGTCCCCGCCCCCCAGCTTCAGCCGCAGCACCCCGTAGTCGATGTCCAACTCGTCATGCACCGCCACCACATGCCCCACCGGCACCTTGTAGAAGTCCCGCAGCGCATTCACCGGCCCACCCGACAGATTCATGTACGACATCGGCTTCGCCAGCACCACCCGCCGGTTCAACGGCCCCGGAGGCCCGATCCGGCCCTCCACCACCTGCGCCTGCGCCCGCCCGGCACGCTTGAACTTCCCCCCGACCCGGTCCGCCAGCAGATCCGCCACCATGAAACCCACGTTGTGCCGGTTCCCCGCGTACTCCGGCCCCGGATTGCCCAGCCCCACGATCAGCCAGGGAGCGGCCGCATCGGTCGTCACGTCCATGTCTCCTTCATACGCGTCGGCCGCTGCCCCGCACGGGAACAGCGGCCGACGAAACGACGACGAAGAGGATCAGGCCTCGGCGGCCTCTTCCTCGACGGCCTCCTCGCCCTCAGGGGCCTCCTCGGCCTGCGCGGCCAGAACCTGAAGGACGACAGCGTCCTCCTCGACGGCCAGCGTCGTGCCCTTAGGCAGCGTGATGTCCTTCGCCAGGATCGAGGCACCGGCCTCGAGACCCTCGACGGACACCGTCACGGACTCCGGGATGTGCGTCGCCTCGGCCTCGACCGGCAGCGCGTTCAGCACGTGCTCCAGCAGGTAACCACCCGGGGCCAGCTCGCCCTCGGTGTGCACCGGAACCTCGACCGTGACCTTCTCGCCGCGCTTCACCAGCAGCAGGTCCACGTGCTCCAGGAAGCCCTTCAGCGGGTCACGCTGCACCGACTTCGGGATCGCCAGCTCGCTCGTCTTGCCGTCGACCTCCAGCGCGATCAGCACGTTCGGCGTACGCAGCGCCATCAGCAGGTCGTGACCCGGCAGGGTCAGGTGCAGCGGGTCCGAACCGTGCCCGTACAGCACACCCGGAACGTTGTTCTCACGACGGATACGGCGCGCGGCACCCTTGCCGAACTCGGTGCGCGTCGCGGCGGAGATCTTCACCTCGGACATAGTCACTCCTCGAAATCAGAACGGACGTGGTCACCCGGCCACGAACGGCCTGCTACGAAGAGCGCGTCGATAACGGACAACCGCATCCCAGAACGGGAACGGCCTCCCTCGCCGAGCAACTGAAGCAGTCTACTCGGATAGGGAGGCCACACCCAAAAGGATCTACACAAGCCCGACGCGGGCTCCTACTGCTCGTCGAACAGGCTCGTCACCGAACCGTCCTCGAACACCTCACGCACCGCACTCGCGATCGTCGGAGCGATCGACAGCACCGAGATCTTCTCCAGATCCCGGCCCAGCTCACCCGGCGTCGGCAGCGTGTCCGTGAACACGAACTCACTCACCCGCGAGTTCTTCAACCGATCCGCGGCCGGACCCGACAGCACACCGTGCGTCGCCGTCACGATCACATCCTCCGCACCGTGCGCGAACAGCGCGTCCGCAGCGGCACAGATCGTCCCACCCGTGTCGATCATGTCGTCCACCAGGACACACACGCGACCCTTCACCTCACCCACGACCTCGTGGACGGTGACCTGGTTCGCGACGTCCTTGTCACGCCGCTTGTGCACGATCGCCAGCGGCGCACCCAGCCGGTCGCACCAGCGGTCCGCCACCCGCACCCGGCCGGCGTCCGGCGACACGACCGTCAGCTTCTCCCGGTCCACCTTCCGGCCCACGTAGTCCGCCAGCAGCGGCAGCGCGAACAGGTGGTCCACCGGACCGTCGAAGAAGCCCTGGATCTGATCCGTGTGCAGATCCACGGTCAGAATCCGGTCCGCACCCGCGGTCTTCATCATGTCCGCGATCAGACGCGCCGAGATCGGTTCACGCCCACGGTGCTTCTTGTCCTGCCGCGCGTAACCGTAGAACGGCACGATGACCGTGATGGAGCGGGCCGACGCACGCTTCAGCGCGTCGATCATGATCAACTGTTCCATGATCCACTTGTTGATCGGAGCCGTGTGGCTCTGGATCAGGAAACAGTCGGCGCCACGCGCCGACTCCTGATAGCGCACATAGATCTCACCGTTCGCGAAGTCGAAGGCCTTCGTCGGGACAACCCCGACACCCAGCTGATGGGCGACCTCCTCGGCAAGCTCGGGGTGGGCGCGGCCGGAGAAGAACATCAACTTCTTCTCGCCGGTCGTCTTGATCCCGGTCACAGCACTGTCTCCTCAGAGGTGTCGCAGCTAGGGGTCGAGAAGCCTCGCAGCCGGCTTGCCGGAGGCCGTCTCAGCTGGTGGGGTGCGGGTGTGCACTTATCACCGTACGCCGTGTTTCAGGCATCGGTTTCCGGTCAGCCCTCGCCGGCCGACTCCCGGGAAGCCGCCTCAGCCGCCTTCGCAGCCGCGCTCCCCGGACGCTTCCGAGCCACCCAACCCTCGATATTCCGCTGCTGACCACGGGCCACGGCCAGCGAACCCGCCGGCACATCCTTCGTGATCACGGACCCCGCAGCGGTGTACGCACCGTCCCCCACCGTGACAGGTGCCACAAACATGTTGTCCGAGCCCGTCCGGCAGTGCGAACCGATCGTCGTGTGGTGCTTCTCCTGGCCGTCGTAGTTCACGAACACGCTCGCGGCACCGATGTTCGTCTGCTCACCGATCGTCGCGTCCCCCACGTACGACAGATGAGGCACCTTCGTCCCCTCACCGATCGACGCGTTCTTCGTCTCCACGTACGTCCCGATCTTGCCCTTCGCACCCAGCCGCGTACCCGGACGCAGATACGCGTACGGACCCACCGTCGCCTCCGCACCGACCTCGGCACCCGTGGCCACGGTGTTGTCCACCCGCGCACCCGCACCGACCCGGGTGTCGGTCAGCCGGCAGTTGGGCCCGACCTCCGCACCCTCACCGAGATGCGTCGAGCCGTGCAGCTGCGTGCCCGGGTGGACGACGGCGTCCTGCTCGAAGGTCACGGTCACGTCGACCCACGTCGTGGCCGGGTCGATGACGCTCACGCCGGCCAGCATCGCCTCCGTCAGCAACCGGTCGTTCAGGATCCGGCGCGCCTCCGACAACTGCACACGGTTGTTGATACCGGCGATCTCACGGTGGTCCGCGGCCACGGAGGCACCCACACGGTGACCGGCCTCACGCAGGATCCCGAGCACATCCGTCAGGTACTCCTCGCCCTGACTGTTGTCCGTCCGCACCTTCTTCAGCGCGTCCGCCAGCAGCTGCCCGTCGAACGCGAACACACCCGAGTTGATCTCACGGATCGACCGCTGGGCATCGGTGGCGTCCTTGTGCTCCACGATCGCCGTGACCGCACCGCTCGCGTCGTCACGGACGATCCGCCCGTACCCCGTCGCGTCCGGCACCTCGGCGGTCAGCACGGTCACCGCGTTGCCGTCGGCGGAGTGCGTGTCCGCCAGGGCCCGCAAGGTCGCGCCCGTCAGCAGCGGCGTATCGCCGCACACGACGACGACCGTCCCGTCGACGGCCCCGCCCAGCTCCTCCAGACCCATCCGCACGGCGTGCCCGGTGCCGTTCTGCTCCGCCTGCACGGCGGTGCGGACGTCCGGGGCGATCTCACCGAGGTGGGCGGTGACCTTCTCACGGGCGTGGCCGACCACGACGACCAGATGCTCGGGCTGCAGCTCGCCGGCGGAGGCGAGGACGTGCCCCACGAGACTGCGACCGCAGAGCTCGTGCAGGACCTTGGGTGTGGCCGACTTCATACGGGTGCCCTCACCCGCTGCGAGAACGACGACGGCTGCCGGGCGGTTGGCGCTCACGGGATGCCCTTCGGCTGTGGATGGGGTGGGGTGACATCCGCAGGATACCGGGGGGTTTTGTGGGGGGCATGGGTGCGGGTCCTGACCGGGAGTTTGTCGGTCAGGACCCGAACTGAAGTTGTGTCTTCTGTGGCTCCCGGGGAAGGAATCGAACCCTCATTCAAGAGACCAAAACTCTTTGTCCTACCATTAGACGACCCGGGATGGTTCGTCTGCTATGTCCGATTCTCTAGATCGGCTGCAGGCGCAGCGCCTACTATGCCGTACCAGGCGCCTTCCATGCGACGGTACAACTCGGCGCTCTTGGTGACATAGATGGCCAAGCAGCCTCGATAGGAGTCGCCGACGTTCTTACGTACGGTTCTCGGGTTGTGTCTCTTGAGTGTCGTGCGTTGGAGAGCCGAGGGGTCCACCCCGACGAGCTCGGCCCAGTAGGACTCGGCTTCCGTCACGTCCGCCGACTCATGGATGTACACGCGGAATCGGAGGCGCTCGCGCTCGACGTCCTGCGCATCGAGCCAGCGCAGGTAGAAGCCGATGACGTTAGGGTCGCTGTTGATGAACTGGAGGTTCTCGCGGCGCTGTCGGCTGTGTGCCTTGTCCTTTGCGCCCTCGGCCCAGTAGAGGACAACTCCCGCCAGGAACAGTTCGCGGTGGGAGAGCTCGCCGATCGCCTGCCTGGCGGCTTCCTTCGTCTGCTGCCGTTCCTCGTCGCGCGCCGCCAGCTCGTGCTCCCACCTCCGTTGCGCTGCCAGTTTCGCCTGCTCTGTCGGGTCGCGACGCTCCGGCTTCGGCAGATCCCGTACCCACAGTGAGATCGAGCTCTTGGAGCAGCCCAGTTCCACCTGGATCTGGTCGTATGTCCAGCCCTGGAGTCGGAGTTCCCTTGCCTTCTCCCTCAGGTCGTCCTTCGCGTTCGGGCGCTTTGTCCAGGCCGGGGCCGGTTCGCCTTGGAGGAGGCGGTTGAGGATGTCGTTGTTGTCGACGTGGAGGCGGTCGCGGATCTGGCGTCGGCTCAGTCCCGCGCGGCGCAATGCCACCGCCTTCTCCCGCAGTCCCTCGAAGTCGGCGTACTTGCCAGCTGCATGTGTCATACGCATACCGTCCGGGCGGAATGAGTGCCTCCGGGGTCGAACGGTGAGCGATTCAGCAGTTCGAGGGATATCGGGTGGTATCGCAGCCGAACGGTCACGGAGTGTGGTGTGGGCCAGTCCGGGAAATGCGCCGGAAAACCGGCGGGGGCCGCCCGTAGGCTGGGAGGCATGACCGCGACGGGGGAAGAGCATGTGACGGCCCGGGGAGGGCCGTGGTGGTGGGCCAGACGACGTAGCGCCGTGTTCGATGCGAGCCTGGCCGTGGTGTCCGCGCTGGAGTGCGCGTTGGAGGGGATCCCGTTCGCGCGGGACGCGGGGATCCCGGTGCCGGCGGGGGTCGTCTTCGGGTTGCTGGCCGGTTCCGTGCTGTTGGTGAGGCGCCGGTGGCCGATCGCCGTCGTGCTGGTCTCGATCGCGATCACGCCCGCCGAGATGGGTTTCCTGATGGGCGTCGTCGGCCTGTACACGCTGGCCGCGGCCGAGCTGCCGCGGCGGATCATCGGTTCGCTGGCGGGGATGTCGCTGGTGGGGACGTTGATCGTGACGTTCGTGAAGACGCGGCAGGACATGTCGCGGGGGGACCTGGACATAGGGGACTGGTTCGTTCCGTTCGCGGCGATCACGATGTCGCTGGGGTTCACGGCGCCTCCGGTGCTGCTGGGTCTGTACGTGGGGGCGCGGCGCCGGCTGATGGAGAGCTTGCGGGAGCGGGCGGACAGTCTGGAGCGGGAGCTTCAGTTGCTCGCGGAGCGGGCGGAGGAGCGGGCGGAGTGGGCCCGTGGCGAGGAGCGGACGCGGATCGCGCGGGAGATGCACGATGTCGTGGCGCATCGGGTGAGTCTGATGGTGGTGCATGCCGCGGCGTTGCAGGCGGTGGCGCGGAAGGATCCCGAGAAGGCTGTGCGCAATGCCGCGCTGGTGGGGGACATGGGGCGGCAGGCGCTGACGGAGCTGCGGGAGATGCTCGGGGTGCTGCGCAGCGGTGCGGGTGAGCGGCGGGAGCCGGCGGCGTCGGTGCCGTTGGCGGCGGTGGGGGTGGCTGCGGCTGCGGCGGCTTCGCGGGCGGCGGATGACGAGGGTCCGTGTCTGGCGGAGCTGGAGGAGTTGGTGGGGCAGTCGGCTGCCGCGGGGATGGTGGTGGCGTTGTCGGTGGAGGGGGATGTGCGGTCGTATGCGCCGTTGGTGGAGCAGACGGCGTATCGGGTGGTGCAGGAGGCGTTGACGAACGTCCACAAGCACGCGGCCGGGGCGAAGACGTATGTGCGGGTGGCGCATCGGGTGTCGGAGATCGCGATGCAGGTGGAGAACGAGCCGCCTGAGGAGGCCGCGTCGTCGGCGGGGTTGCCGTCGGGGGGGAACGGGCTGGTGGGGATGAGGGAGCGGGTTTTGGCGCTGGGGGGTGTGTTTGTGTCGGGGCCGACGGATGCGGGGGGTTTTCGGGTGTCGGCGGTGATTCCGGCGTCGTGACGGGGCGTGGTGCTCAGGTCGTGGTGAGGCGGGCGGGTGCGGTGCCGGCGATGAGGGTGGCGAGGGCTTGGTCGATGTCGGGGCCGAGGTACCAGTCGCCGGTGTGGTCGAGGGTGTAGACGCGGCCGTCGGTGTCGATGGCGAGGAGGGCGTGGCTGTCGGTTTCGGTGCCGAGGGGGCAGACGTCGGTGCCGAGGGCGCGGCCGAGGTCGCCGAGGGTGCGGGCCATGTGGAGGCCGTGCAGTGGGTCGAGGTGGAGGTGGGCGGGGGCGACTTGGCGGCCGGGTCCTTTGGGGGTGATGTGGAGTCCGCCGAATTCGGCCCAGGCTTCGACGGCGGCGGGGAAGACGGTGTGGCGGTGGCCTGCGGGGGAGGCGTGGTCGCGCAGGGTGTCGGCCCAGATTTCGGCTTGTTTGATGTCCCAGCGTCCGGGTTGCCAGCCGGCGGCGCGCAGGGCGGCGTCGACGGGTACGGCGAAGCGGGTGGTGGAGGTGCGGTCGGTGTGCATGCGCCGTTCGTCTCGTCGGGGTCGTGGGGTGGCGCGACGGGGCACGCCGGGGTGTGTGGTGCTGGGTGTGTGGGGGGTGGGGTGCGTCAGCTGTTCTCGGACGCCGGGTCGACTATGCGGACGCCGAAGTGGGCGCTGAGCGCGGTGCAGGCGCGGCAGGGGGTGGCGAAGCTGCCGTGGAGGGGGTCGCCGTCCTCGCGGATGCGTCGGGCGGTGAGTTTGGCCTGCTTGAGGGCTTTGCGTGCCTCGCCGTTGGTCATGGGTTTGCGTGCGGCGCGTTTGCTGCGGGCGGTGTCGGCGGCGGCGATGTGGCGGGAGATGAGGATGGTTTCGGCGCAGCGGCCGGTGTAGCGGTCGCGTTGGGCGCTGGTGAGGGTGTCGAGGAAGTCCTGGACGAGGGGGTGCAGGGCGGGGGGTGTGTCGCCGCGGGCGGCGGTGCCGGTGAGGGTGGCGCCGCGGACGGAGAGGGCGGCGGCGACGGTGGGGAGGATGCCGTCGCGGCGGTGGCGGAGGGCGGGGGCGTGGGCTGCCTCGGTGGCGCTCCAGCCGATGCGGGGGTCGCCGCCTCGGGGGTCGGTGGCTCGTGGGTCGCCGGCTTGGGGGCCGGTGCCGTGGGTGCCGCCTCGGGGGTCGCCGTTTCGTGGGTCGGCGGACCTGCCGGTGTGTGGTCCCGTCTGCGTGGCATTCATGATCGTCTTCCCCTCCGTGCATCCCCCCGGGGGTCACAGACTGCCAAATGCCGTGGCTGGTGCGGAAGCTGGGGCGCGGCGACACGCCCATAGCGGGGTGTGGCGTCACGGTGGGGTGACGCCTGGTCACGGAAGCGGAGGGGGTGCCGGCCGGTGCCGGTGACCGGTGTCGTCGTACCGCATAGGCTGTCGGCACCGCGGGCGATGCGGTGATCCGTTCGGGGCTCGATGCAGTGAACCGGAGGGTGATCCGCGGTCGGCGTGTGCAGTGACAGTCGATACGGGTCGTAGTGCGCCAAGGGTGGTCAATACGGGTCGTACAGAGTGCCGCAGGGGGCAACCGCCATGACGACAGGTCGGCTCGGGCAGCAAGCCGCGCCGCCGAACGCGGCCTATGCCGGGCAGGTCGTGCACTTCCCGGATCCGGTCCGGGCGGCGCGTCACCCGAGAGGGGTACGGGTCGACGAGCACGGTTACCCCGACTTCTCGGCTTACGCGCGTGCGGCCGCGGAGATCGCGGAGCCGCCGGAGGGTTTCGGTGTCGACGAGTTGCGGCTGACGGACTATGTGTCGGCGAACACGGCGCTGTCGGCGTCGGGGCACGAGTTGTGGGACACGGTGCCGGCGGTGGCGACGCCGCACGGCTGGACGTGGCATCACGTGGTGGGTACGCGGCGGCTGGAGCTGGTTCCGGTCGAGGTGAAGGCGCTGCTGCGGCATCACGGGGGTGTGGCGACGTCGGGTGTCGACCATTCGAAGCGGGGCACGCGGCCGTTGCAGGAGACGCGTCCGGCGCATTTCGGTCTGCCGAAGTCGGGTGTGGCGGTGACGGAGTCGCAGGTGCAGGGGGTCGAGGAGGATCTCGGCTACCGGTTGCCGGGTGCGTACAGGTCGTTTTTGAAGGCGGCGGGTGGCTGTGCGCCGGTGGGTGCCGCGCTGGACGCGGAGCTGGGGCTGCTGGTGGACCAGCCGTTCTTCACGGTGCGCGACGAGGCGGCGGTCAATGACCTGGTGTACGTCAACAAGTGTCTGCGTGACCATCTGACGAAGGACTATCTGGGGATCGCGTTCGTCCAGGGCGGGTTGCTTGCCGTGAAGGTGAAGGGCGAGCGGATCGGTTCGGTGTGGTTCTGCGCGTACGACGACGCGCGGGACGTGGATCCCTCGGTGCCGCCGGCGGAGCGCGTGGAGCGGTTGCTGCTGCCGTGCGGGGACGACTTCGATGTCTTCCTGTCGCGGCTGGCGGGCAATCCGCCGGAGTTGGAGACGGTGGCGAACCTGATGGTGGACGGCGGGTTCGCGCGTGTGGTGCCGGTGGGTGCGGTGTCGTCCTCGGCCGTGGGGGAGTGAGTCGGCGATGGTGACGTTCGCGCAGGCGCAGGAGCGCGCGGAAGAGTGGATCAACGGGGATGTGCCGTCGTATCAGCATCGTGAGGTGCGGGTGCGGGAGTTCGATCTCGGGTTCGTGGTGTGGGCCGAGGACCGGGCGGACGGGCCGCGGTCGGACGGTGGCGCGCAGCGGCTGGTGCTCGCGCGGGACAGCGGTGAGGCGACGTTGTGGCCCGGGCTGCCGGTGGGTGAGGTGATCCGCCGGTACGAGGAGGAGTACGGCCGTCCGGACGCGGTGGACGAGCCGGCACCGGCGGCGCCCGCGGCGCGGGTGGATCTGAATCAGACGTCGTTCCTGCTGACTCCGCCGGAGTGGTTGCAGGACGCGGCGGACAAGCTGGGCATTCCGGATCGGCGGGGTGCGGGGGCTGGAGCCGGGGATCAGGGGGCTGCTGCGGCCGGGGGGTCGGATTCCGGGTCTGGTGCTGGGGCCGGTGTTGGTTCCGGGGCGGTGGCTCCCGCGCCGGGCAGTGGTGCCTCGTGGCCGGCGGCCGGGGGCGGTGACTCCGACTCCGACGCCGGTGCGGGTGCTTCCGGGGCTCCGGCTGTGCCGGGTGTGCCGGCGGGGGCGACGCCCTGGGCCGGCACGGACACCAACGCGGACGCCGGTGACGACCGTTCCGTGCCGCTGCCGGCGACGGTTTTCGCGCCGCCGCTGAGCGGGGCCGACAGTGATAGCGACAGCGCGCCGCCTTCGGCTGCGGCCGAGGCCAAGACGACTCTGATGTCGGGCGGCAGCCAGCTGCCGCCGACGGCACTGTCACCGGCGGTCGACGACCCGAACGCGCAGGGGCCGGGGGCCGCGCCCGCGCCTGGTGGTCCGGGGTACGACGGCTATCCGGCGGGTTCGGCGGGTTCGGCGGGTGCGCCGGGGACGCCGCCGGGTGCTGCGGGTGCTGCGGGTGCTGCGGGTGCTCCGGGTGGGCCGGGGACGGCGCCCGGTGGTGTGCCGCAGGGCAGTACGCCTCCGCCCGTGCCGGGCGGTCAGCCGTACGGGTATCCGCAGGCGCCGCAGGGGAGTACGCCTCCGCCGGCCGCCGGGCCGGGGGCCGCTCCGAACGCCGGGGACATCGCCGACGCCGTGACCAGCAAGGCCGCTCCGCCGCCCGGGCGGCGGGGTAGCGGTCCGTCCACTCCGCCTCCTCCGGGTGCCCCGGGGACGCCCGGTGCTCAGCCGGGCGGCACGCCCCCGCCGTCGGGGCCCGGTGCGCCGGGTACTCCCGCGGGCGGCTACGTGCCCACGCAGATGGTGTCGGCGCTCGGGCCCGATGGCCCGGGTGGACCCGGCTCCGGATCCGCGTCCGGGGACTCTTCGGGGACGGGCATGCCGCTGCCGCCGCCAGGTGCTCCCGGTGCTCCCGGTGCTCCCGGTGCGCCGACCCCGCCCGGTCCTCCGGGCGTCCCGGGCGGTACGCCGCCCGGCGGTGTCCACCACGCTGCCACGATGCTTGCCGATCCGGGCCGGATGGGCCCGGGTGCGCCGCAGCCTCCGGCGCCCCCTGGAGCGCCTGGTGCTCCGGGTGCGCCCCAGCCCCCGGGGATGCCGAACCCGCCGGGTGCTCCCAACCCGCCCGGTCCGCCGCAGCCTCCGGGCGCGCCCGGAGCCCCCGGTGGTCCGGGTCCCGTGCACCATGCCGAGACCATGCTGGCCACGCCCCCGGCGGGCGGCGGCCCCGGCGTGCCTCCGCCGCCGCAGGCTCCCGGCGCACCACCCGCTGCCCCGGGCGCCCCTGGCACGCCCGGTGCGCAGCCGATGCCGCCGGGGATGCCGGGCGCGGTGCCGCCCGGCATGCCGCCGGGGGCGATGCCGTCGGGTGCGATGCCTCCGGGTGTGATGCCGCCGCCCGGCCAGCCCGTCCCCGGGCAGCCGCCGGCGTACGGCTATCCGCAGCAGCCGACCGGGCAGCCGACGGTCGGGCCCGGTTATCAGGCCGTGCTGCGCTACCGCGCGCAGGACGGTTCCGAGCAGCAGCTGATCCGGCGTTCCGCGCCGGGTACGCCGCACCCGGAGTGGCAGATCTTCCACGAGCTGCGGGCCATGAACGTGCCTCCGGACCAGGTGCTGGAGCTGCACACCGAGCTGGAGTCGTGCGAGCTGCCGGGTGCGTACTGCGCGCGGATGATCCGGGAGCAGTGGCCGCAGGCGCGCATCGCGAGCATCGCGCCGTACGGCACGGACCACGCGAGCCGGCAGCAGGGCATGCAGCAACTGCTGGCTCACCAGGGTGAGTTGCACCAGGTGGCGGACGGTCCGGCGCGCCCTGCGCCGGTGCGTGCTCCGCTGCCGCCGGTGCAGATGGCGCCGCCGATCCCGCCGGAGGCCATCGGGCAGGAGCTGGGGGCCGCGTTCGGGCCGGGGGTGTTCCGGTTCGAGCAGGCCGCCGTGTCGCGGCAGGGTGTGCCGCCGGTGGTGGCGCACACGCTGGTGGCGGCCGGACTGCCGATGGACATGGGCCCGTTCTTCTGGGCGCAGGCGCAGCCCGGCCGGCCCGTTCCGACGCTGGCGGAGCTGGCGGCCGAGCGCGGGGTGCAGCCGGCCTCGGACGCCGGTTCGTACCTGGTGATGGGCAGCGACTTCGGCAAGGCGATCTGCGTGCAGTACGGCACGGCGAACATCGTGGCCGTGCCGGTGGAGGCGGGGCCGGGCGGGGCGCCCGTGCCGCCGCAGTTCGTGAACACCGGGCTGCCGGAGTTCACGCGCTGTCTGGCGCTGCTCGGGCGGATGTGGCGGCTGCGGTTCGGGCTGAACCAGGAGCAGGCGGGCCGCTGGACCGTCGACTTCCAGGCTCAGCTGGCCGCGCTCGACCCTGCGGCACTGGGGTCGCCGGAGAGCTGGTGGTCGGTGCTGCTGGAGCAGATGTGGGACGGACTGCTGTGACGCCTCGCCGCTGACGTGCCACAAGGAGCCGGGCCCGGTCGCTCGTACGACCGGGCCCGGCTCTTTTCATGCCCGTGCCGCATCTTTTTTCGCGCCGGGCGGTCACATCTCCCTCCGCCGCTCCGTCAGTGCAGTGACAGCGACGCACGACGCACCGCCGACTCAGGAGGCAGAGATCATGCAGGCACGGATGACGAACCCGGCGTACGTCCTTTCCGGCGCGATGAAGGGCATCGGCACCCTCTTCCAGGCGATCGGGGAGGGCGGCCTGGCACCGGACGTGGCGGAGATCGTCGGGCTGCGCGCCAGCCAGATCAACGGCTGCGGGGCCTGCGTGCACGGGCACGTGGCCAATCTCCGCAAGGCCGGGGCGAGCGAGGAGCGCATCGCGGCGGTCGCCGCCTGGCGGCACGCGCCCTTCTTCTCGGACGCCGAGCGCGCCGCGCTGAAGCTGACGGAGGCGATGACGCGGCTTTCCGACCTCTCCGGGGAGTCGGTGCCGGACGCGCTGTGGGAAGAGGTGGCCGACCACTTCGACGAGAAGGAACTCTCCGCGCTGATCCTCACCGTCTCGGTCACCAACATGTTCAACCGCATCAACACGACCGTCCAGGAGCCCGCGGGCACCACCTGGGGCTGACGGGCCGTGGGCCCGTGACCTCTGTGTGGAGTGTCGCGTTATGCACACTTCCGTCTGATCCACCAGGATGTTCGCTGAATCATCCCATTTCTGGCGCGACTTCGCGTCGGTGCGCGTGCCTGCGCATCGATGTGGTGGAGAGGGGTCCGGATGAGCAGCGCGACGGCGTCACCGCACGGCTTCACGGCCGTGCGGGGGCGCGGCTACCGTCCCGAGCAGGTCGACGCGTACGCCGAGTCCCTCTCCGCGGACCGGGACGCGGCCTGGGAGAGGGCAGCCCGCCTGACGGTGCTCGCCCGGCGGATGGACGAGGAACTGGAGCTGCTGCGTGAGGCCGTGGCCCGCCTGGCCCCGCAGAACTACGAGACGCTGGGGGAGCGTGCGCGGCGGCTCTTCGAACTCGGCGAGCAGGAGGCCGCTGCCGTACGGGAGGGGGCGCTGCGGGACGCGGGGCAACGCGTGGACGCGGCACGGTCGTTCGCGGCGGGCGTGCGCGAGTCCGCGCAGGCGCATGCCGATGCCGTACGCGCCGACGGCGACGAACGCGCCCGCCGGCGGCTGCTCGCCGCGCACGCCGAGGCCGACGAGATCCGAGGCGTGGCAGGGCGTGAGGCGGAGGAAGAGCGGGGCGAGGCGGTGGCCGCGCTACGGGAGATGCGCCGGCGCACCTCCGGGATGCTGGCCGAGCAGAACAAGGAGCAGGCCGAAGGGTGGGCGGAGGCGGAGCGCGAGGAGGCTGCCCGCGAGGCTGCGTCGGGCACGGATGACGAGGAGGCGCTGACGCGCGCCGAGGAAGCGCTGTTCGACGCCGAGCAGGCCTTCGCCGACGCGGAGGACTCCGCCCGCGAACTGGAGGCGGAGGCCCACGCCCATGCGGCGGAGCTGGTCGCCCGGGCCCGTGAGCACGCCGAGGCCGTGGCGGAGGAGACGGACCGGCTCCTCGGCGAACACGCCGAGCAGCGAGACGACGCCCGGTCCCACATCAACCGCGTCCACACCAGCCTCACGGCTTGGGCGGGACGAGTGGCGTCGGAGTGAGCCCGGTGGCCCGGGGCCGAGGGCATGCCGTGCGCGCCCGGGGCTGAGGGCCGACGGCATGCGGTCCGCGGCCCGGGGCCCAGGGCTGGCGGCATGCCGTGCGCGGCCCGCGACCGAGGGTCGGCAGCATGCCGTGCGCGGCTCGGGGGCCGAGGGCTGGCGCGGCCTGGGGCCGAGGGCCGGAAGCATGCCGTTCGCAGCCGGAGGCCAAGGCCCGGCAGCCCGAGGTCGGCGACCAGCTACCGGTGGTCGGCGTTCAGCAGCCGGCACCTGGCAGCCGGACCCGGAAGTCGGTGCCAAGCAGCCGCCAGCCGGCTGTCGGCAGATATCCGGCCGCCAACCCGCCAACCGCCACCGCCAACCCGCCAACCCCACCGCCAACCCCACCGCCAACCGCCGGCAGCCCGCAGCAAGCGGCCCGTCGCTGTGACGCGGCCGGCTGCCGGGTGCCGACCAGGCCGGGCCGGTGTGCCGTGGCGGCAGGGCCAGCCGTCCCCGGCTGTCCTGCCGCCCGCGTCACTGGTCCCGTCGGGCCGCGCCCGCCAGGATCCAGCCCTCCACCGCCTCGTACTGGTGGCGGTGTTCCTCCGACTTCCGGTGGCCGGAGGCCAGCGTGCCGAGCCAGCCGCAGGCGAAGCCCAGGGGTATGGAGAGCAGGCCCGTGGTGGTGAACGGGAACCAGTTGAAGTCGGCCTCGGGGAAGGCGGAGAGGGGTGACCCGGAGACCAGGTTGGTGCCCGGCATCAGCAACAGGACCGCCAGGGAGCCGCCGATGAGCGTGCTGAGCAGGCCCGTGCGCGTGTAGCGGCGCCAGAACAGGCTGTAGACCAGCGCGGGCGCGATGGCCGAGGCGCCCAGGCAGAAGGACAGCGTCACCAGCCATTGCAGGCTGCGGTGCTGGACCTGGGTGGCCAGGAGGATCGCGGGGGCGCCGACGGCCAGTGCCGACAGCCGCGCCACGGTCATCTCGCGCCGCTGTGACATCTCCTGCACCCGGGCCGCGAACACGTCGTGCGCGAGGGAGTTGGCGCAGGCCAGGATCATGCCGGCGACGGAGGCGAGCAGCGTGAGGAAGACCGCCGTGGTGACGGTCGTGAACAGGAGTGTCTCCACCCACGACACGTCCGCGCCGAACGCCGCCTTCGATCCGAGCAGATACGCCGTGTTGCCCTGCGGGTCGACCTGCGCGATCAGCTCCCGCCCGACCAGCGCGGTCGCGCCGAAGCCGACGACCGTGATGACGAGCACGAACAGGGCCACGCCCGACACCGCCCAGGACATGGAGCGCCGCACCTGCCGGGCGCTGGAGGCCGTGTACATGCGCATGGTGACGTGCGGCAGGACGGCACCGCCGAGGACCACCGTCAGCTGTGCGGTGATCATGTCCAGGTCGGGGTTGGGGCCGCCGGAGAACTGCAGGCCCGAGGAGACGAAGGCCGAGCCCACGCCGCTGTTCTGCGCGGCCGCGTCGAACAGGGCTCCCGGGTCCCAGTCGAACCGGTTCAGGATCAGCACCGCGATGATCAGGCCGGAGCCGAGCAGCATCACGATCTTCAGGATCTGGATGAGGGCGGTGCCCTTCATCCCCCCGATCGCCGCGTAGCTGATCATCAGCGCGCCCACGCCGATGATGCAGCCGGTCTGCAGTGACTCGCCGGAGAAGCCGAGGATGAACGCCATCAGCTGCCCGGTCCCCGCCAGCTGGACCAGCATCAGCGGCAGCAGCGCCGCCAGGGTCACCGCGCAGGCCGCGATGCGGACCCCGCGTCCCTGCATCCGGCGGGTCAACGCGTCGCCCATGGTGAACCGGCCGGCGTTGCGCAGCGGTTCGGCCAGCAGGAACATCAGCAGCATCAGCGACAGCGCCGTGCTCAGGGCCAGCACGATCCCGTCGTAGCCGAACAGCGCGATGACGCCACCGGTGCCGAGGACGGTCGCGGCGGAGATGTAGTCGCCCGCGATGGCCAGGCCGTTGCGCATGGGGGACAGGGAGCTGTAGCCGGTGTAGAACTCGTCCAGGTCGTCCCGGTCCGGGCCCGTCATCACGCACAGCAGCAGCGTGATCGTGGCGACGGCGGAGAAGCCGACCAGGGACATGGCCTGGGCGTTGCCGCTGAAGTCGGTGTTCACCGCGTCCCCTCTCGTTTCGCGTCCAGCTCGGCGTTCTTGCGTATGTGGTCCGCGATCGGGTCGACGCGGCGGCGGGCCGTCCGCTCGTACAGGGCGATCGCCAGCCAGGTGACGGGGACCTGGAGGAGCGCGAGCAGCAGACCGAGGGGCAGGCCGTCGGTGACGGTGCTGGTCATGAACGACGGCGCGAACGCCGACAGGATCAGGAACAGGACGAAGTAGCCGAGCGCCGTGAGCGTGGCCACGCGTCGCTGCCAGCGGTAGGCGCTGCGCAGGACCCGCAGGTCGCTGTGGTGCCCGAGCGCGGCGTGGCGCTGGGGACGCCGTTCGGCCGGTTCGGGCGCCTCCTGCGGTGCCCAGGGGTAGGTGTCGTACGTGTACGGGTCGTGGGACGGGGGCGGGGGTGGGGACGAGTCGGGTGGTCGGTACGGGTAGGACGGGGACGGGTCGTAGGACATCCCGGTACTCCTTGCGAGGGTTGGATCCGGTGCGGCGGGCCGCAGGGAGGTGGGGGGTGGGAGCCCTGCACGCTACTTCGGAGTAGGGGTCGAGCGCGAGGGTTTCGACAAACTGATCGGTCGGTAGGCGCGCATACTTCTCCGGCCTCGGGTGTTACCCGCGTTAACTCCGACTTTTCGCAGGTCCGGGCGCGTCACCTGAGGTGGATCAGCGCCCGGGACGCCGGAACACCGAAGGGCTGTCGGGGGCGGCGTCGAGGGACCGGAGGACGTAGCGGACCCCCGGTTGTCCGCCCACCGTCGTGTTCTCCGCCCACGTGAAGCCGTTGCGGGTCAGGACCCTCATGGAGGCGGGGTTGTCGAGGGTCGTGCGCGCGGTGAGGGACGTCAGGCCGTAGTCGGTGGCCGCCAGCCGGCACACCTGCGCGACGGCTGCCGTCGCCACGCCCCGGCCGGCGGCCTGTTCGCCGACGCGGTAGCCGAGTTCGGCGCTGCCGTCGGCCAGATCCATCAGGTTCACCCGGCCGATCAGCTCGCCGTCCTCCCCGAGGACCACATGGAAGCGGCACACGCGCGCGTGCTGCTCGTCGAGGAGTGCCCCAAGGCGGGCCGCGAACCCCGCCGGTGTGAAGAAGGCGTCCCCGCGGTCCGGCACCGTACGCGCGAAGCACGCCCGGTTCGCACGCTCGAACGCCAGCAGCGCGTCCGCGTGGTCCGCCCGCAGGGGCTCCATGGTCACCATGGGGTGAGGATACGGACGCCCTCAGTCCTTGAGCACCGGGAATGTCCGGGGCGCGAGGAACAGCAGCACCAGGAACGCCAGGGCGGCCGCGCCCGCCGCGCCGAGGTAGACCGCGTGCACCGCGTCGGCGATCGCGCGCCGGGTCGCCTCGGGTGCCGTGCCCGGACCGAGCGCCCGCGTCACCGAGTCCAGGTCGCCCGCACCGCCGAGCCTGGCGGCCAGCACCCCGTTGGCGACCGCGCCGAACAGCGCGGCGCCGATCGTCTGGCCGGTCTGGCGGCAGAACAGCACGGACGCGGTCGTCGTCCCACGCTCCGCCCATCCCACCGTCGACTGCACACCGACGATGAGCGGCAGCTGGAACAGGCCCAGCGCGGCGCCCAGCAGCAGCATCAGCAGCGTCGGCTGCCACGCCTGCCCGGGATAGGGCAGGAAGGGGAACGCGAACAGGATCAGCGCGGCCGTGCCGATGCCCAGCATCGCCGTGTTGCGGAAGCCGATCCTGCGGTACACGTGCTGGCTCAGCGCCGCCGACACGGGCCAGCTCAACGTCCAGACGGACAGCACGAATCCGGCGGCCACCGGTGCCAGGCCCAGCACCGACTGGGCGTAGGTGGGCAGGAACACCGACGGCGCGACCATCAGCAGGCCCAGCGCGCCCAGGGCGAGATTGACCGCGGCGATCGTACGGCGCCGCCACACCCAGCCCGGGATGATCGGCTCCGCCGCCCGGCGCTCCACCAGCACCACCACCACGACCAGGGCGAGCCCCGCACCGAACAGCGCCAGCGAGGGCGCCGACAGCCACGGCCACGCCACTCCGCCCTGCACCAGGGCCGTGAGCAGCACGCCGCCGCAGGCGAACACCGCCAGCGCGCCCGCCCAGTCCACGCGCGCGTGCGGGGTGGCTTCCCGCTCCGGCTCGTGCAGGTGACGGACGATCAGCCACAGCGCGAGCGCGCCGATCGGAAGGTTGATCAGGAAGATCCAGCGCCAGTCCGCGTACGCCGCGAGCACCCCGCCCAGGCCCGGGCCGGCCACCGCGGACACCGCCCACACCGTCGACAGCTTCGACTGGATCTTGGGCCGGTCCTTCAGCGGATACAGGTCGGCGGCCAGGGTCTGCACCGTGCCCTGGAGCGCGCCGCCGCCCAGGCCCTGCACGACGCGGAAGGCGATGAGCGCCCCCATGTTCCAGGCCACCGCGCACAGCAGGGACCCGAGCAGGAAGACCACCGACCCGGCTATGAGGACCGGTTTGCGGCCGAAGGTGTCGGAGAGCTTGCCGTACACAGGCAGGGTGACGGTCACGGCCAGCAGATAGCCGGAGAACAGCCAGGAGAAGACGGAGAAACCGCCGAGGTCCCCCACGATCTGCGGGACGGCCGTCGAGACGATGGTCGCGTCGAGCGCCGCCAGCGCCATCGACAGCATCAGCGCCGCGACGACGGCTCCGCGCCGGCCGGTCGTGGCGGGACGTGCGGCCTCTCGTGCCGCGGAACTGGTGCTGCCCACCCGGTGCCTCCCCCTCGCCCCGGCCGCCCCCGCGCCACGGGTCCCGTCGTATGCCTGCCCCTTGCACCTACCTGCCGCGGACAGCTTCCCACTTGACCCTGACGCAGCGGGAGGGTGGAGCCTGACTGGGCCGACAGGTGGAGCAAACCCTGAGATCGCCTCCACCCTGCGGTGGACTGCCCCTAGGGGTACCTCCGTACTACGACCTGGGGAGGGTTCGTACCGGCGGAGGACGAGACGGGCGGGGGCTCGTCCTTAACCTGGCTTTACGCCGCCGGGGGGCGGTTGGCACACCGGCGGGGGTGGGGTTTTCCACAGCAAAAGACTGCGCTGAACACCAGGGCGCGGGACCCCTCCCCGCCGGGAGACTGACAACGCGTCGAACGGACCCCTGGTCCGGCAACGCGCACAGCGGCTGTCGATCAGGCGACCGCCTTCACCATCTGCTGACCGATATAGGAGACATACCGTGACTTCGGCTGTGACCATTCCCAGGCACGGGGGTACTGGAGGGCGTACGGCCGTTGCCGCGCGGGCGCGGCAGGTCGTGAAGGCGTACGGATCCGGTGAGACCCGCGTCGTCGCCCTCGACCACGTCGATGTGGACATCGCACGCGGCCAGTTCACCGCGATCATGGGCCCCTCGGGGTCCGGCAAATCCACGCTCATGCACTGCCTCGCCGGACTCGACACCGTGACGGACGGCCAGATCTACCTCGACGAGACCGAGATCACGGGCCTCAAGGACAAGAAGCTCACGCGGCTGCGCCGGGACCGGATCGGGTTCATCTTCCAGGCGTTCAACCTGCTGCCGACGCTCAACGCCATCGAGAACATCACGCTGCCCATGGACATCGCGGGCCGCAAGCCGGACAAGGAGTGGCTGACGCGGGTCGTGGAGACCGTCGGGCTCGCCGACCGCCTCAAGCACCGCCCCACCCAGCTGTCCGGCGGCCAGCAGCAGCGCGTCGCCGTGGCGCGGGCCCTCGCGGCCCGTCCCGAGATCATCTTCGGGGACGAGCCGACCGGAAACCTCGACTCGCGCGCCGGCGCCGAGGTCCTCGGCTTCCTGCGCCGGTCCGTCGACGAACTGGGCCAGACCATCGTGATGGTCACCCACGACCCGGTGGCCGCGAGCTACGCCGACCGGGTGCTGTACCTCGCCGACGGCCGCATCGTCGACGAGATGTACAAGCCGACCGCTGAGGCCGTCCTCGACCGCATGAAGGACTTCGACGCCCGGGGGCGCACGTCATGACCGTCATGAAGACCTCGATGCGCAACTTCTTCGCGCACAAGGGGCGGATGGCGCTCTCCGCGATCGCCGTCCTGCTGTCGGTCGCCTTCGTCTGCGGCACCCTCGTCTTCACGGACACCATGTCGACCACGTTCGACAAGCTCTTCGCGGCCACCTCCTCCGACGTGACGGTGAGCGCGAAGGGCGCCTCCGACAGCGGCGAGACCACCGCCGACAACGGCAAGCCGCCGGTCATGCCGGCCTCCGTGCTGGGTGAGGTCCGCAAGGCGCAGGGCGTGAAGTCCGCCGAGGGAACGGTGTTCTCCACCTCGGTGACGGTCGTCGACGGCGACAAGGACAATCTGTCGCCCTCCAGCGGCGCCCCGACCATCGTGGGCAACTGGAACGACACCGACGCCCGCACCATGAAGATCACCTCGGGTGTGGCGCCCAAGGGCCCCGAACAGATCATGGTCGACGCCGACACCGCCGACAAGCACGACCTGAAGCTCGGCGACGAGATCGGCGTGATCAGCGCCGTCGGCACCCACACCGCGAAGATCTCCGGCATCGCCGACTTCACCGTCACCAACCCCGGCGCCGCGATCTTCTACGTCGACACCAAGACCGCCCAGCAGACCCTTGTCGGCGAGAGCGACGTCTACACCAACGTCAACGTCACCGCGGCCGCCGGCGTCAGCGACGCACAGCTGAAGAAGAACGTCACGGCCGAACTCGGCGGCGACTTCCAGGTGAAGACGGCCAAGGAGACCACCGACGCCAACCAGAAGGACGTCGCGAGCTTCATGAACGTCATGAAGTACGCGATGCTCGGCTTCGCCGGGATCGCCTTCCTCGTCGGCATCTTCCTGATCATCAACACCTTCTCCATGCTGGTCGCCCAGCGCACCCGGGAGATCGGCCTGATGCGGGCCATCGGCTCCTCCCGCAAGCAGGTCAACCGCTCCGTGCTGGCCGAGGCGCTGCTGCTCGGCTTCGTCGGCTCGGTGCTCGGCGTCGGCGCGGGCGTCGGCCTCGCCGTCGGCCTGATGAAGCTCATGGGCCAGATGGGCATGGAACTGTCCACCGACGATCTGACCGTGGCCTGGACGACCCCGGTGGTCGGCCTCGTCCTCGGCGTGGTCGTCACCGTCCTGGCCGCCTACCTGCCCGCCCGGCGCGCCGGCAAGATCTCCCCGATGGCCGCACTGCGCGACGCGGGAGCCCCTGCCGACGCCAAGGCCGGCTGGATCCGCGCCGCGATCGGCACGGTCCTCACCGGCACCGGCGGCTTCGCCCTCTACCTCGCGGCGGCGGCCGACAAGGCCAAGGACGGCTCGATGTGGCTCGGCCTCGGCGTGGTGCTGTCGCTGATCGGGTTCGTCGTCATCGGCCCGCTGCTCGCCGGCGCGGTGGTCCGCGTCCTCGGTGCCGTCCTGCTGCGGATGTTCGGGCCCGTGGGCCGTATGGCCGAGCGCAACGCCCTGCGCAACCCGCGCCGCACCGGAGCGACGGGCGCCGCGCTGATGATCGGCCTCGCCCTCGTGGCGTGCCTGTCCGTCGTCGGCTCCTCCATGGTGGCGTCCGCCACCGACCAGCTCGACAAGACCGTCGGCACGGACTTCATCATCCAGTCCGACCAGGGCCAGCTGATCACCCCGCAGGCGGTCAAGGCCGTGAAGTCGTCGCCGGACCTGGCACGGGTCACCGAGTACAAGTGGACCAAGGCGGACTTCACCACTCCTGACGGCAAGACGCTCAAGGACACGGCGGTCACGGCGGCCGACCCGTCGTACGCGACCGACCTGCGCACCGAGACCGTGGCCGGCAAGCTGCCCGACGCCTACAAGCCCGACTCGATGTCGGTCCACGAGAAGTTCGCCGAGGACCACGGCATCACCCTCGGATCCAAGATCAAGGTCGCCTTCAAGGACGGCTCCGCGGCCGACCTGACGGTCCGGGCGATCACCAGCAGCGACGTCGTGATCGACGCGGGCGCGATGTACACGTCCATCTCGACGCTGGCCAAGTACGTCCCGGCCGACAGGATGCCGTTGGACTCGCTGGTCTTCGCCAGCGCCAAGGAGGGGCAGCAGGACGCCGCCTACAAGTCCCTGAAGTCGGCGCTGCACGACTACCCGCAGTACATCGTGCGCGACCAGACCGACTACAAGGACGCCCTGAAGGACCAGATCGGCCAGCTGCTCAACATGATCTACGGCCTGCTGGCCCTGGCGATCATCGTGGCCATCCTCGGTGTGGTGAACACCCTGGCCCTGTCGGTGGTGGAACGCACCAGGGAGATCGGCCTGATGCGGGCGATCGGCCTGTCCCGCCGCCAGCTGCGCCGCATGATCCGCATGGAGTCGGTGGTCATCGCCCTCTTCGGCGCCCTGCTGGGCCTCGGTCTGGGCATGGGCTGGGGCGCCACGGCACAGCAGCTGCTCGCCCTGGAGGGCCTGGGGGTCCTGGACATCCCCTGGCCGACGATCATCGGCGTCTTCATCGGCTCGGCGTTCGTGGGCCTGTTCGCCGCACTGATCCCGGCGTTCCGGGCGGGCCGGATGAACGTCCTGAACGCGATCGCGACGGAGTAGCCGGCCGGCACACCGTCATCCCGGGGAACCACCGCACACGGGGGTTGCGGGGGGCCCGGCGCCGGGAAGTCCGCTCCAGGACTTCCCGGCGCCGGGTGCTGTGCGCGGCAGGGCTCACACCGGGGCGCCATCCACAGGCCCGACGCCGAGCCGCGCAGCGACGTACGCTGGAGACCCCCGGCCCGCGACGCGCGTCGGGCCAGTCGTGTTGCCCACCCCCTGGACGGAAACCACCCCCCATGAGCCTGCACGGTCTGCTCGACGCCGTAGTCAAGGACGCCGCCCTCGCGGAAGCGATCAGGGCGGCCGCAGACGGCAACCGCATGCACGTCGACATGGTCGGCCCCCCCGCGGCCCGGCCTTTCGCCATCGCCGCCCTGGCCCGTGAGACGGGCCGCCCGGTGCTGGCGGTCACGGCGACGGGCCGTGAGGCGGAGGACCTGACCGCGGCCCTGCGCTCCCTTCTGCCGGCCGAGGAAGTCGTGGAGTACCCGTCCTGGGAGACGCTCCCGCACGAGCGGCTCAGCCCGCGCAGCGACACCGTCGGCCGCCGCCTGGCCGTCCTGCGCCGCCTGGCCCACCCCCGCCCCGACGACCCCGAGACCGGCCCGGTCTCCGTGGTCGTCGCGCCCGTCCGGTCCGTGCTCCAGCCCCAGGTCAAGGGCCTCGGCGACCTGGAACCGGTCTCCCTGAGGACCGGGCAGACCACCGACCTCGGCGAGATCGTCGAAGCCCTCTCGGCGGCCGCCTACGCGCGCGTGGAGCTTGTCGAGAAGCGCGGCGAGTTCGCCGTGCGCGGCGGCATCCTGGACGTGTTCCCGCCCACCGAGGAGCACCCCCTGCGCGTCGAGTTCTGGGGTGACGACGTCGAGGAGATCCGCTACTTCAAGGTCGCCGACCAGCGCTCCCTCGAAGTCGCCGAGCACGGGCTGTGGGCGCCGCCGTGCCGTGAGCTGCTGCTCACCGAGGACGTCCGCACGCGCGCGGCCGCCCTCGCCGAACAGCATCCCGAGCTCGGTGAACTGCTCGGCAAGATCGCCGAGGGCATCGCCGTCGAGGGCATGGAGTCCCTCGCGCCGGTCCTCGTCGACGACATGGAGCTGCTGCTCGACGTGCTGCCCAAGGGCGCCATGGCCGTCGTGTGCGACCCGGAGCGGGTCCGCACGCGCGCGTCGGACCTCGTGGCCACCTCCCAGGAGTTCCTGCAGGCATCCTGGGCCGCCACCGCCGGGGGCGGCGAGGCTCCCATCGACGTCGGCGCGGCCTCCCTGTGGTCCATCGCGGACGTCCGGGACCGGGCCCGCGAGCTGGACATGATGTGGTGGTCGGTGTCGCCGTTCGCCGCCGACGAGGAGCTCGACGGGGACACCCTCAAGCTCGGCATGCACGCCCCGGAGACCTACCGCGGCGACACCGCCAAGGCCCTCGCCGACACCAAGGGCTGGCTCGCCGACGGCTGGCGCGCGGTGTTCGTCACCGAGGGGCACGGCCCGGCGGCCCGCACGGTCGAGGTGCTGGGCGGCGAGGGCATCGCCGCCCGCCTCGACTCCGACCTCGCCGAGATCTCCCCGTCCGTCGTGCACGTGGCGTGCGGCTCGATCGACCACGGCTTCGTCGACCCGGCCCTACGGCTCGCCGTCCTGACCGAGACCGACCTGTCGGGTCAGAAGGCGTCCGGCCGCGAGGGCGCCCGCATGCCGGCCCGCCGCCGCAAGACCATCGACCCGCTCACCCTGGAGCCGGGCGACTACATCGTCCACGAGCAGCACGGCGTGGGCCGCTACATCGAGATGGTGCAGCGCACCGTCCAGGGCGCCACCCGGGAGTACCTGGTCGTCGAGTACGCCCCCGCCAAGCGCGGCCAGCCCGGCGACCGCCTCTACATCCCCACCGACCAGCTGGAGCAGATCACCAAGTACGTCGGCGGCGAGGCCCCCACGCTGCACCGCCTCGGCGGCGCCGACTGGACGAAGACCAAGGCCCGCGCGAAGAAGGCCGTCAAGGAGATCGCGGCCGACCTCATCAAGCTGTACAGCGCGCGCATGGCCGCCCCCGGGCACGCCTTCGGCCCGGACACCCCCTGGCAGCGCGAACTGGAGGACGCCTTCCCCTACGCGGAGACGCCCGACCAGCTCACCACCATCGCCGAGGTCAAGGAGGACATGGAGAAGACGGTCCCGATGGACCGCCTGATCTGCGGCGACGTCGGCTACGGCAAGACGGAGATCGCGGTCCGCGCCGCCTTCAAGGCCGTCCAGGACGGCAAGCAGGTGGCCGTCCTGGTGCCCACGACGCTGCTGGTGCAGCAGCACTTCGGGACGTTCAGCGAGCGGTACGCGCAGTTCCCGGTGAACGTGAAGGCCCTGTCCCGCTTCCAGACCGACACCGAGGCCAAGGCGGTCCTGGAGGGCCTGCGCGAGGGCTCGGTCGACATCGTCATCGGCACCCACCGGCTGTTCTCGTCCGAGACGAAGTTCAAGGACCTCGGCCTGGTCATCGTCGACGAGGAGCAGCGTTTCGGCGTCGAGCACAAGGAGCAGCTGAAGAAGCTCCGCGCGAACGTCGACGTGCTGACGATGTCCGCGACCCCGATCCCCAGGACGCTGGAGATGGCGGTCACCGGCATCCGCGAGATGTCGACGATCACCACCCCGCCGGAGGAGCGCCACCCGGTCCTGACCTTCGTCGGCCCCTACGAGGAGAAGCAGATCGGCGCCGCCATCCGCCGTGAGCTGCTGCGCGAGGGCCAGGTCTTCTACATCCACAACCGCGTCGAGTCGATCGACCGCGCGGCGGCCCGGCTGCGCGAGATCGTCCCCGAGGCGCGCATCGCCACCGCGCACGGGCAGATGTCGGAGCAGGCGCTGGAGCAGGTCGTCGTCGACTTCTGGGAGAAGAAGTTCGATGTGCTGGTGTCCACGACGATCGTGGAGTCCGGCATCGACATCTCCAACGCCAACACCCTGATCGTGGAGCGCGGCGACAACTTCGGCCTCTCCCAGCTGCACCAGCTGCGCGGCCGGGTGGGGCGGGGCCGCGAGCGCGGCTACGCCTACTTCCTCTATCCGCCGGAGAAGCCGCTGACCGAGACCGCGCACGAGCGGCTCGCGACCATCGCCCAGCACACGGAGATGGGCGCCGGTATGTACGTGGCCATGAAGGACCTGGAGATCCGCGGCGCGGGCAACCTCCTCGGCGGCGAGCAGTCCGGCCACATCGCGGGCGTCGGCTTCGACCTGTACGTGCGGATGGTCGGCGAGGCCGTCGCCGACTACCGGCGCCAGCTGGAGACCGGCGAGATCGAGGAGGAGCCGCCGCTCGAGGTCAAGATCGAGCTGCCCGTCGACGCGCATGTCCCGCACGACTACGCGCCGGGCGAGCGCCTCCGCCTCCAGGCGTACCGCGCCATCGCCTCCGCCAACTCGGAGGAGGACATCAAGGCGGTCCGCGAGGAACTCGTCGACCGCTACGGCAAGCTGCCCGAACCGGTGGAGAACCTGCTGCTCGTCGCGGGTCTGCGCATGTTCGCGCGGGCGTGCGACGTCGGCGAGATCGTGCTCCAGGGCAACAACATCCGGTTCGCGCCGGTGGAGTTGCGCGAGTCGCAGGAGCTGCGGCTGAAGCGGCTGTACCCCGGCGTCGTCATCAAGCCGGCCGTGCACCAGGTGCTGGTGCCGCGCCCGAAGACCGCGAAGGTGGGCGGCAAGCCGCTGGTCGGGCGGGAACTGCTGGCGTGGGTCGGGGAGTTCCTGACGTCGGTGCTGGGGTCGTGACGCGTCGGCTGCGCTGAGGGCACGTCAGGCCACCGTCCGTGCCTGTGCACCGGTTGCCCGGTGCGGCGGGGCCGCTGCCGGGCTTGTGCGCGTCGGCCTGACGCGGTACCCGGCTGAGCCGGTCGCGCACGGCGACCGGCTCGCGGCGGTCGTGGAACACCTGCGGCCGCCCGCGGGAGACATCCATGGGTCTCCGCGGACGGCCTCGGAGTCGGAGGCCTTACTGCTGTTCGGGCCGTTCCCGGTCGCGGTCCATGCCCAGCGAGCCCTCGACGCGCTGCTGGCCGGAGTCGACCTGGTCTTCGTACTTGCCGCCGGTCCTCTCGTTGGTCCGCTCTTCCGCGGCGTCAGAGCCCTGCTTGCCCTTGTTCCGCGCCTGGCTCTTGAACTTGTCGAAGATGCCCATGCAAAGCTCCCTCCGGAGATGACTCAGAATCGACGATACGCGCCAGATGTGAAGAATGCGCATTGAGGCCCGATGTGGTCTGAACCTCTTCCTCGCTACGGTGTGACCGGGCGCGGGCCGCCCGTGCCGGAGCGGAACAGACGGAGGAGGGGCGCAGGGTGACGCGTCTGAGGGGCGGGGCGGCACTGGCTGTCGCGATGGTGTTCACCGGTTCGGCACTGGCCGGCTGCGAGGGGTTGGCCCCGCCCGCGGACGGCGGTGGAGCCTCCGGTTCCGGCGCCCCGGCGGCCGGCGCCGGACGGGCCGCGAACCCGCTGGACAACCCGGGCGGCACCGAACCGGGACTGGCGGCGGTCACCTCCGGCGCAGACAAGGAGAGGGCGCGCGCCCTGACCGACAAGGTGGCGACGAAGGGCCGCGGCCCCAGGACCGGCTACGAACGGGACGAGTTCGGCTACGCCTGGATGGACACGGCGGACGGTGTGCCGCTGGCGAGGAACGGTTGCGACACGCGGAACGACTTGCTGAAACTCCATGGACGGGACGTCGAGTTCCGCAGGGGTTCCGACTGCGTGGTCGTGTCGATGGACCTGTACGACCCGTACACCGGCAAAGACATCGCCTGGAAGAAGGCGAAAGCCACCGAGGTGCAGATAGACCACGTGGTGCCGCTGTCGTACGCCTGGCAGCTGGGTGCCTCGCGGTGGAGCAAGGAGAAGCGGGAGCAGCTGGCCAACGATGTGCTGAATCTTCTGCCGGTCTCGGGCTCCACGAACTCCGCCAAGCGGGACTCGGGCCCGGCGTCCTGGCTGCCGCCGAACAAGTCGATCCGCTGCTCGTACGCGGTCCGCTTCGCACAGGTGGCCCTCAAGTACGACCTCGCGGTGACTACGGCGGACAAGGCGATGATGTCGAAGCAGTGTCAGGACTGACAGCGTCCCGATGACCTTCCCTGCCGGGGGCTGCGGGGCCCGCCGGACGCGGCGGCTAAGGTGCGCGGTCATGGACGCCGCCGATCTCGACCGCCAGGCCCGGACCATGTCCGGCTGCATTCCTCCGCTCCTGGTCTCCCGGCTTCTCGAGCTCGGCCACGGTGAGGAGGTGGAGGTCCAGGCCGGTCGAGGGGAATGGTTCTGCGCGCGGGAGTGGGCGCGGCTGCTCGGTGACCGGGGTCGGCGGGCCCAGGCGCTGGAGGTGCTCGCTCCGTACGTCGCCACGGGCTGGTGGCCGGCCGCCCGGACCCAGGCGGAACTGCTGGAGAGCTGGGAGCGGGCAGAGGAGGCGATCGCGCTGGCCCGGCCGTACGCGGCCACGGGAGGGAACCCGCTGGAGTTCTTCGCGCGCCTGCTGGCCCGGCACGGGCGTACGGACGAGGCGGTCACCCGGCTGAGCGCGGGAATCGACGACTGGCTTCTCGCCACCGCTCTGGTCGACGTCGCCGAAGGAGCAGGCCGGGACGAGGACATCGCCGCGCTGCTCGCTGCCCGGATCCCGGCTCGGCACCGGTGCGACAGCCCGTGGTGCTGCCGCGGTCTCGACCCCGACACGGCGATCGGGCTGCTGGCCACGATCCGTGAACGCCAGGGACGCGTCGACGAAGCGATCGCCCTGCTGCGTACCCGGCAGCACAGCACCTCCGTCAACAACCACGACCAGCTGGCCGACCTGCTGGCGAGACACGATCGGATCGAGGAACTGCGTGCGTACGCGGCGACCGAGTCCCTCGGTCATGCCGCGCGGCGCCTGGCCGAGGTGCTGGAGGAGCGCGGTGACGTGGAAGGCGCGATCGCCGTCCACCGGCAGCCGGGCGACTCGCCGATCCACCCGTGCCACGGTGCGGTGCAACTGGCGCAGCTCCTGGCACGGCACGGCCGGGGGGACGAAGCGGTCGAGGTGATGCGGGTCCTGGCCGAGGACCACAACGGGGACGACTGGATCCTGCACACGTGGTCCGAGCTGTGCCTCGAACAGGGCCGCCCCGAGGACGGCCTGGCGCACCTCGACGCCCTCGCTGCCGCGCGCGGGGGCGCTGAGGACTGGGACCTGTACTGGATACGGCTGCCGCTGATCGCTGCCCGTGACGGCGTCGACGAAGCGATCGCACGGGCCCGCTCCCACCCCGAGGGCGCCACCTCGTACGCGGCGCCGCACATCGCCGGGCTGCTCGCCGTCGCCGGACGCACCGAGGAGGCTGTTGCCGTCCTCGAACAGCACGCCTTCGCGAACAGCCATGACCTGGCCGGCCACCTCATCGACCTGGGCCGCGTCAAAGACGCCGTCGCACTCCTCCAGCGGCGTGAGTCCGAGCCGGTCACACCGGTCCGCACCGGCTCGCTCTTCAACGATCCCCCCTTCTGACTCCGCCTCTCACGGCTGTCCGGTGGACGACACGGCGGAGACCGGCTCTCGTGGTGGTGAGGTCTACGGCGTCGGACTGGCCGTCGGGAACGTGGTCGGCGGGCGCGCGGGTCCCGGGTACGCGGCGCCGCTCTACGTGGGGGCCGGGATCGCTCTGACAGCCGTGGCCGTCATGGTGGTCGCCGCACAGCGAGCCAGATTTCCCCAGGCGGCGGACCCGGTGCCGGCGCTGTGACCCCGCGCTGTGACCACGCGGCAATTCGATTCCGTGCGTCCGCCGCCCCTGTCTACTGTGATCGCATGCAGCCGAAGATATCGAGCCTCGCCGACCGCCCGGACATGCTGGAACGGGTCGTCGGCATGGCGGACAGCTGGCCGGAGTTCGTGATCCAGGACCTCGTGGGCGCCGCCCACTTCCCGCGGATCGCCGCCGAACTGCCGGAGTACGTCCTGTTCGCCGAGGACGAGCGGGGCGAGGTCGTGGCGAACGCCTACAGCGTGCCATTCGCGCTCGGAGCCAAACACCGCGGCCGGCTGCCGGCCAACGGCTGGGACACGGTGCTGGTGTGGGCCTTCTCCGATCTGCGGCGCGGAGTCCGGCCCGACACCGTCAGCGCGATCTCGATCTCCGTAGCCCCGCGGGCACAGGGGCGCGGCCTGTCCGGGCTGATGCTCTCGGCCATGCGGGACAACGCCCGGGCCCGCGGCTTCGGCGAGGTCGTCGCCCCGGTCCGCCCCAACGCCAAGCACCTGGAACCACACACGCCGATGGAGGAGTACGCCCGCCGCGTCCGCCCCGACGGCCTGCCCCAGGACCCGTGGCTGCGCGTCCACGCCCGGGCCGGGGCCACCATCGACTCGGTGGCCCCGGCGTCCATGACGGTGGCCGCCTCGCTCGCGGACTGGCGTCGCTGGACCGGCCTGCCCTTCGACACCGACGGCGACATCGAGGTGCCGGGCGCTCTGGTGCCGGTGCGCTGCGAGGTGGAGCGCGGGTACGTGGTCTACGTCGAGCCCAACGTGTGGATGCGGCACCCCCTGTAGGGCTCGACGGACGGTACGGCCGACGACGGGCCGGGGACGGGCTGTTCACACGAAGTGATCAGCATGACAACGGTTCGGTACAACCCGTGACCGGTTTCCCGTGTCGGGCTATACGCTCGGATTCCCCAACAGGGTCTGTCACTCGCACGTCCGTCCCATCGGCCACACCGGTCCAGGAGCAGTCATGTACGGCCACGGCGCGGCGCCGCCTCCCCGCAGCGCGGCAACGGTCATCTCCCTGCGTGTGCTGTTCGCAGCAGCCGGCTTCCTCACCTGCGGGGTGCTGGCCTGCGTACCGCTGTTCCGGGTGGCCGTGCTGCGCGGACGGGCCTTCGACTGGGTGCTGGCCTGGGTGAGCCTGCCCCTGGCCATCGCGTGCTTCGCCGTGGTCGGCGCGCTGCCGGAGAGCGACTACCGGACCGACATCGCGCTCGCCGTGATCCTGCTGCTCGGAGCGGGCGCCGCCATCTACTTCCTCGTCGTGGACATCGCACACCACAGCGAGCGGCGGACGTTCGCCGGTTACGCGCCGCCCCACGCCCCGACCGTCGTGCAGGCCCCGTACGGCTATCCGCAGCAGGCGCCGCCGTACCCCCCGACGTCCACGCCCGTCCCGCAGCAACCCGGGCCGCACACACCGGCCCCGCACGACACGCCCCCGGTCGCGGGCCCGCTCCAGCCGCCGCAGTCCCCTCAGCGCCCCGCCCCGGCCCGCAT
The DNA here is from genome assembly GCF_014701095.1 of Streptomyces tuirus. Taxonomy (NCBI): domain Bacteria; kingdom Bacillati; phylum Actinomycetota; class Actinomycetes; order Kitasatosporales; family Streptomycetaceae; genus Streptomyces; species Streptomyces tuirus. Next base: position 3,033,580 of record NZ_AP023439.1, on the reverse strand, counting down.
CGACCAGGTCCGCGCCGAACTCGACGAGCTCAGCGACTACCTGCGCCGGCACGAGGGCGAAGGCCACCGGGACGGCGACCACGAGGGCGGACGGTGACCGCGGCGGCAGGACGTGTCGTCGCCGGGCGCTACGAACTGTCCGCCCTCCTCGGGCAGGGCGGCATGGGCCAGGTCTGGACGGCGTACGACCAGCGGCTCGACCGGCGCGTGGCGGTGAAGCTGCTGCGCCCCGACAAGGTGGCGGGGCAGGACGCGGAGGAACTGCGGCGCCGTTTCGTGCGGGAGTGCCGGGTGACCGCGCAGGTCGACCACCCCGGCCTGGTCACCGTGCACGACGCGGGCAGCGAGGGCGAGGAGCTGTTCCTCGTCATGCAGTACGTCGACGGCGCCGACCTCGGCGACCACCTCGCCGAGCACACCCCGTACCCGTGGCAGTGGGCGGTCGCGGTCGCGGCCCAGTTGTGCGCCGTGCTGAGCGCCGTGCACGCGGTGCCGATCGTCCACCGCGACCTCAAGCCGCGCAACGTGATGGTGAAGCAGGACGGCACGGTCACCGTTCTCGACCTCGGTGTCGCTTCCGTCATGGACGCGGACACCACCCGCCTCACCCACACCGGCACGCCCATCGGCTCGCCCGCCTACATGGCCCCGGAGCAGGCGATGGGCGGCGCCGTCGGCCCCTACACCGACCTGTACGCGCTCGGTGTGGTCCTGCACGAACTGCTCAGCGGCGACGTGCCGTTCTCCGGCTCCACGGCCCTCGGCGTCCTGCACCGGCACCTGTACGAGCCCCCGCTGCCCGTACGCCGCATCCGGCCCGAAGTCCCCGAGGCCCTGGAGGCCCTCGTCCTGCGCCTCCTGGCCAAGGACCCGCAGCACCGGCCCGCCTCCGCGCAGGAGGTCTACGAGCACCTGGAGCTGCTCCTGCCCGCGCGCGGGACGCCCACCGGAGCGGCCCTCGACCCCACCCGCCCCTTCCTGCGCCCGCACGCCCCCTGGCCCGACCGTGCGCGCACCCCCGCGCCGCGGCCCGCGCCGGCCACACCCGTCACAGAGACACCGGGGCAGACGGACATCGCCCGCGCCGTCGACGAGGTCAAGCGGCTCCTCGGCGAGGGCCGTGTCACCCAGGCCGTCGACATCCTCGGGGCGATCCTGCCCGCCGCCGCCGAACAGCACGGCGCGAACTCCCCGGTCGTACGCACCCTGCGCAAGCAGTACGCGGCCACGCTCCTGGACGACGGGCAGTACCGGCGCGCCCTGCCCGAGCTGCGCCGCCTCGCCGACGAACGCGCCGCCGAGGCGGGCCAGGCCGACCCGCAGGCCCTGCGCCACCGCTACGAGGCCGCCCAGTGCCTGGAACAGCTGGGCGAACCGGCCGCGGCGCTCGCCGAGTACCGGGCGGTCCTGCCGTACTACGAGAACCAGTACGTCGCCGCCGGCGGACCCGAGCTCGCGCACGACGTCCGCCGCCGGATCGGGCACCTCCAGCTCGCCCTCGGCGACCGCGGAGCCGCCCACGACACCCTGGCCCGGCTGCTGCACGACGTGGAGCGCACCCACGGCCCCGGGCACCCGCTCGGTGCGGAGATCCGCAGGACGCTGCAGTGGCTGGGCCAGGTCCGCGGCTGACGGGCGCCCGGGGTGAGGCGCGGCGGTGCCGGAAGTCCCGGTGAATCGTTGGTCGAATGGGTTGGCCAGAGCTTGGCCACTGCCTACCATCGATCATCGCAAGACCTTGTGCACCGTCGCACAATCTCCTCGGGAGGTTCCCTTGCACCGCCGCCGTCGCACCGCGCTCGTCCTCACCGCCGCGATCGCCGCCGCGGCGCCCCTTCTCACCGCCTGCGGGAACGACGCGCATCCCGGCGCGGCAGCCGTGGTGGGCGGCCAGCGGATCACCGTCTCGCAGCTGGACGAGAGGGTCGGCGAGGTTCGCGCGGCCCAGCGGGCGGCCGTACCGGACGAGGCGCAGTACCAGCAGGTCATCGCCAGGACCGGCACCCTGACCCGCGACACCCTGCACACCATGGTCCTGGACCGGGTGCTGCACCGCGCCGCCGAGAACGCCGGAGTGAGCGTCTCCCGCAAGGAGATCCAGGCGATGCGGTCCGGCCTGGAGCAGCAGGCCGGCGGGGCGAAGGCGCTTCAGACGACCTGGCTCCAGCAGTACGGCGTCCCGCCGCAGCGCCTCGACGACAACCTCCGCCTCCAGCTGGAGGCCCAGAAGCTCGCCGAGAAGCTCGGCACGAACACCGACCGTCCCGAGTTCTGGAAGGCCCTCTCCGACGCCTCCAAGGACCTGAACGTCGACCTCAACCCGCGCTACGGCACCTGGGACGTCCAGAAGAGCAGCCGTGCCGACGCCAAGACGCCGTGGGTGCGAGAGGTCACGGCGGCGCAGACGCAACAGGGCCTGTAGAGCCCGTCGGCTTGGCGCCCCTCCGGGCCCTGTGGACAACTTCGGGCGCTGTCGGCGACGTGGGATAGCTTCGAACCGTGAACGCCAACAGCCCCGAAGCCACCCCGGGCCCCGAGCGGACCGCTCCCGACGCGGCCGCCGCCCCCGGCCGCATCGTCCTGCTCACCACCAGCCACCGCGTCGCCCCCGGCCTGCTCTCCTGGCCCGCCTGGCAGGCACTGCACGCGGCCGACCGGGTGCTGTGCGCGGACGGCACACACCCGCAGCTGCCGTACCTGCGCGAGGCGGGGATCCCCGTCACCGAGGCGTCCCCCACCGCCCAGGAACTGGTCGACGCCTGCGCCGGCGGGCACACGGTGGTCGTGGTCGCGACCGGCGAGGGCGAACCGGTCCTCACGGACGGCCTGGCCCGCCTCGCCGGCAGCGGCCGTATCGCCATGCCCGAGCTGGAGCTGCTGCCCGCCTCCTACGACCTGCCGGGCGCCCGGTTCCTCGACCTCGTCCAGGTCATGGACCGCATCCGCGCCGAATGCCCCTGGTCCTCCCGGCAGACCCACGAGGGCCTGGCCAAATACGGCATCGAGGAGGCGTACGAGCTGGTCGAGGCGATCGAAGAGGGCGACCGCGACGAACTGCGCGAGGAGCTCGGCGACGTCCTCCTCCAGGTCGTCTTCCACGCCCGCATCGCCGAGGAGGGCCGCCCGGAGGACGGGGAGGAGCCCTTCTCCATCGACGACGTGGCCGGCGGCATCGTCGCCAAGCTGATCCACCGCCATCCGCATGTCTTCGGCGACGCGACGGCCTCCACTCCCGAGGAGGTCAAGGAGCACTGGCTGCGTACCAAGGCGGTCGAGAAGCAGCGCACCTCGATCACCGAGGGCATCCCCCTCGGTCAGCCCGGCCTGGCCCTCGCCGCCAAACTGGCCTCCCGTGTCCGCACGGCGAACCTGGACATACCCCTCCCACCCGTCGAGGGCATCGGCTACGACCTCCTGGCCCTGGCAGTCCGCGCCGAGGCGGAGGGCGTCGACCCGGAGGCGGCCCTGAGAGCGGCGGCCCGCGCGTACCGGGACGCGATCCAGGACGCCGAGGGCTGAGCGGCTGGGGCGGGGGAGTCCCGGGGAGGTGCTCGGCGGAGCCGTGACGGTGGAGGGGCGCTGCTCAAAGCCGGATACCGTCGAGGCGTGACCGACCAGCCCCAGCCCAGCACCCCCGCGACCGCCCCCGACCTCTTCACCTGGGAGTTCGCGAGCGACCCCTACCCCGCCTACGCCTGGCTCCGCGAGCACAGCCCCGTCCACAAGACGCGGCTCCCCAGCGGTGTGGAGGCCTGGCTGGTCACGCGGTACGCCGACGCCAAGCAGACGCTCGCCGACCACCGGCTCTCCAAGAACCCCGCGCATCACGACGAACCCGCACACGCCAAGGGCAAGACCGGGATCCCGGGGGAGCGCAAGGCCGAGCTGATGACGCATCTGCTCAACATCGACCCGCCGGACCACACCCGGCTGCGGCGGCTCGTGTCCAAGGCGTTCACGCCCCGCCGGGTCGCCGAGTTCGCGCCGCGGGTGCAGGAGCTCACCGACACCCTCATCGACGGGTTCGCCGGGAAGGGGTCCGCCGACCTGATCCACGAGTTCGCCTTCCCGCTCCCCATCTACGCCATCTGCGACCTGCTCGGCGTCCCGCGCGAGGACCAGGACGACTTCCGCGACTGGGCGGGCATGATGATCCGTCACCAGGGCGGCCCGAGGGGCGGCGTCGCGCGGTCCGTGAAGAAGATGCGCGGCTACCTGGCCGACCTCATCCACCGCAAACGGGAGGCGCTGCCCGCCGAAGCCGCCCCCGGCGAGGACCTCATCTCCGGTCTCATCCGCGCCTCCGACCACGGTGAGCACCTCACCGAGAACGAGGCGGCGGCCATGGCCTTCATCCTGCTGTTCGCCGGTTTCGAGACGACCGTGAACCTCATCGGCAACGGCACCTACGCCCTGCTCACCCACCCCGGGCAGCGCGCCCGGCTCCAGGCGTCCCTCGCCGCCGGGGAGAGCGGCCTCCTGGAGACCGGCGTCGAGGAACTCCTCCGCTACGACGGCCCGGTCGAGCTCGCCACCTGGCGCTTCGCCACGCAGCCCCTCACCCTCGGCGGGCAGCGCATCGAGGCCGGCGACCCCGTCCTCGTCGTCCTGGCCGCCGCGGACCGGGACCCGGAGCGGTTCGCCGATCCGGACGTGCTGGACCTCTCCCGCCGCGACAACCAGCACCTCGGGTACGGCCACGGCATCCACTACTGCCTCGGCGCCCCGCTCGCCCGTCTGGAGGGCCAGACCGCGCTCGCCACCCTCCTCACCCGCCTCCCGGACCTCCGGCTCGCCGCGGATCCGGCCGAACTGCGGTGGCGCGGCGGCCTGATCATGCGCGGACTGCGCACGCTGCCGGTGGAATTCGCACCGGCGGCACCGGCAGAACCGGAAGCACCGGCTGAAGGTGACGAAACATCAGACCTGTGATCTTCACGTGATCTGCGCGGCATGAACTTGTGACAAGTGATCGACTGCCTATACGTTCACCCATCAACGAGGCGGGGAATCACGCCGCGTCGGTCACTGCTGTCTCGCGAAAGGTCTCCGTATGCTCTCCGGGAACGGTCGGCACCGTCGCCCCCGCCAGGCTCCGGCTCTCCTCGTCGCGGCCGGGGTGACCGGCTCCGCCATCGCGATCCCGCTCCTCGGGGCCTCCGGCGCCAGTGCGGCCGACGGCACGACCTGGGACCGGGTCGCCGACTGCGAGACCGGCGGCGCGTGGAGCCAGAACAGCGGCAACGGCTACTACGGCGGCCTGCAGTTGTCCCAGGAGGACTGGGAGAACCACGGCGGTCTCGACTACGCGGCGAGCGCCGACCTGGCCAGCCGCTCCCAGCAGATAGCCGTGGCCGAGAGAATCCTCGCCGACCAGGGGGTCGGCGCGTGGCGCACCTGCGGACTGCTCTCCGGGCTCGAGCAGGGCGAGGGCTCGGACTCCGGCGCATCCGGTTCGTCCGCCCCGACGGACTCGCCCGGCCTCCTCGACTCGCTCGGGTCGTCGCCGTCCGCGAGCCCTTCCTCGTCCCCGTCGTCGTCGCCCGGCACGGAGGATGAAAAGTCCAAGTCGGACAAGTCGTCTGAATCCGCCGACTCGGCGTCGCGGAACGAGGGATCCGGCGGCTCTGCGTCGGCCACCCCCGGGAGCGGCGAGGCCGGCAACTCGCGCCAGGCGGACGAATCCTCGGCCCAGACCGGTACCGGCTCCGGCCGCCACCGCGGCCCCAGTGCCGACGAATCCCTCCCGTCCGGCAGCGGCGGTGCGGACGAGTCCACGGGCCGTCACGCCTCGCGCGGCGACGGAGGCTCCGGCGACGCCGTCCAGGGCGACTACATCGTGGGAGTCGGCGACAGCCTGTGGTCCATTGCCGACTCCCTTGACGTCAGCGGTGGATGGTACGAGCTCTACGAGGACAACGAGAAGGCCGTCGGTTCGGACCCGGACCTCATCCTCCCCGGTGAGAAGCTCACGGTGGAGGGCGAAGGGGACGAGAAGTAGCCGTTCGGGCAGTGCGGAAACGGGGGCGGAAGTCACCCCGAAACCGCGCGAGTTCGCGTCATACTTCGCGGTGAATGTCCTGTTTGGGGTCCGTGAGAGATAGATCTCAGAAGCCCTGATCGTCTTTGAAATTCCGTGGATCGCGTGTCTACGGTCATGACCGCTCGCCACCGCGAGCCCCGGCTGCCGCAACGCCGAATCCTGCCAGCGGCCGTACGGGAACAGTCGTCGCGTCAAGCGCCGTAGGCAGGAGCGGGGGACCCAAGGTAGGTGCCCGACCGGCCAGTTGCGCCGGAAGGGCTTGGGGTGAAGCCGTGTCCCGGGAGGGACACGGCCGGGCAACTCAACCGGCCCGAACCCGACAGCTCACCTCGCAGGCGTCGGTGAGGGGATCCACCATGCTGTTTTCCGGCAAGGGCAAGCACCGTCGTCCGTCCAAGGCCACCCGTGCCATCGCCGTCGCCGGTGTCGCCGGTGCCGCCGTCGCCGCCCCGCTGATGGCGGCCGGCAACGCCTCCGCCGCCACCGCCTCCGAGTGGGACGCCGTCGCCCAGTGCGAGGCCGGCGGCAACTGGTCCATCAACACCGGCAACGGCTACTACGGCGGTCTGCAGTTCTCCGCCTCCACGTGGGCCGGCTACGGCGGCACCAAGTACGCCGCCACCGCCGACCAGGCCACCAAGGCGCAGCAGATCGAGATCGGCGAGAAGGTCCTCGCGGGTCAGGGCAAGGGCGCCTGGCCGGTCTGCGGCAAGGGCCTGTCGAGCGCCGCCTACACCGGCGGCGGTTCCACCGACTCCGGCAGCTCCGCGCAGAGCGAGCAGAGCACGGAGTCCCGCGAGACCCAGCAGCCGGCCTCCCGCTCCGACGAGCGCCCGGCCGCGAAGAAGACCGTCACCACCCCGACCGGCAAGAAGGTCAAGAAGGGCGACGGCGAGTACAAGGTCGTCAAGGGCGACACCCTGAGCTCGATCGCGGCCGAGGAGAAGGTCAAGGGCGGCTGGGAGAAGCTCTTCGAGCTGAACAAGGACATCGTCGAGGACGCCAACCTCATCTACCCGGGCCAGCAGCTGCACCTGAAGTAAGCAGCGGCCACCCCCGTCCCCACGGGCTCCCCGCCCCGGTGCGTCATCCCCCGTACGCACCGGGGCGGGGTTTTTTCGGCAACCGGCTTTGTTCCGTTCGGAAACAATTTACGCTCGGTTCTGTCCATGGGGTGGGCGACCCGGTGGCCGATCGCCCCGAGCCGGTTAGGCTCATGTCGCGAGCCACCGGGCCCGCACCTCGCCGGGTCCACGCGACCCGCGTACCGCGTCACATCAAGAAGGAGATGCTCGTGCCGTCCATCGACGTCGTCGTAGCCCGGGAAATCCTGGACTCCCGAGGCAACCCCACGGTCGAGGTCGAGGTCGGCCTCGACGACGGCAGCACCGGTCGTGCCGCCGTCCCGTCCGGCGCCTCCACGGGCGCCTTCGAGGCCATCGAGCTCCGCGACGGCGACCCGAACCGCTACCTCGGCAAGGGTGTGGAGAAGGCCGTCCTCGCGGTCATCGAGCAGATCGGCCCGGAGCTGGTCGGCTATGACGCCACCGAGCAGCGCCTGATCGACCAGGCGATGTTCGACCTGGACGCCACCGACAACAAGGGCTCCCTCGGCGCCAACGCCATCCTCGGCGTCTCGCTCGCCGTCGCCCACGCCGCCTCCGAGGCCAGCGACCTGCCGCTGTTCCGCTACCTGGGCGGCCCGAACGCGCACCTGCTGCCGGTGCCGATGATGAACATCCTGAACGGCGGCTCGCACGCCGACTCCAACGTGGACATCCAGGAGTTCATGATCGCCCCGATCGGCGCGGAGTCCTTCTCCGAGGCGCTGCGCTGGGGCACCGAGGTCTACCACACCCTCAAGAAGGTGCTGAAGGGCCGCGGCCTGTCCACCGGCCTCGGCGACGAGGGCGGCTTCGCACCGAACCTCGGCTCCAACCGCGAGGCCCTCGACCTCATCCTCGAGGCGATCAACGAGGCCGGCTACACCCCCGGCGAGCAGATCGCCCTGGCGCTCGACGTCGCCGCCTCCGAGTTCTACAAGGACGGCGTCTACACGTTCGAGGGCAAGGCGCGCTCGGCGGCCGACATGACCGAGTACTACGCGGAGCTCGTCGACGCGTACCCGCTCGTCTCCATCGAGGACCCGCTGTTCGAGGACGACTGGGAGGGCTGGAAGACCATCACCGCCAAGCTCGGTGACAAGGTCCAGCTCGTCGGCGACGACCTGTTCGTCACCAACCCCGAGCGCCTCGCCCGCGGCATCGAGGAGGGCGCCGCCAACGCGCTGCTGGTCAAGGTCAACCAGATCGGCTCGCTCACCGAGACCCTGGACGCCGTCGAGCTGGCCCAGCGCAACGGCTTCAAGTGCATGATGTCGCACCGCTCCGGCGAGACCGAGGACGTCACGATCGCCGACCTGGCCGTCGCCACCAACTGCGGCCAGATCAAGACCGGTGCCCCGGCCCGCTCCGAGCGCGTCGCCAAGTACAACCAGCTGCTGCGCATCGAGGAGATCCTCGACGACGCCGCGGTCTACGCCGGCCGCAGCGCCTTCCCGCGCTTCAAGGGCTGACCCCGGCCACAAGAGGCAGCGTCGTACGTACGTCCCCGTACTCGGTCCCGTACCGTGTCCGGGGACGTACGCGCGTGTGACGGTGGAGCGGGAGGCGGACAGATGGCCGTGAAGGACCGGGACCGGTTCTCCACCGCGACCAGGATCCGGCTGCTCGGTGAGCAGACCGCGGCCCGGGTCTACCGTTCGCAGACCAAGCGCCAGGCCCGCCGCTCGCGGCTGACCGGCCGGGCCGCGCTGCTCGCCCTGGTGCTCTGCTCGCTGATCGTGGCCCTGGCCTACCCGATGCGGGAGTATGTCTCGCAGCGCGCCGAGATCGACGACCTCCAGCGCGAACGGCGGCAGGCCCGCGAGCGCGTCGAACGGCTGCGCGACCTGAAGGCGCGCTGGCAGGACGACGCGTACGCCGAACAGCAGATCCGGCGGCGGTTGCACTACGTCATGCCGGGGGAGACGGGCTTCATCGTCGTCGACCCGCACGCGGCGAAGCAGTCGCGCACCGACCTGGGGGCGGCCGACCGCCCCTGGTACTCGAACGTCTGGGACGGGGTCGACAAGGCCGACGCCGCCGGCCGGTGACCCGAGTCCCGCTCAGTGACCTGAACCCAGAGAAAGACAGCCTGAAGACAGTCATGGAAACGCCCCCGCCGACCACCCCGCGCACCGAGCCCACCGACGCCGACGTCGAGGCCTTCAAGCAGCAGCTCGGTCGGCCCCCGCGCGGTCTGCGCGCGATCGCGCACCGCTGCCCGTGCGGACAGCCCGACGTCGTCGAGACGGCCCCGCGGCTGCCGGACGGCACGCCGTTCCCCACGCTGTACTACCTGACGTGCCCGAAGGCGAACTCGGCCATCGGCACGCTGGAGGCCAACGGCGTGATGAAGGAGATGACCGAGCGGCTGGCCTCGGACCCGGAGCTCGCGGCGGCCTACCGGGCCGCCCATGAGGACTACATCCGGCGGCGCGACGAGATCGAGGAGCTGAAGAACTTCCCGAGCGCGGGCGGCATGCCGGACCGGGTGAAGTGCCTGCACGTCCTGGTGGCCCATTCGCTGGCCGCGGGGCCGGGCGTGAACCCGCTGGGCGACGAGGCTCTGGCGATGCTGCCCGAGTGGTGGCGCAAGGGCGCCTGTGTGACGACCGCCGAGGAGGACGCCCAGTGACCCGTGTCGCCGCCGTGGACTGCGGTACGAACTCCATTCGGCTCCTGGTCGCCGACGTCGACCCCGCCACCGGGGAGCTCGTCGACCTGGACCGCCGGATGACGATCGTGCGGCTCGGGCAGGGGGTCGACCGCACCGGCCGGCTCGCCCCCGAGGCGCTCCAGCGGACCTTCGCGGCGTGCCGCGAGTACGCCGCGATCATCAAGGAGCACGGGGCGGAGCGGCTGCGGTTCGTGGCGACGTCCGCCTCCCGGGACGCCGAGAACCGCGACGAGTTCGTGCGCGGCGTGCTGGACATCCTGGGCGTCGAGCCCGAGGTGATCTCCGGGGACCAGGAGGCCGAGTTCTCCTTCACCGGCGCCACCAAGGAGCTCGCCGGGAGCGACCACCTTCCGACGCCCTACCTCGTCGTGGACATCGGCGGCGGCTCGACCGAGTTCGTCGTGGGCGACGACCGGGTCCGGGCGGCCCGCTCGGTGGACGTCGGCTGTGTCCGCATGACCGAGCGGCACCTGGTCCGGGACGGCGTGGTGAGCGACCCGCCCTCCGAGGAGCAGATCGCGGCGATGCGGGCCGACATCGAGGCCGCGCTCGACCTCGCCGAGCAGACGGTTCCGCTGCGCGAGGCGCGCACGCTGGTGGGCCTGGCCGGGTCCGTGACGACCGTGTCGGCGATCGCGCAGGAGCTGCCCGAGTACGACTCCGGGGCCATCCACCACTCCCGCGTCTCCCGCGAGAAGGTCCGCGAGATCACCGACTGGCTGCTGCGCTCCACCCACGCCGAGCGCGCGGCCGTGCCCTCCATGCACCCGGGCCGGGTCGACGTGATCGGGGCGGGTGCCCTGGTGCTCCTGTCGATCATGGAGCGGATCGGCGCGCAGGAGGTCATCGTGAGCGAGCACGACATCCTGGACGGCATCGCATGGTCGGTCGCGTAGCCCGCTTCTGAGCAGGCATGGATCACGAATGAGCGTGTCCCGGGGTCCGGAGGGACCTCCGGGCGACGGTCTGTCGGGAAAGTTCGTGAAGTTCTTCACAAGGAATTCGGCCCTCCCGGGCGAAGAGAAGGGCCCGGTTGACCCGTCCGGGGACTGAACGGCCCTTTGAACATGTTCAGAAGCATGGTATGGAGGGGGTCGGGAAGCTGCTCGGGGTGGCGCTCGGGGAGGGCCTCACGGGGGCTCCAACGGCGCAGAGAGGCAGCTCACACGGCATTGACAACGCTCCGGGGTGCACAAAGGAGCCCGGTTGTCACCATGACGTGGATCACGCGGGCCGCGGAGGATAGCACACACCCCACCCAAGCTTGTGAAGGGGCGCACGAGCCACCCCCCTGAGGCGGGTGGATACTCGATGGCATGAGCACCACGGAGCGTCCCAGGATCCTCGTAGTAGGCGGTGGGTACGTAGGCCTGTACGCAGCTCGGCGCATCCAGAAGAAGATGCGCTACGGCGAGGCGACCGTCACGGTCGTCGACCCCCGGTCGTACATGACCTACCAGCCCTTCCTCCCCGAAGCCGCCGCCGGCAACATCTCCCCGCGCCACGTCGTCGTCCCGCTGCGACGCGTGCTGCCCAAGGCGGAGGTTCTCACCGGCCGGGTCACCACCATCGACCAGGACCGCAAGGTCGCCACGGTCTCCCCGCTGGTCGGCGAGGCCTACGAGCTGCCCTTCGACTACCTGGTGATCGCGCTCGGCGCGGTCTCCCGCACCTTCCCGATCCCCGGCCTCGCGGAGCAGGGCATCGGCATGAAGGGCGTCGAGGAGGCCATCGGCCTGCGCAACCACGTCCTCGAGCAGCTCGACAAGGCCGACTCCACCACCGACGAGGAGATCCGCCGCAAGGCGCTCACCTTCGTCTTCGTGGGCGGCGGTTTCGCCGGTGCGGAGACCATCGGCGAGGTCGAGGACATGGCCCGGGACGCCTCGAAGTACTACAAGAACGTGTCCCGTGAGGACATGCGCTTCATCCTGGTCGACGCCGCTGACAAGATCCTCCCCGAGGTCGGCCCCAAGCTCGGCAAGTACGGCAAGGAGCACCTCGAGGGCCGCGGCGTCGAGGTCTACCTGTCCACCTCCATGGACTCCTGCGTCGACGGCCACGTGGTGCTGAAGAACGGCCTCGAGGTCGACTCCAACACCATCGTGTGGACCGCCGGCGTCAAGCCCAACCCGGCCCTGGCCCGCTACGGCCTGCCGCTGGGCCCCCGCGGTCACGTCGACTGCGAGCCGACCCTCCAGGTCAAGGGCACCGACTACATCTGGGCCGCCGGCGACAACGCCCAGGTCCCGGACCTCGTCGGCCGCAAGGCGGGCAACGAGAACGCCTGGTGCCCGCCGAACGCCCAGCACGCGCTGCGCCAGGCCAAGGTCCTCGGCGACAACGTGGTCTCCGGCATGCGGGGCTTCCCGCAGAAGGAGTACAGCCACGCCAACAAGGGCGCGGTGGCCGGTCTCGGCCTCCACAAGGGCGTCGCGATGATCGTCATGGGCAAGATGAAGATCAAGCTCAAGGGCCGTCTCGCCTGGTACATGCACCGTGGCTACCACGGTCTGGCCATGCCGACCTGGAACCGCAAGATCCGCGTCTTCGCCGACTGGACCCTGGCGATGTTCCTCAAGCGCGAGGTCGTCTCGCTCGGCGCGATGGAGACGCCGCGCGAGGAGTTCTACGAGGCCGCCAAGCCGGCCCCGGTCGCCGCCGCGCCGAAGGAGAAGACCGAGGAGAAGGCCAAGGCCTCCTGACCTCCGGTCGGTCATCCGCCTGACGAAGGGCCTCCCGCCATCCGTGGTGCGGGAGGCCCTTCGGCGTGCCCGGCCCGCGCGTCCGGGCGGGCGAACGCGCGGGCGAAGGGGCGGTTTTGCCCAGTCGTGACGCGTGCCGGGGACTGCGCCCGAGCCCCGCAGGTGTTTACGTGGTGTCGGACATTCCGGGATTCCCTTCCCCAAGCTCTCGACTTCGCTCGAGCAGGGGATGCCCCAATCGGAGGTGCACACCATGGCAGACGCCGCGCCGCGGCTGCAGGGCCTCTTCACACAGTTGCTGGGAGCACCGCTCCCGGTGCGCATCCGCGCCTGGGACGGTTCGCAGTCCGGCCCGCCGGGCGCACCGACCCTGGTCGTACGCAACCGCCGCGCGCTGCGCCGCCTGCTGTGGAAGCCGGGCGAACTGGGCCTGGCCCGCGCCTGGGTGGCGGGCGACCTCGACATCGAGGGCGACCTCTACGCGACCCTCGATCTGCTGGCCGGTCTCATCTGGGAGCGCGGCGAGGACGCCCGCACCCTCGCCCAGGCCCTGCGCGACCCCGAGGTCCGCGCCGCCGTCCGCGGACTGGTCAGGCTCGCCGGGCCCCCGCTGCCGCCCGCCCCGCCCCGCGAGGAAGCCCGCAACCCCCGCCGCCACCTGCACACCAAGCGCACCGACCGACGCGCCATCAGCCACCACTACGACGTCGGCAACGACTTCTACGAGATCGTCCTCGGCCCGTCCATGGTGTACTCCTGCGCCTACTGGCCCACCCCGGACAGCACCCTCGAAGAGGCCCAGCGGGACAAGCTCGAACTCGTCTGCCGCAAGCTGGGTCTGAGACCCGGCCTGCGGCTGCTCGACGTCGGCTGCGGCTGGGGCTCGATGGCCATCCACGCGGCCCGCGAGCACGGCGCGCGCGTCGTCGGCGTCACGCTCTCCCAGGAGCAGGCCGCCTACGCCCGCAAGCGCGTCGCCGACGAGGGCCTCACCGACAAGGTCGAGATCCGCGTCCAGGACTACCGCGACGTCCGCGACGGGCCCTACGACGCGATCTCCTCCATCGGCATGGCCGAACACGTCGGCGCCGACCGGTACCTGGAGTACGCCGCCGACCTGTACGGCCTGCTCAAGCCCGGCGGGCGGCTGCTCAACCACCAGATCGCCCGCCGCCCGCAGGGGGACGAGACGGCGTACAGCGTCGACGCCTTCATCGACTCCTACGTCTTCCCCGACGGCGAGCTCCAGCCGATCGGCGCGACCGTGGCCCAGCTGGAGCGCGCCGGGTTCGAGGTGCGCGACGTCGAGGCGATCCGCGAGCACTACGCCCTCACCCTGCGCCGCTGGGTCGAGCGCCTCGAGGCCGACTGGCAGCGCGCCGCCCGGCTCACCAGCCCGGGCCGCGCCCGCGTCTGGCGCCTCTACATGGCCGCCTCCGCCGTGGCCTTCGAACGCAACCGCATCGGCGTCAACCAGGTCCTCGCCGTGCGCACTCCCGAGTCCGGGACGTCGGGCCTGCCGCTGCGCGCCCGCACCTGGAACTGACCACGGCGAAGGGCCCCTCTCCCCGGGTGGGAAAGGGGCCCTTCGCGCGTCCCGCTACTCCGCCTTGATGGCCTCCAGCATGTTCAGCCGCGCCGCGCGCCGGGCCGGCCACAGCGCCGCGAGGACGCCCACCGTCGCGGCCAGCAGCAGGAAGAGACCGATCCGCGCCCACGGCAGGACCAGCTCGTAGGTCGCCATCTTCGAGGCCAGCGGCTCACCGGCCGCCCAGCCGAAGAACACGCCGAGACCGATGCCCAGCACCGCGCCGAACAGGGAGATCACCAGGGACTCGATGCGGACCATCCGCTTGATGCCCTTGCGGTCGAGGCCGATCGCGCGGAGCATGCCGATCTCCTGCGAGCGCTCGAAGACGGACATGGCCAGGGTGTTGACGACACCGAGGACCGCCACGATCACCGCCATCGCGAGCAGGCCGTAGACCATGTTCAGCATCAGCGTGAACATCTCCGCGATCTCGTTGGAGATGTCGTCCTTGGACTGCACCTTGACGGCCGGGTTGGTGCCGAGGGCCTTCTCCAGCTTGTCCTGCACCGCGTCGGACGTGCCGTCCGCGGTCTTCACCATGACCTTCATGTTGTACGGGTCCGCCTCGTGCGGGGCGAGGACCTTCTCGTCGAGCAGGATGCCGCTGAGGAACTCGTTGCCCTTGTAGGTGCCGGCGACCGTGAGCTTCTGCTTCTCGCCGTCCGCGAAGGAGGCGGTGAAGGCGGAACCGGTCTTCCAGCCGTAGGACTTGGCGGTCTCGCTGTCCACGACGACCTGGGTGCCGCCGACCTTGAAGGACCCGCCGTCCACCTTCGGGCCGACCAGGTCGCCGATCGTGGCGCCGTTGATGCCGGTCAGGTACTCGCTCCGGCCGTCGATCCGGGATTCGGCGTTGAGCATCGGGCTGGTGGCGGTGACGTCACCGGCCTGCTTCAGCTGCTTCTCCACGTCCGGCGACAGCGGGTTGCCGTTCGCCATGGACACCACGTAGTCGGCCTTGATCGACGCCGACGCCAGCTTTTCGATCGCCTGCTGCAGACTGCCCGCCATCACCGTCATGCCGGTGATCAGGGTCAGGCCGATCATCAGCGCGGAGGCGGTGGCCGCCGTACGGCGCGGGTTGCGCACCGAGTTCTGCCGGGCCAGCTTGCCCGGCGTGCCGAACGTGCGCAGCAGCGGCGCGGCGGCGGCGATCAGCGGGCGGGACAGCAGCGGGGTCAGGATGAACACACCGGTGATGAGCAGCATCGCGCCGAAGCCCATCGGCATCTGGCCGTCCGTGCCGTCCATGGTCGTGGCCACGAGGACCACCGCGACGCCCGCGGCCGAGACCAGGGCGCCCAGCGTGTTGCGCAGCACCAGGGACTTGGTCGTGGCCTTGGCGTGCACGCTGCTCATGGCCGCGACCGGCGCGATCTTCGCGGCGCGGCGGCCGGGCAGCCACGCCGCCAGCATGGTCACCAGCACGCCGACCGCGAGCGCGGCGACGACCGTGCCGGGCGTGATGACCAGCGGCCCGTCGGGCACGGTCGCGTCGAACGTGCCCATCAGGGAGCGCAGTCCGGCCCCGATGCCGATGCCCGCGACCAGACCGGTCACGGCGGCGACCAGGCCGACCACGAAGGCCTCGATGAGCACCGAGCGCGTCACCTGCCGGCGCGAGGCGCCGACCGCACGCATCAGCGCGAGCTCCTTGGTGCGCTGGGCGACCAGCATGGTGAAGGTGTTGGCGATGATGAAGGTGCCGACGAACAGGGCGATGCCGGCGAAGACCAGCAGGGCATTTTGCATGCTGCTCATCGACTGGGAGATCGCCTCCGCCTGGTCGTCGGCGAGTTGCTTCCCGGTGGTGGTGGAGACGGTGCCCTCGGGCAGCGCCTTGTCCAGCTGCGCCTTCAGCGCGGCCTGTGTGACGCCCGGCTCGGCCTTGACGGCGATCTGGTCGTACACGCCCGGCTTGCCCAGCAGCTTCTGGGCGGTCGCCGTGTCGAACAGGGTGAGGCTGCCGCCGGCCGCGACGTTGCCGTCGTCGGTGGTGAAGACGCCGGTGATCTTCGGGGTCAGGACCGGCCCGTCGACGGACATGCGCACGGTGTCGCCGACCTTGTAGCCGGCGCGCTCGGCCGTCCGGGAGTCGATGAGGATCTCACCCGGGCCCTTGGGGGCGCGCCCGCTGACCAGCGGGTAACGGGGGTCCTTGGCGCCCCAGTAATTGCCGCCCTGCGACTGGAAGCCGTCGCCGATGAGCTTTCCGTCCTTGTCGGCGAGGGCCGTGAAGTTCTGCACGACCCCGATGGCGGACGCGGCCCCGGGCACCCGCTCGCTCCTGTCGAACAGCGCCTGGTCCAGTTCATGGCGTTTGCCGACCCGGTCGCCCTCGGCGTCCTGGTAGTCCGCGGTCACGGCGACGTCGACCTGGTCGAAGCCCTTGGCGGAACTCTTCTGGTAGGCGTCGGAGATGGTGTTGGTGAAGACCAGGGTCCCCGACACGAAGGCCACGCCGAGCATCACGGCGAGTACGGTCATCAGGAGCCGGGCCTTGTGCGCGAGCACATTGCGCAAGGCGGTACGGAACATGGGTTTTCTCAGTCCAGTCGGTTCGGGCCGGGGCGTAGATGAGGGGGCGTCAGCTCGTACGGCCCTTGGCGTCGAACGCCTTCATGCGGTCGAGCACGGAGTCGGCCGTCGGCCCGTACATCTCGTCGACGATCCGGCCGTCCGCCAGGAAGATCACCCGGTC
This sequence comes from Streptomyces tuirus, assembly GCF_014701095.1. NCBI lineage: Bacteria > Bacillati > Actinomycetota > Actinomycetes > Kitasatosporales > Streptomycetaceae > Streptomyces > Streptomyces tuirus. Next base: position 3,016,760 of record NZ_AP023439.1, on the reverse strand, counting down.
CGCGTAGGCCGCGGCCACCGGGTCGTGCGTCACCATCACCACCGTCTGGCCCAGCTCCCGCACCGAGTTGCGCAGGAAGCCCAGCACCTCGGCGCCGGAGCGCGAGTCGAGGTTTCCGGTGGGCTCGTCCCCGAAGATGATCTCGGGCCGGGAGGCCAGCGCCCGGGCCACGGCGACGCGTTGCTGCTGACCGCCGGACAGCTGGGACGGCCGGTGGCCGAGCCGGTCCGCCAGGCCGACCATCCGGATCACGGAGTCCAGCCACTGCTTGTCCGGCTTGCGACCCGCGATGTCCATCGGAAGGGTGATGTTCTCCAGGGCGGTCAGGGTGGGCAGCAGGTTGAACGCCTGGAAGATGAAGCCGATCTTGTCCCGGCGCAGCTTGGTCAGCTGCTTGTCCTTCAGGGAGCCGAGCTCGGTGTCACCGATGCGCACCGAGCCGGAGGAGAACGAGTCGAGCCCGGCCACGCAGTGCATCAGGGTGGACTTGCCGGAGCCGGAGGGGCCCATGATCGCGGTGAACTCGGCCTGCCGGAAGTCGACGGAGACACGGTCCAGGGCGACCACCCGGGTCTCACCCTGCCCGTAGATCTTCGAGAGATCCGTGGCGCGCGCGGCCGCGGTGGTGGCCCGGTCGGTGAGGGATGCGGTGGTCACGGGATGGCTCTCCTGTCGGACGGCTGTGCACGGGGAAGGACGTATTCCATCGTCGGGGCCCCATGGCGCCGTGTAGTCACCCGTAGTTCTGGTTCCGAAGGCCGACTCGGGTCTGACCGCGCCGAGCGGTGTCATACCTGGGGATGACGAACACCCCTGAGGAGCCCCCGTGTCGGGAACCGATGCGTCCGGGTGTCGAGAACAGGTGGAGTGCCCTCGTTCGGGCGGTGAAATTCCGTCATTCCGCATGCGCGGCCGACCGGCACAGGGAAGGCTATTGGCAAGTGCGGATGGCGCGTTCCGTGTGCTGATGCACCCTCAGACGTCAATAAAATAAGACAACATCGGTCCACGCTTCCGCTGTTCGGGGGACCTGTCCCGATAGTCTCGGAACCTCGATGCGGAGCCCACGGCCTGCCCGGATGGTGGAATGCAGACACGGCGAGCTTAAACCTCGCTGCCCCTTCGCGGGCGTGCCGGTTCAAGTCCGGCTCCGGGCACCTTCCGATCCCTGCGTGGTCCATTGAAGAGTTCACGGCCCGACCGTTGACAGCGGCCGCATGCCGTCGGAGACTCACACGCACATGGTGAAGGAAATTTCACCTGGCGAACGTGACTGAGAAGAGGTCGTCCGATGCGCACCACCGTCGGCATCATCGGAGCGGGCCCCGCCGGCCTCCTCCTCGCCCGGCTGCTCCACAACGCGGGCATCGACGCGGTCGTCCTGGAGAGCCGCGACCGCTCCTACGTCGAACGGCGGCAGCGCGCAGGGATCCTGGAGCAGGGCACCGCGGACGTGCTGCGCGCGGCCGGCGCCGGTGAGCGCATGGACCGCGAGGGGCTGCGCCACGACGGCATTGAGCTGCGGTTCGACCGCAGGCGCCACCGCGTGGACTTCCCCGCCCTCACCGGCGGCCGGTCCGTGACCGTCTACGCCCAGACCGAGGTGTGCAAGGACCTCATCGCCCTCCAGCTCCAGGACGGCGGGCCGCTGCTCTTCGAGGCGGAGGCGCTGGCCGTGGAGGACGCCGGCACCGACGCCCCGCGCATCCGCTTCCGGCACGAGGGCCGCGAGGACGTCCTGGAGTGCGCCTACGTCGTCGGCTGCGACGGCTTCTGGGGCGTGGCCCGCAAGGCGATCCCGGCCGGACTCGCCCGCGTCTTCGAACGGACGTACCCCTTCGGCTGGCTCGGCGTCCTCGCCGATGTGCCGCCCTCGCACGACGAGCTCGTCTACGCCCGCCACGACCGCGGCTTCGCCCTGCTCTCCATGCGGTCCCCGGCCGTCTCCCGCCTCTACCTCCAGGTGCCCGACGGCACCGACGCCGGGACATGGAGCGACGAGGAGATCTGGGACGAGCTGGAACGCCGGTTCGAGACCGACGACGACTGGCTCCTGAAGCGCGGCCCGATCACCCAGAAGTCGGTCACCCCCATGCGCTCCTACGTCCACGAGCCCATGCGCCACGGCCGCCTCTTCCTCGCCGGTGACGCGGCCCACATCGTCCCCCCGACCGGGGCCAAGGGTCTGAACCTCGCCGTCGGCGACGTCGTGACCTTCGCCCGGGCCCTGACGCACCAGCAGGAGACCGGCTCACCGGACCTGCTCGACGCCTACTCCGCGACCTGCCTGCGCCGCGTCTGGCAGGCCGAGCGGTTCTCCAACGACATGACGGCCCTGCTGCACCGCGCACCCGCCGCGACGGCCTTCGAGGACCGGCTCCAGCTCGCCCGGCTGGAGCGGATCGCCTCGTCCCGCGCGGCCGAGACGGACCTGGCGGAGGCCTACACGGGCTTCCCGTTCGGCTGAGCCGGGAGTGACCCCCTGTGGTGAGGGGAATCACCAAGCCGCGTAGCGTGTTGCGCAGCACGACGAGGGAAAGATCCTCCCCAAGCAGTAGGGTCATTCCTTTGCCTACCTATTACTCTTGAGCCAAGGCCACGACGTGTGGCCATGGAGGAGTGAAATGAGGAGCAGAAACCCGGTCTTCTCGCGACGGGGGTTCAGCCGCGACAACGGCTACGCGGGCTTCAACACCGCGCCGCAGGCCGGGGGTCCCGCTGTCGCCACCCAGGGCAACCCGTACGCGCAGCCGACGGGCGACCAGTACGCGCAGAACCCGTACGCGCAGAACCCTTACGCCCAGCAGGACCTGCAGTACGGCGCGCCGCCGCAGGCACCGGCCACCACCGGCCGGATGACCATCGACGACGTCGTCCTGCGCACGGCGAGCACGCTCGGTGTGCTCATCCTCACCGCGGCGCTCTCCTGGGCCCTGCTGCCGATCGACGACGCCAACATCAGCCGTAGCTACGGCATCGGTATCGGCGCCGCCCTGATCGGCATGGTCCTGGCGTTCGTGCAGTCCTTCAAGCGCAAGGCCTCGCCCGCGCTGATCCTGACGTACGCCGCGTTCGAGGGCGTGTTCCTCGGCGTCGTCTCCAACATCGTCGACAACCGCATCGCCGACGGTGCGGCCATGCAGGCCGTGATCGGCACGATGGCGGTCTTCGCCGGTGTGCTGATCGCCTACAAGGCCGGCTGGATCCGCGTCAACCGACGCTTCTACGGCTTCGTGATGGCGGCCGCGCTCGGCTTCATCCTGCTGATGACCGTGAACCTGCTGTTCGCGGTGTTCGGCGGCGGTGACGGCCTCGGCTTCCGCAGCGGTCCCCTCGGCATCGTCTTCGGCGTCATCGGCATCATCCTCGGTGCCTGCTTCCTCGCCCTGGACTTCAAGCAGGTCGAGGACGGCATCGCCTACGGTGCCCCGCGCGAGGAGGCCTGGCTCGCGGCCTTCGGCCTCACGCTGACGCTGGTGTGGATCTACCTGGAGTTCCTGAGGCTCATCTCGATCCTCAACAGCAGCGACTAGTCCAGGCAGTCGTAGCGCGAAGGGCCCCGGCTTCGGCCGGGGCCCTTCGTCGTCGTCAGGAGGGGTGCGGTGGGCGCGCCTAGAGCAGTTTGCGCGCGGCCCTCCTCAGGTCGTACTCGTGGATGATCGCCTTGGCGTGGCCGTACGCGAGGTTGTGTTCGTGCCGGAGCCAGCTGACCTTTTCCTCGAAGCGGAAGAGCGCCGGACCGTCTTCGACGGTGCGCAACCAGTCGGAGATCTCACGACCGGTGCAGTGGGGGATGCGGGCGAGCAGGTTGCGGTGGGTCTCTTCGGAGAAGACTTGGGACATCGGCGCCTCCGGACGCTGGGATGTAAGCCGGTCCTTCAGGTCACCGTGCCTGAGTGTCCGCCCGTTGGCAACAGTCCCGCTGGGACGCGTACGCTCGCCGCGTGGTTGATACGACGCCTCTGACCCGTGCGGTGGAGCACTTCGCCGATCGATTGAGGGCCGCGCCCCAGAGCCGGCTGCAGCGGGGAGCTGCCGCCGAGGCCCTCGGGCTGGCCCGGGAGTTGGCCCGCAGGGCGCAGGTCCTCGAGGGCGTGGAGCCCCGGGAGATGCCGGATGCGGGGATGTTCGCAGCGGCAGATCAGATCACCGTCGCCGGGAACGATCTGGCGGTCGTGGCCCCCGGCCGGGCCGACGTCGAGGAAGCCGTGACGTTGGTGGAGGAGGCGCAGAAGCGGGCGGGGGTCTGAGCTTCGTTCGCGGGTGCGGGCCGAGTGTGGTTGCTCGCGCCCACGCGGCGGAGCCGCACATTGATACAGCCCCGCGCCCCTGACGGGGCGCTTCCTAAAGGGACGCGATGACCCGGTCCGCCAGGATGTACACGTTCTCCTCGCCGCATTCGAACGTGAGGGTGTACGCGCCGGAGATGCCGGAGCCGCCCAGGAGGACCGGGGTCGCGCCTGCGCGAAGGGCCGCGGAGAGGTGCTCAGCCGTCTCGCGGTGGCCCGGGGTCATGCACAGGGTCGTGCCGTCGGCGAAGACGTAGACGTCCAGGGTGCCCAGCGGGCCGGGGCGGACGTCCGTCAGCTCGATGCGGGAGGAGGCCAGCTCCTCCAGGGTGGCGACGGTGCGCTCGTGGTCGTTCACGACCGGCGGCTGGGTCGGCACGAAGTCCGGGTGCGAGGGGTGACGTCGGCGGGCCGCGGCCAGCTCCGGGGACTCGGTGGCGGGTTCCTCGGTGTCGGCGCCGGGCTCGGACACCGGCTCCAGGCCCGCGAAATCGGCCTGGCGGGGCAGGAACACATCGACCTCGGGCAGGCCCAGCAGGGAGGGCGCGTCGGAGGCGTCACGGGCCTCCTGGGCGGCCCAGAACGCCCGCGCCTCGGCGAGCTCCCGCTCGCGCTCCTCGGCGAGCGCCGCCGCCACGGCGGCACGTATCTCATCGGTGTCGGCAGCGGTACGGGCGGCGGGCAGCAGCGCCCGGGTGGTGGCGGCGCGGCTCTCGGCCAGCGCGGTGTGCAGGGCCGCGACCTGGCGGCGCAGCTGCAGGACGGTGCGCAGGACGGCGACGCCCACGGCGCCCGTGGCGGCCGTGGTGACCAGCAACGCGATCGGCATGGCGCTCACTGACGTACTCCCGGTTCAAAGTCGACCCCCGACTTCCTACCTCAGCTTGAAGGGCGGACTAACCAGCTGTCAGTGCGTAACGTCACGAAACGGACATGGCTTCGGTGTCGGGGGAGGGGGTGTGGCTGTTGTGACCTGCGGTTCTCCCCTGGCGGAGGGAGATAGGTCACATCCTGGGGGAGATTGGATCACAAAACAGCCCAGAACCCTGGAGTTTCCAGGGTTCTGGGCCGGGGTCTCACCGTGGGTGCTATGGCGGCTACGGTGCGCCGCTCAGCTGAGGCGCTCGATGACCATGGCCATGCCCTGGCCGCCGCCGACGCACATCGTCTCCAGGCCGAACTGCTTGTCGTGGAACTGGAGGGAGTTGATGAGCGTGGTGGTGATGCGGGCGCCGGTCATGCCGAACGGGTGGCCGACGGCGATGGCACCGCCGTTGACGTTCAGCTTCTCCAGCGGGATGCCCAGGTCGCGGTAGGAGGGGATCACCTGGGCGGCGAACGCCTCGTTGATCTCGACCAGGTCGATGTCGCCGATGCCCAGCCCGGCGCGCCGCAGGGCCTGCTTGCTCGCCTCGACCGGGCCGAGGCCCATGATCTCGGGCGAGAGGCCGGAGACGCCGGTCGACACGATCCGGGCGAGCGGCGTGAGGCCGAGCTCGCGGGCCTTGGTGTCGGACATGATCACGAGGGCCGCGGCGCCGTCGTTCAGCGGGCAGCAGTTGGCGGCCGTGACCATGCCGTCGGGGCGGAAGACCGGCTTGAGGCCCTGCACGCCCTCCAGGGTGACGCCGGCGCGGGGGCCGTCGTCCGTGGAGACGACCGTGCCGTCGGGGAGGGTGACCGGGGTGATCTCGCGCTCCCAGAAGCCGTTCTTGATGGCTTCCTCGGCGAGGTTCTGCGAGCGGACGCCGAACTCGTCCATGTCCTGGCGGGTGACGCCCTTGACGCGGGCCAGGTTCTCGGCGGTCTGGCCCATCGCGATGTACGGGTCGGGCAGCAGGCCGTCCTCGCGCGGGTCGTGCCAGGTCGAGCCCTCGGACGCGGCGACCGCGGCGGTCCGGGCCTCGGCGTCGGCGAACAGGGGGTTGTGCGTGTCCGGAAGGCTGTCGGAGTTGCCCTTGGCGTAGCGGGAGACCGTCTCGACACCGGCCGAGATGAAGACATCGCCCTCACCGGCCTTGATGGCGTGCAGGGCCATCCGGGAGGTCTGCAGGGAGGAGGAGCAGTACCGGGTGACGGTGCAGCCCGGCAGGTGGTCCATGCCCATCTGCACGGCGACGACGCGGCCGAGGTTGTGGCCCTGCTCGCCGCCGGGCAGGCCGCAGCCGAGCATCAGGTCGTCGATGTCCCTCGGGTCCAGCTCGGGGACCCTGGCCAGCGCGGCCTGGATGATCGTGGCGGTCAGGTCGTCCGGCCGCACGTCCTTCAGGGAGCCCTTGAAGGCGCGGCCGATGGGGGAGCGGGCGGCTGAGACGATCACGGCTTCGGGCATCACGGCTCCATTGACGTACCGGGTGGTCTGCTTGGGCTGTCTGGGAAGTTACCCGTACGTATGGGCTGGGTCACGGGTGTCGCGGTGTGACCCTGGCCGCAGTTTCCAAGCGCTTGCTTTTCTGCCTCTTCCTTTCTGTTCCCGGGTGCGCTTCGTTCCGCCCCTCAGTTCGAAGGGCTCGCGGGGGCCGGTTCCTGCTCGGGGACCCGCCGGCGCCGCCGGCGCTTCAGCAGGGCCCACGGTCCGCGCGGTCCGCTCGGCATCGCCGCCGCGACCTCCGTCCCCGCCTCCGAGGCGGCCTCCGCGGCCGCCCGTGCCACCGGCAGGAAGCCCTCGCGGCGGGAGGCGTCCGGGCGTTCCTCCTCGGCGGGCCACAGGCCCAGGGAGGCACAGACGGTCGGCAGGACCGCCATCGCCGCCGTCGCGTAGCCCTCGGCGGAGGGGTGGTAGCTGTCCGGGCCGAAGAGCTCGCGCGGATTCTCGGCGAACTCGGGGCCCAGCAGGTCGCCCAGGGACACCGTGCGGCCGCCCTGTTCGACGACCCCGATCGTCTGAGCGGCCGCCAGCTGGCGTGAGGCCCGCCGGGCCAGCCAGCGCAAGGGCTGCCGCACCGGCTCGATCGTGCCGAGGTCGGGGCAGGTGCCGACCACCACCTCCGCACCGGCCGTGCGCAGCCGACGGACCGCCGAGGCGAGATGGCGGACCGAGCGGGTCGGGGGCATGCGGTGGGTGACGTCGTTCGCCCCGACCATGATCACGCAGATGTCGGGCACCGGACCGGGATCGGCGAGCACCAGGGCCACCTGGCGGTCCAGGTCGTCCGAACGGGCCCCCGGAGTCGCCACCGTGCGCAGCTCCACCGGCCGCTCGGCCAGCGCCGCGAGCCCCGACGCCAGCAGCGCTCCCGGCGTCTGCCCGCCCCGGTGCACGCCCTGGCCCGCGGCCGTGGAGTCGCCCAGCATCGTCAGCCTCAGCGGTGCCTCGACCGGACCGGCGTACGTACGGCCGTACAGCCCGTCCGCGTGCGGCACATGAGGAGACGTGCCGTTGCCCACCCGGCGCCGCGCCAGCTGCACCTCGGCCAGCACCAGCCCGACCGCCGCCGCCCCGGCCAGCCCGACCCCGCCGCCGCCGTACGCCGCGCCGGCGGCGATCCGCCGGGCCACCCTCGCCCTCGACATGCTCGTCATGCGTCGCTGCCACCTCCTCGAACCCGTACACCCAGTGCTTGCCCCGTACAGCCCGTCGCCCAATCGCAACAGGGAGTGAACGACCGTCACGGACCACGACGAGGTCATAGGCTGGCGGCACCACTCAGACCACTTCTGCGGCATCCGGAGACAACGGTGCAGTTCCACGACTCGATGATCAGCCTCGTCGGCAACACCCCGCTGGTGAAGCTCAACAGCGTGACCAAGGGCATCAGGGCGACCGTCCTGGCCAAGGTGGAGTACTTCAACCCCGGCGGTTCCGTGAAGGACCGCATCGCCCTGCGCATGATCGAGGCGGCGGAGGAGAGCGGCGCTCTCAAGCCCGGCGGCACGATCGTCGAGCCGACCAGCGGCAACACCGGCGTCGGGCTCGCCATCGTGGCGCAGCAGAAGGGGTACAAGTGCATCTTCGTGTGCCCCGACAAGGTGAGCACCGACAAGATCAACGTGCTGCGCGCGTACGGCGCCGAGGTCGTGGTCTGCCCGACGGCCGTGGACCCCGAGCACCCCGACTCGTACTACAACGTCTCCGACCGGCTGGTCCGTGAGACGCCGGGGGCCTGGAAGCCCGACCAGTACTCCAACCCCAACAACCCGCTCTCCCACTACCACTCCACCGGTCCGGAGCTGTGGGAGCAGACGGAGGGGAAGATCACCCACTTCGTGGCGGGCGTGGGCACCGGCGGCACCATCTCCGGGACCGGCCGCTATCTGAAGGAGATCAGCGGCGGCTCCGTGAAGGTCGTCGGCGCGGACCCCGAGGGGTCCGTCTACTCCGGCGGCTCCGGCCGGCCCTACCTCGTCGAGGGCGTCGGCGAGGACTTCTGGCCGACCGCCTATGACCGGACCGTCGCCGACGAGATCGTCGCGGTGTCCGACAAGGACTCCTTCCAGATGACCCGCCGCCTCGCCAAGGAGGAGGGCCTGCTCGTCGGCGGCTCCTGCGGCATGGCCGTCGTGGCCGCGCTGGAGGTCGCCGAGCGGCTAGGGCCGGACGACGTCGTCGTGGTCCTGCTGCCGGACAGCGGCCGCGGCTACCTCAGCAAGATCTTCAACGACGAGTGGATGGCCGACTACGGCTTCCTGGAGGACACGGGCCCGAGCGCCCGCGTCGCCGACGTCCTGAACGACAAGGAGGGCGACCGCATGCCCTCCCTCGTCCACATGCACCCGGAGGAGACCGTCGGTCAGGCCATCGACGTGCTGCGCGAGTACGGCGTCTCGCAGATGCCGGTCGTCAAGCCCGGCGCAGGACACCCCGACGTGATGGCGGCCGAGGTCGTCGGCTCGGTCGTGGAACGCGAGCTGCTGGACGCGCTGTTCAGCAAGAACGCCTCGCTGGAGGACCCGCTGGAGAAGCACATGTCCGGCCCGCTGCCCCAGGTCGGCTCCGGCGAACCGGTCGCGGACCTGATGGCCGTGCTGGGCAAGGCCGACGCGGCGATCGTCCTCGTCGAGGGCAAGCCGACCGGTGTGGTCAGCCGCCAGGACCTGCTGTCCTTCCTGGCCCGCACGGGGAAGTGACGGCCGGCGGCCGGTGAACTGCCCGTGCGCCGGGTGAACTCGCGGCGTCCGTGATCTCCGCGGACTTCGCGGAGTTCGCGGACTTCGCGGAACCGGTACGCGGGTGTCACGTCCGCGCAGCACCCGCTTAACACGTGTCCTGCACATTGGTGGATGTCGGCAAGGGCGATGGAGGTACCTCCCAGGCGCTCAGCACTGGGGAGGCCTCCCCGCCCGAACCGGCGCCGAACGGCGTCAAGGACCTCCGGAGCGGCTCCCGGACCTCCACGGACGCCATGGACGCGCACGCCCGGCCCTGACCGGGCCCGCGTCCTTCGCGGGGACCGCCGTCGTCCCGCCCCCCGTTCACGGGGGTGCGGCGGTCCCCGCGCATCTCTCTTCCCCGATGTCTGCTACGCCTTCCAGCTTCCCAGCAACTGGAGCCGCTCCGCCGTCTCGGACCCGGGCTCGGGCGCGTACACCACGATCGTCTGGTCGGGCGCCGCCGGGATGGTGAGGGTCTCGTAGGGGAGGGTCAGCAGGCCCGCGACCGGGTGCCGCAGGAGCTTCACGCCGTAGTCGCAGGGCTTGACCAGGTGGTCCCCCCACAGCCGGCGGAACTCCTCGCTCGCCCGGGCGAGTTCGGCGACGAGCTCCCCCGTGGCGGGGTCGCCGGGATGGTGGCCCGCCTGCAGGCGCAGGTGCGCGACCATCTGGGCGGTGACCTCGGCCCAGTCCGGGTAGAGCCCGCGCGAGGCGGGGTCGAGGAAGAGACGGCGCGGCAGGCTGAGGCCGTCCGCGCCGCCGAAGCCGAGCACGGCGTCGGCGAGGGGGTTCCAGGCCAGGACGTCCATGCGGTGGTCCAGGACGTAGGCGGGATGGCGGTCCATGCCGTCCAGGAGCAACTGGACCCCCGGGCGCACCCGGGGCGCGGCCGGCCCGTACCCGTCCTGCCGGCGCGGCCGGGCCACCGCCCGCAGGTACTCGTGCTCGGCCTCGTCCAGCCGCAGCACCCGGGCGATCGCGTCCAGCACGGCGTCCGAGACACCCCCGGACCTGGTCCGGGAGGGAGCCCCGGGCCCCCTGCCCTGTTCGAGGCGGACGTAGTAGTCGACGCTCACCCCGGCCAGCTGCGCCACCTCCTCGCGGCGCAGACCCGGGACGCGGCGGCGGCCGTACGACGGCAGCCCCACCTCCTCCGGCTGGATCCGGGCGCGGCGCGAGCGCAGGAAGTCTCCCAGTTCTCCGTCCATGCCCCCGAGCCTAGGCCGCCCGGGCCCGCCGAACCTGGTACTGACAGACCCAGGAAGAGCGCAGCCCTGGGTAGCGCGGCCGAGGCCGCCGAAGGTGGTGTCCGAGGCCGGGGAGACGCCCCGGCCCGCACCGAAGGGAAATCCCATGTCGTACGACAACCTGGCCGGCCGTACCGCCGTCGTCACCGGAGCCGCGAGCGGGATCGGCGAGGCCGTCGCCGTGCTGCTGGCCGCCCGGGGCGCCCGGGTCGCGCTGGTCGCCCGGCGGGCGGAACGGCTGACCGAGGTCGCGGCGAAGATCCGGGCCGACGGCGGGCAGGCCCTGGCCGTCGCCGCGGACGTCACCGACGAGACGTCCGTCGCGGACGCCGCGGCGGGCATCCACGCGGAGTACGGGACCGTCGACCTGGTCGTGAACTGCGCCGGCGTCATGCTGCCCCACCCCGTCGACGCCCGGCGCTCCGACGAGTGGCAGCGGATGCTCGACACCAACGTCTCCGGGGTGCTGCGGATGATCGGCGCCTTCACCGAGGACCTGGTGAGCGCCGCCGCCGACGGCCGTACGGCCGACATCGTGAACATCTCGTCCATCGCCGCGCACCTCAGCTTCCCGAGCTACGCGGTCTACGGCGCGACCAAGGCCGCCGTCACCTATCTGTCGGAGGCCCTGCGCGGGGAGTTCGGGCCCCGGGACGTCCGGGTCACCAACATCGAGCCCGGGTTCGTGGAGAGCGAACTGCGCACCCACATCGCGGACGCGGACCTGTCCCGGCAGGTCGAGGGCATGCTCGACGAGGTGGGCGCCCTGTCCGCGGAGGAACTGGCCGACCTCGTGGCCTACGCGACGAGCCGGCCGCGCCGGGTCAACCTGCGGCAGATCATCGCGCTGCCGACGCGGCAGGTCTGAACGACCGGTCCTGGTTAGTCCTCCCAGCCACCGTCCTGGGAGGACTTGCGGCGGCCGAAGAGGTTCGGGTTGGAGCGCAGCGCCTGGACGACGTTGACGCCGACGATGCCCGCCCAGGCGACGAGCAGCCCGGGCAGCCGGGCCACGCCCCCGCCGATCGCGGACAGCGGCACCGCGAGGACCAGGGAGACGATCCCGAAGCCGAACCGCTCGCCCCAGGAGTCCGTGACCTTCGGCGAGCGGGAGTCCCGGGCCGCCTGCATCTGCTGCTCCGCGAGCTGCCGGCGCACCCGGCGCTCCACCGCCCCGTCGATCCGCTGGTCGAGCTTCTCCAGGAACGATTCGATCAGTGCCGGCTCGTACTCCTCGCCCAGCTCCCTGCGGGCGTGCAGGGTGGCGTCGAGTTCCTTCTTGAGGTCGGTGTCCCGCGCGTCCATTCCGGTCATGCCGTCCACGGTAGAAAGCGCCGCCGCCCGCCGCACTGGGGTTAGCCCCCCTGTTCCCCCCGGGGGTTCCCGGTCCTGGCGCGCCGCCGCCCTCCGGTCCGGCTTGCCGCTCTGCATATGCTCATGCAGAATCCTCAGCTACTGAATAGGCGAGGGGGAGCACGTCATGAGCGTGACCGACAGCCCTGCCGCGCGGCTGCAGGCGCTCTTCGAGGGCCACCGGCTGACGCCCACCCAGCGGCGCATCGCGCACAGTATGGTGCGGCGCGCCGCCGAGGTGCCGTTCCTGTCGAGCGTGGAGCTCGCCGAGCTGGCCGGGGTCAGCCAGCCGTCCGTGACCCGGTTCGCCGTCGCCCTCGGCTTCGACGGCTACCCCGCCCTGCGCCGCCATCTGCGCGAGGTCGCCCCCGCCGAGCCCGCGGCGGAGGCCGGGTCCCACAACGAGTACCAGCAGGCCGTCGAGGCCGAGATCGAGAACCTGCGGCACCTGGCGGAGGCACTGGCCGACCCGGGCCCCGTCCAGCGCGCGGGGCGCCTCCTCGCGGCCTCCCGGCCGCTGCTCGTCCTCGGCCTGCGGGCCGCTGCCGCCCAGGCCCACGGCTTCGCCTACTTCGCCGCCAAGGTGCATCCCGACGTACGGCTGCTCGGCGAGGGCGGCACGATGCTGCAGGACCGCATCGACGCCGCCGTCCGGGCTGGCGCGAGCGCACTGCTCTGTTTCGCGCTGCCCCGGCACCCCCGCGAGGTCGTCGACACCCTCGCCTACGCCAAGGAGGCCGGGCTGACCGTCGTCACGGTCGCCGACTCCGCCTTCGCGCCCGTCGCCAAGGTGTCCGACCTGCTGCTGCCCGCCGCCGTCGGCACCGGCCTCGCCTTCGACACGGCCTGCGCGCCGATGCTGCTCGGCCGGGTGCTGCTGGAGGCCATGTGCGACGACCTGCCCCAGGCCCAGTCCCGTCTCGAGGAGTTCGACACGAAGGCGGCGGCGCGGGGCCTGTTCGTCGACTGACGGCACGGGCGGGCTTCTTAAGACTCGTCTCACGTTCCGCCGCTACCGTACGGCTCCCGACGATGAGGAGACCGGACGGAGGCTGGACGTGACGCGCGGAGGACAGGGACTGGCCCGAGTGGCCGTCGTCGTACGGGCGGGAGCGGCCCCGCTGTGGTGGCTGGGCGCTCTTGCAATCCGACGGCGGCGCATGCCCTAGGGGCGCGGGGAACTGCGCGACAAGCCCCCACGCACGCGAGGCCGGAGTCCGGCGGTCCTTCCCGCGGCGTTGCCCTTAGGGGCGCGGGGAACTGCGCGACAAGCCACGACGCACCCGAGGCCGAAACCCTACGGAACCGCACCGAACCCGACCGCAAACCTACGGAACCTCCCACCCCGCCCCCGTCAACGCGTCCACCTCCGCCCCACCCGACTCCGCAACAACCTCCCCCACCGTCTGCGCCCGCCGCACCACCGCGAACCGCCCTCCCGGCAGGAACCCGTACACCCCGGGCCGCACCAGCGAGTTGTACCCGTAGTGATGGGCGAAGTAATACGCCCCGGTGTCCAGCGCCGCCGCGTAATCCCCCTGCTCCAGCAGCGGCATGGACCGCCCCTCCGCCAGCAGGTCCCCCGCGAAACAGGCCGGTCCCGCGACGTCCTGCACCACCTCCGGCCCCTCCTTGGGCCGCCCCTTCGCGTCGTACGCGGAGATCCGCAGCGGCCAGCTCCCCGGCGCGTACACCGTCCGCGCGGCCACCTGCACCCCGGCGTGCGTCACCGCCACCGCCCGCCCGCCGGAGGCCTTCGCGTACTCGACCCGCGCCACCACCGTCCCGTGCTTGGCCAGCAGTGACCGCCCGAACTCGGTGACCAGCCCGTACCGCCCGTCGAGCAGCCCCGGCACCTCCTCGGCCAGCAGCCGCGCGTACCGCGCGTAGGTCGGATCCGTCTCCTCCGACGCGAAGTTCACCGGCAGGCCGCCGCCGATGTCGAGCGTGTCGACCTGCCGCCGCCCGGCCCGCCGGTTGATCTCCTCCGCGAGCGCGTACGTCTCCGCCACGCCCCGGGCCATCAGGGCCAGCGGAATGCCCTGGGACCCGGTGTGCGCGTGCAGCCGGGTCAGCCACGGCCGGTCCAGATACGCCCGGACGACCCACTCCCGCGCCCCCTCGTCACGCAGCGCCACCCCGAACTTCGAGGTGGCCGTCGCCGTGGACAGCGCCTCGATGGAGCCCCCGCCGACCTGCGGATTCACCCGGATCCCCAGCGGAGAGCGGCTGGCCGAGGACCGCATCAGGGCGTCGATCCGGGCCAGCTCCTGGGGGTTGTCCGCGTTGACGGCGATGCCCAGGGACAGCGCCTCGCGCAGCTCGGCCGGCGTCTTCGCGGGCGAGTCGAGCACCGTCGCCTCCGGCGGCACGCCCGCCGCCCGCGCCAGGGCCAGCTCGCCCGGGCTCGCGACCTCCGCGCCGACGCCCTCCTCCCGCAGCAGCCGCAGGACCGGCACCAGCGGGGTCGCCTTCACCGCGAAGGCGTGCAGCACGGGCGTCCCCGGCGCCACCACCGCCTCGAACGCCGCCCGCAGCTCCGCCGCCGACTCCCGGATGCCGGTGACGTCCAGCAGCCCGACGATGGGGCTGCCGGGCCCGAGCAGCCCTTGCTCCACGGCGGCCCGCACCGCCTCGTCCCGCCGCGCCGCCCGCCGGGCCCCGCTGTCGCCCGCCTCTGCCGTCTCGATGTGTGCGCCCATGCATCCAGCCAAACATCCACGGCGTCGCCGCGCCGACGCCCCGACGTATTGACTAGCTCTATTCAGACGTCCAGGATGTGAATAGCCACAGCAACACACCGCCGGGAGCACCACGCACCCCCCAGGAGGCAGACCATGTCAGGACCACGCCCTGTCCGAGCGCCGCGCGGCACGGAACCGAGCGCCCTGGGATGGCAGCAGGAAGCCGCCCTGCGGATGCTGCGGAACAACCTCGACCCCGAGGTCGCCGAGCACCCCGACAAGCTCGTCGTCTACGGCGGCACCGGCAAGGCCGCCCGCGACTGGCGCTCCTTCGACGCGATGGTGCGCACGCTGCAAGGGCTGAAGCAGGACGAGACCATGCTGGTCCAGTCCGGCCGGCCCGTCGGCGTCATGCAGACCCACGAGTGGGCCCCGCGCGTCCTCATCGCCAACTCCAACCTCGTCGGCGACTGGGCTAACTGGGAGGAGTTCCGCCGCCTCGAACACCTCGGCCTGACCATGTACGGGCAGATGACCGCCGGCTCCTGGATCTACATCGGCACCCAGGGCATCCTCCAGGGCACCTACGAGACCTTCGCCGCCGTCGCCGCGAAGAAGTTCGGCGGGACGCTGGCCGGCACCATCACCCTGACCGCAGGCCTCGGCGGCATGGGCGGCGCCCAGCCGCTCGCCGTGACGATGAACGACGGCGTGGCGATCTGCATCGACGTCGACCCGCGCGCCATCGAGCGCCGTATCGAGCACCGCTATCTGGATGTGAAGGCCGACAGCCTCGCCCACGCGCTCCAGCTGGCCACCGAGGCCCGCGACCAGCGCAGGCCGCTGTCCATCGGCCTCCTGGGCAACGCCGCCGAGCTGCTCCCGCGGATGCTCGCCGAGGGCGCCCCGATCGACATCGTCACCGACCAGACCTCCGCCCACGACCCGTTGGCCTACCTGCCGGTCGGCGTCGCCTTCGAGGACATGGCCGACGCCGCCGCCAAGGACCCGGCCGGCTTCACCACCCGGGCCCGCGAGTCCATGGCCCGGCACGTCGAGGCCATGGTCGGCTTCATGGACGCCGGCGCCGAGGTCTTCGACTACGGCAACTCCATCCGCGGCGAGGCCCAACTCGCCGGATACGACCGCGCCTTCGCCTTCCCCGGCTTCGTCCCGGCCTACATCCGCCCGCTGTTCTGCGAGGGCAAGGGCCCCTTCCGCTGGGCCGCCCTGTCCGGCGAGGCCTCCGACATCGCCAAGACCGACAAGGCGATCCTCGACCTCTTCCCGGAGAACGAGTCCCTCGCCCGCTGGATCACGATGGCCGGCGAACGCGTCCACTTCCAGGGCCTGCCCGCCCGGATCTGCTGGCTCGGCTACGGCGAGCGCGACAAGGCCGGTGAGCGGTTCAACGACATGGTCGCGAGCGGGGAGCTGGCCGCGCCGGTCGTCATCGGCCGCGACCATCTCGACTGCGGTTCCGTCGCCTCCCCCTACCGCGAGACCGAGGCCATGCTCGACGGGTCCGACGCGATCGCCGACTGGCCGCTGCTGAACGCCATGGTGAACGTCGCCTCCGGGGCGTCCTGGGTCTCGATCCACCACGGCGGCGGCGTCGGCATGGGCCGCTCCATCCACGCCGGGCAGGTCACGGTGGCCGACGGCACGGCGCTCGCGGGCGAGAAGATCCGCCGGGTGCTCACCAACGACCCCGGCATGGGCGTCATCCGGCACGTGGACGCCGGGTACGACATCGCGGAGTCGGTGGCGGGGGAGCGGGGCGTCCGCGTCCCGATGCGCGAAGGTGACCAGGCGTGACCCGGAACAGCGGCGGCTCCTTCCACCACATGTGGCGCGAGCTGCTCCCCCTGGGGCGGCACCCCGGCTCCGGCGGCTACCGGCGCTTCGCCTGGACCGCGGTCGACGGTGAATGCCGGGCCTGGTTCGAGGAGCAGGCCACGGCCCGCGGGCTGCGCCACGAGGTCGACCGGAACGGCAACCAGTGGGCCTGGCTCGGCGACCCCGCCGAGGGGGACGCCGTCGTCACCGGCTCGCACCTCGACTCCGTGCCGGACGGCGGCGCCTTCGACGGCCCCCTCGGAGTCGTGTCCGCCTTCGCCGCGCTGGACGAGCTGCGCAGCAGGGACGCCCGTTTCACCCGGCCCCTCGCCATCGTGAACTTCGGCGACGAGGAGGGCGCCCGGTTCGGGCTCGCCTGCGTCGGGTCCCGGCTCACCGCCGGGCAGCTCACCCGCGCACAGGCACACCGGCTCACCGACGGCGACGGCGTCACGCTGCCCCGGGCCATGGAGGCGGCCGGACACGACCCGGACGCCATCGGGCCGGACCCCGAACGGCTCGCCCGCATCGGCGCCTTCGTCGAACTGCACGTCGAGCAGGGCCGGGCCCTGGACCTGTCCGGCGACCGGGTCGGCCTCGCCAGCGCGATCTGGCCGCACGGCCGGTGGCGGTTCGACTTCCGCGGCGAGGCCAACCACGCCGGCACCACCCGGCTCGCCGACCGGCACGACCCCATGCTGTCCTACGCCGAGACCGTCCTCGCCGCCCGGCGCGAGGCCGAACTCGCCGGGGCCGTCGCCACCTTCGGCAAGATCGCCGTCGAACCCAACGGCGTCAACGCCATCCCCTCCCTCGTGCGCGGCTGGCTCGACTCCCGGGCCGAGGACCAGATGACCCTCGACACCGTGGTCGGCGGCATCGAGAAGGCGGCCCGGAGTTACGCGGACGCGCACGGCGTCGACCTCGACATCGTCCGCGAGTCCTTCACTCCCGTCGTCCAGTTCGACCACGCCCTGCGCGACGAACTCGCCCGCATCCTCGGTACGGACACCGACCTCACGGTCCCCGTCCTCGGCACCGGCGCGGGACACGACGCCGGGATCCTGTCCGGGAGCATCCCGACCGCCATGCTGTTCGTGCGCAACCCCACCGGCGTCTCCCACTCCCCGGCCGAGTCGGCGAGCGAGGACGACTGTGTGGCCGGGGTACTCGCACTCGCCGACGTACTGGAAGGACTGGCGTGCAGGTGACGACAGCGGCCCCGCGGACGTACTGGCTGGAGCACGCCTGGCTCGGCACTCTCCCCCGGGCTCTCGGCTCCGCTCGGGCAGGGGGGACCCCCATCGAGCCGGGTGTCGCCCTGGAGGTCGCGGACGGCCGCATCACCGCCGTCCGCACCGGCACCCCCGCCCCGCCCCCCGGCGCCGAGGTCCTGCGCGGACTCACCCTGCCCGGCCTGGCCAACGCACACAGCCACGCCTTCCACCGCGCCCTGCGCGGCACCGTCCAGGTCGGCTCCGGCACCTTCTGGACCTGGCGCGAGGTCATGTACGCCACGGCCGGCCGGCTCACCCCGGACAGCTACCACGCCCTCGCCCGCGCCGTGTACGCCGAGATGGCGCTGGCCGGCATCACGGCCGTCGGCGAGTTCCACTACGTCCACCACGCCCCCGGCGGCACCCCCTACGCCGACCCCAACGCCATGGGCGAGGCCCTCATCGAGGCCGCCGCCGAGGCCGGGATCCGCATCACCCTCCTCGACACCGCCTACCTCTCCTCCGGCTTCGGACAGCCCCCCACCGCTCATCAGCTCCGCTTCTCCGACGGGGACGCCGAGGCCTGGGCCGCACGCTCTTCACTTCTCAAAGAACGGGATCACGCACGGATCGGAGCGGCGATCCACTCCGTACGGGCCGTGCCCGCCGACCAGTTGGAGACCATCGCACGGTGGGCGGAACAGCGGCGGGCCCCGCTCCATGTGCACCTGTCCGAGCAGACCGCCGAGAACGAGGCGTGCCGGGAGGCCCACGGCTGCACCCCGACCCAGCTCCTCGCCCTGCACGGCGTCCTCGGACCGCGCACCACCGGCGTCCACAACACCCACCTCACCGCCGAGGACGTCTCCCTCATCGGCGGCAGCGGCACCGGCACCTGCATGTGCCCGACGACCGAACGGGACCTCGCGGACGGCATCGGACCGGCCGTCGCCCTGCAGAACGAGGGCTCCCCGCTCTGCCTCGGCTCCGACAGCCACGCCGTCATCGACCTGCTCGAAGAGGCGCGGGCCATGGAACTGAACGAGCGCCTGCGCACCCGCACCCGCGGTCACTGGACGGCGGCGGCCCTGCTGCGGGCGGCCTCCGCCGACGGCCACGCGGCCCTCGGCTGGGAGGACGCGGGCGCCCTGGAGACCGGCGCGCTCGCCGACTTCACCACCATCGCGCTCGACTCGGTCAGGACGGCAGGGCCGCTTCCGCGGCTCGGGGCCGAGACGGCCGTATTCGCCGCGTCGGCAGCGGACGTGTCGCATACGGTCGTGGCAGGCCGGCACGTCGTACGGGACGGGGTCCACTGCCTCGTACCGGACGTGCCCCGAGCCCTCGCGGACGCCGTCGAAGCCCTGCGCGGATGACCCCGGGCCGCCAGCCCGCGCGGCCCGGCTCCGCCCCCGAACCCGATCCCACCGCCGACCAGGCCACCAAGGACGCCATGAGCAACGCGACGACCGTCAGCCCCGCCCACTCCGCGAGCACCGCAAGCACGCTCATCACGAACATCGCCAGCCTGGTCACCAACGACCCCTCCCTCGGTGACGGATCCCCCCTCGGACTGGTCCAGGACGCGGCCGTCGTCATCGAAGGCGACCGCGTCGTGTGGACCGGTGATCAAAGCAAAGCACCCGCCACTGACAACCGGGTCGACGCCGGCGGCCGGGCGGTCCTGCCCGGCTTCGTCGACTCCCACTCCCACCTCGTCTTCGCGGGCGACCGGACGCAGGAGTTCAACGCCCGCATGTCCGGGCGGCCGTACAGCGCGGGCGGCATCCGCACCACCGTCGCGGCCACACGGGCGGCGAGCGACGGGGAACTCGAGGCCAACGTCACCCGTTACCTCGCCGAAGCCCTCCGCCAGGGCACCACCACGTTCGAGACCAAGTCCGGCTACGGCCTGACCGTCGAGGACGAGGCCCGCGCCCTGCGCATCGCCGCCGCCCACACCGACGAGGTCACCTACCTCGGCGCCCACATCGTCGCCCCCGAGTTCGCGCAGGACCCGGCCGGCTACGTCGCCCTCGTCACCGGCGAGATGCTCGACGCCTGCGCCCCGCACGCCCGCTGGATCGACGTCTTCTGCGAGAAGGGCGCCTTCGACGGCGACCAGGCCCGCGCGATCCTCACCGCCGGCAAGGCAAAGGGCCTGCACCCCCGCATCCACGCCAACCAGCTCTCCTACGGCCCCGGTGTGCAGCTCGCGGTCGAGCTCGACGCGGCCAGCGCCGACCACTGCACCCACCTCACGGACGCGGACGTGGACGCCCTGGCCGGCGGCCGGACGGTCGCCACCCTGCTGCCCGGCGCCGAGTTCTCCACGCGGGCCGCATGGCCGGACGCGCGGCGGCTGCTGGACGCGGGTGTCACGGTCGCGCTGTCCACGGACTGCAACCCCGGCTCGTCCTTCACCTCGTCCGTGCCGTTCTGCATCGCGCTGGCGGTGCGGGACATGGGGATGACCCCGGACGAGGCCGTGTGGTCGGCGACCGCGGGCGGCGCGGCGGCCCTGCGGCGCGACGACGTCGGCCGCCTCACCCCGGGCGCGTACGCGGACCTGACGCTCCTCGACGCCCCGAGCCATGTCCACCTGGCCTACCGCCCCGGCGTCCCGCTGGCCCGCGGGGTGTGGCGGCGCGGAGAGCGTGTGGTGTGATCACCGGCCGGTGAGAATGGGGTGCCGCGTCGGCGGACGGCGGGCATCACCGAAGGGCGGGGCGGATGTTGAAGCACTGGTCGGCACCACTCGTGGCGAACGTCCTGCTCGGGATCCCGGGCGTGGTGCCGTTCTGGCTGCTCTGGTACCTCGCGGTGAACTGGCCGCTCGCGGACGCGGGCTGGACCGTGCGGGAACCCACCGAGAACGACGGCATGGCCCTCTGGCTCGTGATCGTCGTCCCCGTGGTCACGCTCTACGGCCTGGTCTGGTGGCTCGCCAACCGGCCGCTCCGGCGCCGGACGGCACTGGCTCCGCACACCTACTGGCTGCTGAGCCTGACGGCCCCCCCTGCTGCCGACGGCGGCGCTGGTCCTCAACTCCTGAGGGGCCGCCGGGCAGACCACTGAAAGGCCGCCGCGGACCACCGGTGGCACGCGCCCGGGGGCGGGCCGTCCGGCCCGCCCCCGAGGGACACGTACACCAGGGTCGCCGAGGATCACTCCTCGACGGTCAGCCCCTTGCGCAGCCGCACCAGCGTCCGCGACAGCAGACGCGAGACGTGCATCTGCGAGATGCCGAGCTCCTCGCCGATCTCCGACTGGGTCATGCCCGCGACGAACCGCAGGGACAGGATCTGCCGGTCGCGCGGCGGGAGTTCCGCGATCAGCGGCTTCAACGACTCGACGTACTCGATGCCTTCGAGCCCGTGGTCCTCGTAGCCGATGCGGTCCGCGAGCGCGCCCTCGGAGTCGTCCTCCTCCGGCTGGGCGTCCAGCGAGGAGGCGGTGTAGGCGTTCGACGCCGCCATGCCCTCGACGACCTCGTCGCCCGAGATCCCGAGGCGCTCCGCCAGCTCGGCCACCGTGGGGGCGCGGTCGAGCTTCTGGGCCAGTTCGTCGCCGGCCTTGGCCAGGTCGAGCCGCAGCTCCTGGAGCCGGCGCGGAACGCGCACGGACCATGAGGTGTCGCGGAAGAAGCGCTTGATCTCGCCGACGATGGTCGGCATCGCGAACGTGGGGAACTCCACGCCGCGGGCCAGCTCGAAGCGGTCGATCGCCTTGATCAGGCCGATGGTGCCGACCTGGATGATGTCCTCCATCGGCTCGCTGCGGGAGCGGAACCGGGAGGCGGCGAACTTGACCAGCGCGAGGTTCAGTTCGACGAGTGTGTTGCGGACGTACGAGTACTCGTGGGTCCCTTCCTCCAGCGTCTCCAGACGCTCGAAGAGGGTCTTGGACAGCGCCCGGGCGTCGACCGCGTCGACTTCCTCGTACGGGGGGATGTCCGGAAGTCCGGAGAGAAGGTCGTCCTGTGTGACGAGCATCTCGACCTGCTCGATGGGATCCAGATGTTCCGGAGGGGGTGTCGACGCCGCTTTGTGGGTACGCGACTCGTCGAGCCGGGGTGACATGATGTCCTCCATCGTTCTCGGCATAAGGCTGCCGGAGCCGTCAGGTGCACTGCGGTGTGCGGCGCCTCCAAAGCCGGCCGTGTCGGTTACGTGTCCTTACTAGGCCTACCCGCTTTCCGGAGCCCACCGCAAGTGCGTTCTGTGGGCATATGTCCGTTTGTGTGTAGTTGTTCGGGTGTCGGACCGTGTGGGGAAGGCGTAGTGTTCGAGTGCGTCAGCAACCACCTCGACGTCGGGAGAGAGAGACGGCATGGACCGCGGGACGGTCGGCAGTACACAGTCTGGCCGGCTTCTGGTGGAGGTGCGGGAAGAGGGCTCTAGCGCAGTCGTGACCCCGGCGGGTGAGTTGGATCACCACACCGCCGACTTGTTGCGCGAGCCACTCGAGGACTGCCTCGCCAAGGGATTCAAGCGCCTGGTCATCGACTGCGCACGCCTGGAGTTCTGTGACTCCACGGGGCTCAACGTGCTCCTCGGGGCACGGCTGAAGGCGGAGGCCGCCGGGGGCGGCGTCTCGCTCGCCGGCATGCAGCCGGTGGTGGCACGCGTGTTCGAGATCACGGGTGCGGATGCGGTCTTCAGCGTCCATGACTCGCTCGAGGCGGCCCTGGCCGACGAGTCGGGCTGACCGGCGGTGCGTCGGCGCGCGGTGCCTCGGCCATCCCTCTGTGACCGGTGTCCCAGCCCCGTCACGTCTTTCGTGCCGAATACATGGGTGTTCAGTCGGTCCGCCAGGGCAGGAGACATCCTGAACCTGTCGGTCGCCAGGGTGGCGGGGGCGCCGCGAAACCGACGTGCCGCGCCCTGCGTGACCGACTGTGCAGTGAATTTTTTGAATCGTGAACTGGTGAATCGGTGAGGTGAAGCGCTGATGAGCACCACCCGGCCTTACCCGCCGGGCGACCGCGGGCCGGAGCCCGGCGGCGCTTCCGGGGCGTCCGAGGGTGGCGTAGCGGCGGCCGGTGCGGCCGCCGAGGGCGTGGACGCGCCGTCCGGGGCCGCGGCGCCGCCGGGCGGCCGGCAGGTGCGCCGGCTGAGCTTCGAGGGCGAGAGCGGCGTGGTTCCGCTGGCCCGCGACTTCACCCGCCAGGCGTTGTACGCGTGGGGCTGGCTGCCCGCCGCCTCCGCCGACCAGCGGGCCGCCGCCGAGGATGTGCTGCTGGTCGTCTCCGAACTGGTCACCAACGCCTGCCTGCACGCCGAGGGGCCGGACCAGCTGCGGATCACCTGCGACAACAAGGTCATCCGCGTCGAGGTCGCCGACCGGGGCACCGGTCAGCCCGCCCCCCGCACCCCGCACCGCGCGGGGCGCCCGGGCGGTCATGGCATGTTCATCGTCCAGCGCCTGTGCCTGGACTGGGGCGTCGTCCGGGCGCCGGGTGTCTCCGGCAAGACGGTGTGGGCAGAACTGGGCGCACCCGCCTGATCTTGGGGGAGTGCGCCTTCGGCCCCGGCGCCTGACCGGCTCGACCCCGGGGTGCACCTGTCCGATCACGGGCATTCCTGTCCGATCTCGGGCGTACGTGCTGATCTCGCGCCCAGGTGAGCGCCCCTGGGATGCGTCCGAACGGGTGACCATCCTGCGTGGGGATCCGCGCCGCGCCTCCCCTCCTGCGTCACTCACCGCACGCCGGATCCCCACAGATCCGGCCTGCGCCGTGTCTTCCTTCCTCAGGGTCCCGGGCGTACCTTGACGGCCCGATCTGATGCGCCGTCAGGAACAGGAAGGGGAGCGGCACCGTGTCGTACCGGAAACGAACCGCCGCACTCGCGTCCGCCGCGGCCCTGGCCGGCTCGGCGGTGTGGATGGCCGCCCCCGTCGCCCGGGCCGAGGTCGTCGACGTCAACTACCAGTGCAAGACGCCGATCGGCGACAAGAGTGCCGTCTCGCCCATCGACATCGAGGGCGTCAAGAGCGGCAGCGGCTACCGGATCACCATGTCCTGGCAGAAGGGCGTCTCCTCCAGCCCGGTCGAACTGGGCAAGGGCGCGATGACGCCGAGCGCCACCATCGCCCTGGGCGGCACCGACAGCGGCACCCTCTCGGTGTCCGGCCCCGCCAACGACGCCGCGATCCCCGCCAGCACGCCCATCAAGATCAGCGATCTGAGCGGCACGTACACGCCGAAGAAGAGCGGCGAGGTCACCTTCACGGCCGGAGTGCTCACCATCAAGGCGCTCGGCACGACGACCACGTGCACCCCGACGAACGACCCGGGCCCGTCCCTCACCCTGGACGTCAGCGCCGGGGCCGCGGGCGGTGCCGGCGGTTCCGCCCAGGGCGGCGGCTCCGGCGCTGACACCGGTGACGGACTTCCGCAGACCGGGCCCGAGGACTCGGCCGTCGCGCTCGGCACCCTCGGCGGCACGGTCCTGCTCGCCGGCGCGGCGGGGGCTCTGTGGCTGACACGACGTCACCAGGGAGCTCGGGCGGGCGGTTGACCGCCGTGAACACCTCCTGCCAGGTGCGTCGCTGAGCCCGGCCCGGCACGCCGAGGACCCGTCCGCACGACAGGGCCGTACGCCGCTCGGTCCGGCGCGGGCCCGCACCGCACCACCGCTGGAGCCGCCGATGCCGCCCGTCGTCCGTCTTCCGTATGTGTCCCTGCCGGCTCTGCTCGCGCTGCTGCTGGTCCTGGCGGGGGCCGGGCCCGTCGGAGCGGTGGAACGGCCCGGCGTCGAGTTGTCGGAGTCCCAGGCGGGGGCGGGTGGTTCGATCACCGTCAGCGGCAGCGGCTGGCGGCCCCGTGCCCTGCTGACGCTGCTCGTGTGCGGGCAGGCCGAGCCGAAGCGGGGGGTGACCGGTGGCACCAACTCCTGCGCCAACGCCGACGGCCGGGCCGTCACGACCGGCGCCGACGGGCGCTTCCGCCGCGAACTGCCCGTCGTGGAGCCGCCCGTGCCGTGCCCCTGCGTGGTCCATGTGGCCACGGTGACCGGACTCGGGGCCGAGGCCGACGCGGCCCTCCAGGTCGCCGGGCACGCCGTCGAGCCGCTGCCCGCGGACGCGGCCGGTGGTCGGCTCTCCCTGCTCGCGGACACCCGGCTGCGGGGCTCGGGCGGTCTGCTCACCTGGTTCGGGTCCCCGCCCTCCCGGACCCTCGTGGTCACCGTCGGCAACGTCGGCACGTCCCCCGTGAGGAACCCGGTCTTCCAGGTCGGCACCTCGCACGGCGTGTTCGCCCCGCAGTGGCAGGACCAGCGGTGGCGCGGCACGATCCGCCCGGGCGGCAGGGCCCGCATCGAGCTGCCCGTGGAGCTCGGGGCCGGGGCGCACGGCGACTACACCGTGTCGCTGAAGTACGGCGGCAAAGTGCTCGCCGAGCATCCCTGGGGCGTGGGACGGCCCTGGGGCGTGACCCTGTTCTGGGTCCTCGTCCTGCTCGTCGTGCCGGCGGCGCTGTTCCGCGCGGGCCTGGCCGTGATCGACCACGTACGACCGCGCCGCCCCGGCCACGCGGCCCGTCCGCTGCGCCGGGGGTGGCCGCCCCTGGCCCGCCGGGCCTCCACCGAGCCCTGGTTCGCCCCGGAAGCCGACCCTCCGCGATCAACCGGGACATGACCGACCGGGGCATGACCGCCCGGGACATGAGAAAGGGCCGTCGCACCCGGGGGTGCGACGGCCCTGCTCGAGGAGTCAGACGGCGGTGATCAGCGGACGTCGCCCATCATGGCCTTGACCTTCCTGCGGTACATGAACACCGCGAAGCCGGCGACCACGGCGAGCGCTGCCTCCAGCGCCACGAAGCCCGCCTTGTCCAGGTTGACCCCGCCGACGGCCGGGTTGGACAGCAGCGCGGTGACGGAGTCGCCCGCGGTGACCGCGAGGAACCAGACGCCCATCATCTGCGAGGCGTACTTCGCCGGAGCCATCTTCGTCGTCACGGACAGACCCACCGGGGACAGCGTCAGCTCACCGACGGTCTGCACGAAGTAGATCGCGACCAGCCACATCGCCGCGGCCTTGTGACCGCCCTCGGCGATCGACAGCGGGGCGAGGAAGAGGAAGAAGGACGCGCCCACCAGCACCAGACCGGAGGCGAACTTCACGATGGTGCTCGGCTCCTTGCCGCGCCGGTTCAGCCACAGCCACAGCCACGCGAAGACCGGCGCCAGCGCCATGATCAGGACCGGGTTGACCGACTGGTACCAGGAGACCGGGAACTCCCAGCCGAAGACCGTGTTGTCGGCGCTCTCCTCGGCGAACAGCGACAGGGTCGAGCCGCCCTGGTCGTAGATCATCCAGAACACGGCGGCGGCGACGAAGAACCAGATGTACGCCGACACCTTCGACCGCTCGCCGGAGTCCAGGTCCTTGTCACGCATGATCCGGGAGATGACCAGGATCGGCACGATCAGGCCGAGGAGCGTGAGCGGGATCAGGGCCCAGTTCAGGGTGAAGTGGCCGGTGCCGCCGACGAGGCCGTAGAAGACCACGGCGATGGCCAGCCAGATCAGGCCCTTGCGCAGGGTGGACGCCTTCTCGGCGGGCGTCAGCGGGGTCGGGACCACGCTGCTCCGGGCGTCCAGGTGGCGGCTGCCGAGCAGGAACTGGACGATGCCCAGCGCCATGCCGAGCGCGGCCAGCGCGAAGCCCAGGTGCCAGTCGACGTTCTCACCGACGGTGCCGATGACCAGCGGCGCGATGAAGGCGCCGAGGTTGATGCCGATGTAGAAGACCGTGAAGCCACCGTCGCGGCGCGGGTCCTCCGGGCCGTCGTAGAGGTGGCCGACCATCGTGGAGATGTTGGCCTTCAGCAGACCGGATCCGATGGCGACCAGGCTCAGGCCGACGTAGAAGCTCGCGGCGGCGGGCAGCGCCAGGCACAGGTGGCCGATCATGATGACCACACCCGCGGCGGCGACCGTCTTGCGGGGGCCGAGCACCCGGTCGGCGAACCAGCCGCCGGGCAGGGTGAGCAGGTACACCAGCGACAGGTACACGGCGTAGATCGCCGTCGCCGTGCCCGCCGACAGGTGCAGGCCACCCGGGGCCACCAGGTACAGCGGGAGCAGGGCCCTCATGCCGTAGTAGGAGAATCGCTCCCACATCTCGGTCATGAACAGAGTGGCCAGTCCGCGGGGGTGGCCGAAGAAGGTCTTCTCGGAACCGGGGGTGCCCGGTCGGGCCGAGTCCTTCGTCAGGCTGGACGCCATGGTCGTTCCTTGCTGCTCGGGACGCGCCCCGCGGCAGCGGTGGTGCGCCCGGTGGGGGGCTGCCGGCACCGGTGGGTACGGCCGTCCGCCCGACGCCTACGGGGGTCCGCTCCGGGTCACGAAGCGGTGGGCGGTCGCCACCGGGATCCACGCCTCTACGCGCGTCGCCGCACTACGAGGCCCGGCCACAGGTCGTTCACGTCGGGGCCGGCGGGAACCGGCCCGCACACAAAAGAGACCCTCAGGGCAAACGGCCTCCGAAGGTCGCCGTGGTGCTACAGGCGTA
Source organism: Streptomyces tuirus (assembly GCF_014701095.1). Taxonomy (NCBI): domain Bacteria; kingdom Bacillati; phylum Actinomycetota; class Actinomycetes; order Kitasatosporales; family Streptomycetaceae; genus Streptomyces; species Streptomyces tuirus. The sequence goes on along the minus strand of NZ_AP023439.1, from coordinate 2,989,515 downwards.
GATTCACCATACGTCAGGACACCGCCGCATATGGAAGAGCTTGAGACGCGGATCACAGGTTTCGAAGGAACCGCACGCCCGGTTTCCATGGTCCATACCAGGATCGCACCCCACAGGCAGAGGTGCGTGCACCTACCCCCGGTCCGTGAGAACCGGGTATGCCGACGGTAAGAATCAAGGATTCCGGTCACACCCCAGCTCAGGGCGCCGCAGGTCTACCATCACCTCATGACCCGTGTACTGCTCGCCGAGGACGATGCGTCCATCTCGGAGCCGCTGGCCCGTGCTCTGCGCCGGGAGGGCTACGAGGTCGAGGTCCGCGAGGACGGACCCACCGCTCTCGACGCCGGACTGCAGGGCGGAGTCGACCTGGTCGTGCTCGACCTCGGTCTGCCCGGCATGGACGGACTGGAGGTGGCCCGCCGCCTGCGGGGCGAAGGCCACGCCATCCCGATCCTCATCCTGACCGCGCGCGCCGACGAGGTGGACACCGTCGTCGGGCTCGACGCGGGCGCCGACGACTACGTCACCAAGCCGTTCCGGCTCGCCGAACTGCTCGCACGGGTGCGGGCCCTGCTCCGGCGCGGCGCCTCCGAGCCGCAGCAGCCCCCCGCCACGCACGGCGTGCGCATCGACGTCGAGTCGCACCGCGCCTGGATGGGCGAGGAGGAGCTCCAGCTCACCGCCAAGGAGTTCGACCTGCTGCGGGTGCTGGTGCGCGACGCGGGCCGGGTCGTCACCCGCGACCAGCTGATGCGGGAGGTCTGGGACACCACCTGGTGGTCGTCGACCAAGACCCTCGACATGCACATCTCCTGGCTGCGCAAGAAGCTCGGCGACGACGCGGCCAACCCCCGCTACATCGCCACCGTGCGCGGTGTGGGTTTCCGTTTCGAGAAGAGCTGAGCCGCGAGGCGGGCTCGGGTAACAGGACATGCGTCGCCGACTGATCCAGTCCACGCTCGCCGTGGTGCTCGTCGTGATCGCCGTTTTCGGCGTCTCCCTCGTCATCGTCGAGACCCGGACGATCAGCAACAGCGCCCAGGAACGGGTGGAGTCCGAGGCGGTCCGGCTCGCCAGCATCGTCGACAGCCGGCTCTTCGGGGCGCAGCAGGTCGACGCGGAGGTGCTGCGCAAGCAGGTCACCCAGGACCGCTACTACGCGGTGATCCGCATCCCCGGGAAGTCGCCCATCGAGGTCGGCACGAAGCCCGCCGGGGACGTCATCAGCGCGACCGCGCCCGGCGAGGAGGGCGAGACGGTCGTCGTCCAGGAGCCGCGCTCCTCGGTGACCCGTGAGGTCGGCCGCACCCTGCTGATCATCGCGCTGGTCGCGCTGCTCGCGGTGGTGGCCGCGGTGCTGCTGGCCGTCCGCCAGGCCAACCGGCTGGCGTCGCCGCTGACCGACCTCGCGGAGACGGCCGAGCGGCTCGGCTCGGGCGATCCACGCCCCCGGCACAAGCGGTACGGGGTGCCCGAGCTGGACCGGGTGGCGGACGTGCTGGACGGCTCCGCCGAGCGCATCGCCCGCATGCTCACCGCCGAACGCCGGCTGGCCGCGGACGCCTCCCACCAGCTGCGCACCCCGCTGACGGCGCTGTCGATGCGGCTGGAGGAGATCACCCTCACCGACGACCCGGACACGGTGAAGGAGGAGGCGACCATCGCGCTGACGCAGGTCGAGCGGCTCACGGACGTCGTGGAGCGGCTGCTGACGAACTCCCGCGATCCGCGCACCGGCTCCGCCGTCTCCTTCGACCTCGACGAGGTCATCCAGCAGCAGCTCGCGGAGTGGCGGCCGGCGTACCGCAGCGCGGGGCGGGCGATCGTCAGCTCCGGCAAACGGCATCTGCGCGCGGTGGGCACGCCCGGCGCGGTCGCTCAGGTGCTGGCCGCGCTGATCGAGAACTCCCTCATGCACGGCGGCGGCACGGTGGCCCTGCGCACCCGCGTCACCGGCAACCAGGCGGTTATCGAGGTCACGGACGAGGGCCCCGGCATCCCCGGCGACCTCGGCGCCCGGATCTTCGAGCGGGCGATCAGCGGCCGCAACTCCACGGGCATCGGCCTGGCCGTGGCCCGCGACCTGGCGGAGGCCGACGGCGGCCGCCTGGAGATGCTCCAGACCAAGCCCCCGGTCTTCGGCCTGTTCCTGTCCCGCATCCCGCTGAACAAGCCCGAGGACGACGGGGAACCCACGGTCCGCTAGGCGCGCCCCGGGCCCGGAGGGCTACGGCACCCGCTGCTTCGTCTTCGGAGGGACGGCCGGCTCGTTCCGCAGGACCGGGGCCGGGTCGCCCTCGCGGGCGGGGAGTGCGCGGAAGACCCAGGAGCGGTAGGACCAGAAGCGGAACAGGGTCGCGACGCCGATGCCCAGGAACTTGAAGACGTTGTTCTGGAGCGGGGTGTTCCAGCCGAAGCCGTACGTGGCCGCGTACAGGACGCCGTTCTCGATGACCAGGCCGACCGCGCTGAACAGCAGGAAGAGAGTCATCTCACGCGTGCGGCGGCTCTTGTCCCGGTCGCGGTACGTGAAGTAGCGGAAGCCGACGTAGTTGAAGACGATCGCGACGACGGTGGCGATCACACTCGCGCGCACCACCTGGAGGTCGGTGGTGTGCCGCACCAGGTTGAAGACGGCGAGGTTGACCAGCACCCCGGCACCGCCCACCGCGCCGAACTTGGCGACTTCGCGGACGATCCGTCGGAGCCGAGAGGCACCATGTCCCATGGTCGTGCAGGCCCCCGTCCGGTCGTCGGCGTCAATCCAGCCATGCTAACCACCCTCCCGCGCGATCTTCCTGCGGATGCCGGTCGACGGCCGGAGATGGTCCGGGTGGCCCCGGGGAGGGACGGGAAACCGGCCACCCTGGCGCGGCCGATACCCTGAGGGAGTGACGTTCCCCGTAGTCGGCATGGTCGGCGGTGGCCAGCTCGCTCGTATGACACACGAGGCTGGCATCCCGCTGGGCATCAGGTTCAAGCTCCTCAGTGACACCCCGCAGGACTCCGCTGCGCAGGTCGTGAGCGATGTCGTCATCGGCGACTATCGCGACCTCGGCACACTGCGCGAGTTCGCCCGTGGGTGCGATGTGATCACCTTCGATCACGAACACGTACCCACCGAGCACCTCCGGGCCCTGGAGGCGGACGGCATCCCCGTGCGCCCCGGCCCCGACGCGCTCGTGCACGCCCAGGACAAGGGGGTGATGCGAGCGAAGCTCGACGCGATCGGCGTGCCCTGCCCCCGGCACCGGATCGTGAGCGACCCGCAGGACGTGGCGGCCTTCGCGGCCGAGGGCGAGGGATTCCCGGTCGTCCTCAAGACCGTCCGCGGCGGCTACGACGGCAAGGGCGTGTGGGTCGTCGACTCCGTCGAGGAGGCCGCCGACCCGTTCAAGGCCGGTGTCCCCGTGCTCGCCGAGGAGAAGGTCGACTACGTCCGGGAGCTGGCCGCCAACGTCGTCCGCTCCCCGCACGGCCAGGCCGTGGCCTACCCGGTGGTGGAGTCGCAGCAGGTCAACGGCGTCTGCGACACGGTCGTCGCCCCGGCGCCCGACCTCGACGAGGCCCTCGCCCTGGAGGCCTCCGAGATGGCGCTGAACATCGCCAAGGAGCTCGGCGTCGTCGGGCACCTCGCGGTCGAGCTGTTCCAGACCCGCGACGGGCGGATCCTCGTCAACGAGCTGGCGATGCGCCCGCACAACTCCGGCCACTGGTCGATGGACGGCGCCGTCACCAGCCAGTTCGCCAACCACGTCCGCGCGGTCCTGGACCTGCCCCTCGGCGACCCGCGCCCGCGCGCCCCGTGGACGGTCATGGTCAACGTCCTCGGCGGCGACTACCCGGACATGTACTCCGCGTACCTGCACTGCATGGCCCGCGACCCCCAGCTCAAGATCCACATGTACGGCAAGGACGTGAAGCCCGGCCGCAAGGTCGGACACGTCAACACCTACGGCGACGACCTGGACGACGTGCTGGAGCGCGCCCGTCACGCTGCCGGCTACCTGAGAGGCACCATCACCGAATGAGCCCTGTTGTTGGCATCGTCATGGGGTCGGACTCCGACTGGCCCGTCATGGAGGCCGCCGCCAAGGCCCTCGACGAGTTCGAGATCGCCTACGAGGTCGACGTCGTCTCCGCGCACCGCATGCCGCGCGAGATGGTCGCCTACGGCGAGCAGGCCGACGCCCGCGGGCTCAAGGTGATCATCGCCGGGGCGGGCGGCGCCGCCCACCTGCCCGGCATGCTCGCCTCCGTGACCCCGCTGCCCGTCATCGGTGTGCCCGTGCCGCTGAAGTACCTCGACGGCATGGACAGCCTCCTGTCGATCGTGCAGATGCCGGCCGGTGTCCCGGTCGCGACGGTCTCCGTCGCCGGTGCCCGCAACGCCGGTCTGCTCGCCGCCCGCATTCTCGCCGCGCACGACGAGGAACTGCGCGGCCGGATGCGCGACTTCCAGCAGGAGCTGAACGACCAGGCCACCGAGAAGGGCAAGCGCCTGCGCTCCAAGGTCGAGGGCTCGGGCGGGTTCGGCTTCGGCGCGGGGAAGTGACGGCGATGACCTCCGGCGAAGCAGCCCGGGAACTCCTGCGCGAGTTCCCGGTCGTCGACGGCCACAACGACCTGCCCTGGGCGCTGCGCGAGCAGGTCCGCTACGACCTCGACGCCCGCGACATCGCCGCCGACCAGAGCGCCCATCTGCACACCGACATCCCCCGGCTGCGCGCCGGCGGGGTCGGCGCCCAGTACTGGTCGGTGTACGTCCGCGCGGACGCGCCCGACCCGGTCGCGGCCACGCTGGAACAGATCGACTGCGTACGGCAGTTGCTGGCCCGTCACCCCGAGGACCTGCGTCCCGCGCTCACCGCCGCCGACATGGAGGCCGCGCGCGGGGAGGGCCGCATCGCCTCCCTCATGGGAGCGGAGGGCGGCCACTCCATCGCCAACTCCCTGGGCACGCTGCGCGGGCTGTACGGGCTCGGCGTGCGCTACATGACCCTCACCCACAACGACAACGTGGACTGGGCGGACTCCGCGACCGACGAGCCGAGGGCCGGCGGTCTGACGGCGTTCGGCCGTGAGGTCGTCCGGGAGATGAACCGGCTCGGCATGCTCGTCGACCTCTCCCACGTGGCGGCGACGACCATGCGGGACGCGCTCGACGCGAGCTCCGCCCCGGTGATCTTCTCCCACTCCTCCGCCCGGGCCGTGTGCGACCACCCGCGCAACGTCCCCGACGACGTCCTGGAGCGGCTGCCTGCCAATGGCGGCATGGTGATGGTGACGTTCGTGCCGAAGTTCGTGCTCCAGGCGGCCGTGGACTGGACGGCCGCGGCCGACGAGAACATGCGCGCCCACGGCTTCCACCACCTCGACACCACCGCGGAGGCCATGAAGGTCCACCGCGCCTTCGAGGAGCGGCACCCGCGGCCCGTCGCGACGGTGCCGGCGGTCGCCGACCACCTGGACCACATGCGCGAGGCGGCCGGCATCGATCACCTCGGCATCGGCGGCGACTACGACGGCACGGCCTTCACGCCCGACGGCCTCGCCGACGTCTCCGGCTACCCGAACCTCCTCGCCGAACTGCTCGACCGCGGCTGGTCCAAGGCCGATCTGGCCAAGCTGACCTGGAAGAACGCGGTCCGGGTGCTGGACGCGGCGGAGGGCGTGGCCCGGGGGCTCCAGACGACGCGGCCGCCGTCCAACGCCCGCATCGAGGACCTCGACCGCTGACGCCCCGCGCGGCTCGTGACCTTGGCCGGTGTACGCACCCCGCGACCCGTCACGAGGGGGCGGGCCGGCTGCGAGCTGTTGAAGCGCGGCTACGAGGGGTAAGAACCGAGATGGACATCGACCGCGTCATCGCGGTTGTCTCGGATCGAGTCCGGCGATGACGGGGCCCGACCGCGCGGGTGTGGCTCCCGGCGCCGGGCGAGCAGGAGCGGCATCTCGGCGTGCGGGAGGGGGCGGCGTTGGCTGAGGATCAGGGTGCGGTTTCATGGCGCAGCAGCAGCTACAGCACCACGTCGAGCGAACCCAACTGCTGCGAGATCGCCCTGACCCCGGGCGAGATCCGGGTACGGGACTCCAAGTGCCCGAACCAGGCGGTGCTGAGCTTCGCACCCGACGCCTGGCATACGGCGATGGCATGGGTGTCGTGCGCGGCACCCGGTCAGGCGGAGCCATGAGCGACTCCTCTTCCGGCGGACGTGGAACGAGCGGACGAAACCGTACGCGCATGAGTACGAGAGAGCCCGGTCTGATCGCATACTGCCTGGTGACCGGTGCGCTCGCCTCGGCTGCCGGTGCGGGCGCCTCGCTGCTGGGCGGGGGGCTGTGGACGCGGCTCACCATGTGGCTGACCGTGCTGGTCGGGGTGTCGGCGGTGGCGGGCTGGTGGTGGGTGCGCTCACCCGCTACGGCCCGTCAGTGGACGGTGGATCTTCTGGTGCGTCCGGGAGCAAGGGACGCACCGTCTCGAAGAGCCTGATGAAGCTGCGGACCAGCATGGGTCCACTGCCGACACTGCCGATCCAGCAGATCTCCGGAGGCACACCCATCCGAATGCCGGCGTAGGCCACGAGGGTGGAGACGGCGGTGGTGAACAGGACCAGCGCGGCGAGGTTGCGGACCACGCGCAGGACGTCGTCGACGTGCGCACGCCTGCGTTCCACGCGGTGGTCGTTTTCCGCCTTCTTCAAGCGCAGCAGCCGGGCGCATGCCGCGCCGCAGACGAGGGCTCTGCGAACCAGGGCAGAGCGCTCGGACCGGCGCTGCGGCCCGCCCGGCCCAGGGGCAGCCGGGTGCGTGGAGTCGGCGTGGGCGGTACCGGGGGACTGCTCCGGTGCGCTGCGCCTCTTCCTTCCCTTGTTCGTCGTCATGGCTTCCCCTGGGCCCCCGTGGCACTCTGAACCGGCGGTCAGGTGCGGTGGAAATGTTCGATGAGATCGTCGAGCAACGCCACCGTTTCGTCCTCGGTCAGCGCCTTGTTGCGTAGGTCCTCGAAGCATTCCTGGTACCGGGCGACGAGTTCGCGGTCGTCACGGTTGGTCAGCGTGCCGCCCGGGCCCGCCATGTAGAGCACGTCCTCGTCGGCCTGGAAGCCGAGCAGGAAGAAGGTGCTGTCCAGACTGTCGTGTGCGCCGGCGGTGAAGGGGAGCACCCGGAGGGTGGCGCGGTTCTCGCTGATCAGCTCCTTGAGGTAGGCCAGCTGACGGCGCATGGTCGCCGGGCCCCCCACCTGGCGCCGTACGGCCGCCTCGTCGATGATCATCTCGACTTCCGGACCGCCGTCCTGGAGGACCCGCTCCTGCCGGTCCATGCGCAGGTCGATGTACCGCTGGGCCCTGGCGTCGGGCTGTCCCGCATCGAAGAGCGCGGCCACGTAGTCGGCGATCTGCACATGGCCGGGCAGGACACTCGGGTGGTAGCCCCTGATGGCGTTCGCCGCGCTCTCGTAGCCCAGGTACTGGGCGAAGGGCTGGCTGATGATGTCGTTGTAACCGGACCACCACGACTGGCCTTTGCTGCCCCGGGCCGCCTCCTCCAACTCCGCGACCAGATCCGCGTCTTCGACCCCGTACTCGTGGAGCATCGCCCTGAGGTCCGTGACGGAGAGGCTGACGGACCCCGCCTCGATGCGAATGAGCTTGCTCAGCGACCACTCGAGGGCCTCGGCTGCCTGCCGCTGGGTCAGGCCGCGCTTGTCGCGGGCCGCCTTGAGGGCGAGACGCAGCTTGCGGCGGTTGAGGCTCGGGTCCACGGACCTGGGCATGGCGCTCCTTCGGGAGAGTGACGGCGGCGAAACAGCACTTGGCGTGCCGAAACCTTCCCATCCTACGGGTGCGAATCGACCATCATCCCATCGAGTGACTCGAATGGCCGCACGCTTGACGCTGCCGTCAATCCGGGGATACCCGAATGACACCTGTCTAATCGACCTGAGCTGGCGTAGACCTCGCGAGTGGTGCAGCTCACACCGTAGGGCGGATGGCTGCGTAGCAGTGGTGCGCAAGGGGCTGAACGTGCATACGGCCCCCCCGGGCCGGGGGAGTGACAGCCGGCGTGATCACGGCCTCGTACTCCGAACGCCCCGCCCACCAGGAACCACTCCCCGCGCCGTGCGACGGTGACCGTACCTCACGAACGACCGTACGGAGCCGCCATGGCAGACCTCCAGGACGACCTGCGCACCACCGCCGCGGCCGCCGGCGAGTTCGACGAACTGGCCGAGCCGTACCCCGACGAGGGCGTCGTGACGGCGGAGTCCTACGAGCCCGTCTCCGACCCGGGCGACGCGCCCGTCACCCGGGCCCGCGCCATCCTGGCCGCGCACCCCGTCGCCGACGGCTACAACGGACTGCCCTGGGCGCTCAAGCGCCTGTCCTGGTACGACCTGGAAGACGGTGAGAGCACCGTCGACACGGACGTGCCCCGGCTGCGCAGCGGCCATGTGGGCGCGCTGTTCTGGTCGTTGCATCTGCCCGAGGGCCTGGACGGCGACCGGGCCGTCGGCGCCACCCTGGAGCAGCTGGACCTGGCGAAGACCGTCGTGCGGACCTGCGAGGAGGGCCTGCGGCCCGCCGTCACGGCCGGACAGGTCGCGGACGCCCGCAACTGCGGCCGCGTCGCCGTGCTCCTCGGCCCCGCCGGCGCCCCGGCCCTGGGCGACTCGCTCGGCATCCTGCGCCAGCTGCACCTGCTCGGCCTGCGCGTCCTCACGCTGACCGGCGTGTCCTGGGCGAGCGAGGCGGGTCTGACCCGGTTCGGCGAGGAGGTCGTGCGCGAGATGAACCGCCTCGGCGTGATCGCGGACCTCTCCGGCGCCTCCGCCCAGACCCTGCGCCGCGTCCTGAGCCTGTCCCGGGCGCCCGTGCTGTGCAGCCGCTCCGCCGCCCGGAGCCTGCGCCCCCACCCGGCCAATCTCCCCGACGACCTGCTGGCGGAGCTCGGCGCGGCCAAGGGGCTGTGCCTGGTGCCGCTGACCGCCGAGCAGACCGGCCCGACCGTCCGCGATGTCGCCGACCACCTCGACCACGTCCGGGCCGTGGCCGGAGCGCACTGCGTCGGACTGTCCGGCACCTACGACTCCGGAGCCGCGCACCCGCAGGAGCTCGGCGACACCTCCTGCTATCCGCGGCTGATCGCGGAGCTGCTGAGGCGCGGCTGGGAGGAGGCGGACGTGGCGCTGCTGACCTGGGGCAATGTCCAGCGGGTCCTGCGCGGCGCCGACTTCACGGCCCGCGCCGCCCAGCAGCGCCGCGAGCCGTCCACGGCGACGATCTCGGAGCTGGACGGGTAGGTCAGTCGTGCTCGATCCGGCACAGGCAGAACGGGTGCCCCACCGGATCGGCGTAGACGCGGAAGTCCTTCTTCTCGTCGTCCTCCTTGTCCAGCACCCGCGCGCCCAGCGCCAGCACCCGCTCCTCCGCCGCGTCGATCTCGTCCCAGGTCGAACCGGCGTCGAAGTCGAGGTGGAACTGCTGGGCGTTGCGGTCGGCCCGCGGCCACTCCGGCGCCGTGTAACCGGGGGAGCGCTGGAAGGCGAGCCGGGGTCCGCCGGGGATGCGCAGCACCACCCAGTCGGGGTCGTCGTCCTCCGGAGTGCCGCCGCCCACCCCGGCGTAGAAGCGGGCCAGTTGGCGGGGGTCGGGGCAGTCGAGGACCACGGAGCGGAAACGGGCCACGGCGGACATGGAGCCTCCCGGTGTCAGCAGGCGCAGAGGCAGAACGGGTGCCCGGCCGGATCGGCGTAAACCCTGAAGCTCCGCTCCCGGTCCTCCGCGTCCAGCGGCTTCGCGCCGAGCGCCAGCACACCCTTCTCGGCCGCGTCCAGGTCGTCCACCACGAGGTCGAGGTGGAACTGCTGAGAGCCGTCGGGGGAGGGCCACCGCGGCGGTACGTACCCGGTCGAGGTCTGGAAGGCCAGTGGTGTGCCGCCCGGCACCTTCAGATCGACCCACTCGTCCTCCCCGTAGGTCTCCACCGTCGGTGTGCCGCCGAGCACCTCGGCGTAGAAACCGGCCAGTGCGCGCGGGTCGGGACAGTCCAGGACGACCACACCCAGCTTGGCGAGAGCCATGACTTCCTCCTCGAAGTCGCCGTTACCCGCAGAGCCGGGTAACCAGTAACCGTTACTCCATGCTCCCCCATTGGCGGTAACCTCGCAAGGAGAATCGCGAGAGGTACGGTCCAGCCATGACGGAGAGATCGCCCGCGCCCGGAGGCCTGACGCTGGTCGAGGCCCTGGTGAACACGCTGGATCTGGAGTCCGGCGCCGACGCGCTGGACACCCCCGAGGGCCGGGCGCGCCTCGGCATCACGGCGGACGAGACGGACCGGGCCCGCACCCTGCGCGAGTCCCTGCGCGCCACGCTGCTCGCCCACGCCGGCCACCCGCCGCACCGCGACGTCACCCCGCTCGGCGAGCTCCTGGCCGAGGCCCCGCTCCTCGTCACGGTCGACGCGGCGGACGGCTCGGCCGCCCTCGCCCCCGCCGACGGCCGCTCCCTGCCCGCGCGCGTGGCCGCCGCCGTCGCGGAGGCCCTGGTCGCCGGCACCTGGACCCGCCTCAAGGCCTGCGCGGCCACCGACTGCCACTGGGCCTACTACGACCGCAGCCCGGCAGGCCGCGGCCGCTGGTGCTCCATGCAGGTCTGCGGAGCCCGCGCGAAGATGCGCCGCTACCGGGCCAAGGACACGTAGCCGCCCCGCCGCACAGCCGGGTGGGGCAGAATGCACGAAGACGCCGGTTCGGCCGACTGAGCCTCGGCCGAACCGGCGTCGTCCGTATGACGTGCCTCGCGCTCAGGCCCGGGGACGCCCCATCGCCCGGTACGTCCAGCCGGCCTTGCGCCACAGCTCCGGGTCCAGGGCGTTGCGGCCGTCCAGGATGACCCGGGCCGCGGCGGCCTCGCCGAGCGCCTCGGCGTCCAGCTCGCGGAACTCCCGCCACTCCGTCAGATGCAGCACGATGTCGGCCCCGCGTACGGCGTCCAGCGCCGAGTCGGCGTAGCCGAGCGTCGGGAACACACCGCGGGCGTTGTCCATGCCCTTCGGGTCGTAGACCGTGACCTGGCCGCCCTGGAGGTGGATCTGCCCGGCCACGTTGAGCGCGGGCGAGTCCCGCACGTCGTCCGAGTCGGGCTTGAACGTCGCGCCCAGCACCGCCACCCGCTTGCCCAGGAACGGCCCGCCGCCCAGCGCCTGCCGGGTCAGCTCCACCATCTGCCCGCGCTGGCGCATGTTGATCGAGTCGATCTCCCGCAGGAACGTCAGCGCCTGGTCCGCGCCCAGCTCACCGGCGCGCGCCATGAACGCCCGGATGTCCTTCGGCAGACACCCGCCGCCGAAGCCGATCCCGGCCCGCAGGAACTTCCTTCCGATCCGGTCGTCGTAGCCGATGGCCTCCGCCAGCTTGGCCACGTCACCGCCCGCGGCCTCGCACACCTCCGCCATCGCGTTGATGAACGAGATCTTCGTGGCGAGGAAGGAGTTCGCGGAGGTCTTCACCAGCTCCGAGGTCGGGAAGTCGGTCACCACGAACGGCGAGCCCTCGGCGATCGGCGTCGCGTACACCTGCCGCAGCAGCTTCTCGGCCCGCTCGCTGCGCACGCCCACCACGAGACGGTCGGGGTGCAGCGTGTCGTCGACGGCGAAGCCCTCGCGCAGGAACTCCGGGTTCCACGCCAGCTCGGCGTCCTCACCGGCGGGCGCGTGCGCGGCCAGGTAGGTCGCGAGGCGGTCCGCGGAGCCGACCGGCACGGTCGACTTGCCGACGACCAGCGCCGGACGGTGCAGATGCGGCGCGAGCGAGGCGATCGCGGCGTCGACGTAGCTCATGTCGCAGGCGTACTCGCCGTGCCGCTGCGGGGTGTTCACACAGACGAAGTGCACATCGCCGAACGCGCCGACCTCCGCCCAGTCCTGGGTGAAGCGCAGCCGGCCGCTGGACCCCTCGATGCCGGCGACGTGCTTGCGCAGCAGCTCCTCGAGACCCGGCTCGTACATCGGGGCCTTGGCGCGCTCCAGCTTCTCGATCTTCTCGCGCACCACGTCGAGGGCGAGCACCTCGAAGCCCAGCTCGGCCATGGCCGCCGCGTGTGTCGCGCCGAGATAACCGGTGCCGATCACGGTGATCTTCAGGGCCATGGGTACTCCAGGGGTCTACGGCATGCGGTGCGCGCCCGAGCATAGCCGGGGCATGGCGGCGCGCTTCACTGGGCAACTTCTCCGCTGTCGCCTAGCTCACGTATCACTGGCGTGGGCGACCCCATAAACTTTTGATTACTTAACGGTAGTTAGCGTCAGCATCGCAGCGTTTTGGAGCGTGAGAGACCTTGGCCGGATCGGCTGACTTCGACCTGTACCGCCCGTCCGAGGAGCACGACATGCTCCGTGACGCCGTCCGTTCCCTGGCCGAGGCGAAGATCGCGCCGCACGCCGCCGCGGTGGACGAGGAGGCCCGCTTCCCCCGCGAGGCCCTCCAGGCGCTCGTCGCGAACGACCTGCACGCCGTGCACGTACCCGAGGAGTACGGCGGCTCCGGCGCGGACGCGCTGGCCACCGTCATAGTGATCGAGGAGGTCGCCCGGGTCTGCGCCTCCTCCTCCCTCATCCCGGCCGTGAACAAGCTGGGCTCCCTGCCGGTGATCCTCTCCGGCTCCGAGGACCTGAAGAAGAAGTACATGACCCCGCTCGCCAAGGGCGAGGGCATGTTCTCCTACTGCCTCTCCGAGCCGGACGCCGGCTCCGACGCCGCCGGCATGAAGACCAGGGCCGTCCGCGACGGCGACCACTGGATCCTCAACGGCGTGAAGCGCTGGATCACCAACGCCGGCGAGTCCGAGTACTACACGGTGATGGCCGTCACCGACCCGGCCAAGCGCTCCAAGGGCATCTCCGCCTTCGTCGTCGAGAAGTCCGACGAGGGCGTCTCCTTCGGAGCCCCCGAGAAGAAGCTCGGCATCAAGGGCTCCCCGACCCGCGAGGTCTACCTCGACAACGTCCGCATCCCCGCAGACCGCATGATCGGCGAGGAGGGCACCGGCTTCGCCACGGCGATGAAGACCCTCGACCACACCCGCATCACCATCGCCGCCCAGGCCCTCGGCATCGCCCAGGGCGCCCTCGACTACGCCAAGGGCTACGTCCAGGAGCGCAAGCAGTTCGGCAAGCCGATCGCCGACTTCCAGGGCATCCAGTTCATGCTCGCCGACATGGCCATGAAGATCTCGGCCGCCCGCGCCCTGACCTACCAGGCCGCCGCCGCCTCCCAGCGCGTCGACGCAGACCTCACCTATCTCGGCGCCGCCGCCAAGTGCTTCGCCTCGGACGTGGCGATGGAGGTCACCACGGACGCCGTCCAGCTCCTCGGCGGCTACGGCTACACCCGCGACTACCCGGTGGAGCGCATGATGCGCGACGCCAAGATCACGCAGATCTACGAGGGCACGAACCAGGTCCAGCGCATCGTCATGGCGCGCAACCTGCCGTAACCCGTTCCTGCTGCCACTGACCGGCCCCCGGCTCGTGCCGGGGGCCGACGTGTCTCACAGGAAGCGCCGGATCGGGGTCACCGCCGCCTCGGCCAGGCGCTCGGACAGCGGGCGGCGCTTCCAGCGGGCCGGGTCGATCGGGTCGCTGCGCTCGCGGTCGGCCTCGAAGTCGGCGTCGAGCCGCGCGGTGAAGTCCTCGTCGAGGACGGCCAGGGCGACCTCCTCGTCGTGCTCCATGGAGCGGCGGTTGAAGTTGGTGGAGCCGATGAGGGAGCAGACCCCGTCCACCGTGATGATCTTCGTGTGGAGCATGGTCGGCTGGTACTCCCGCACGTCCACACCGGCGTCGACCAGCGTCTGGTAGTGCTGCCGCCCGGCCAGCAGGCACGCCCGCTGGTCGGTGTGCGGGCCGGGCAGCAGGATCTCCACCCGGACCCCGCGGCGGGCCGCCGCGGCCAGCAGGTCGATGAAGTAGGTGTCGGGGGCGAAGTAGGCCGTCGCCAGCCGCAGGCGCTCCTGCGCCGAGGTGATCAGGACCCGCAGCAGCGTCTGCATGTCCTGCCAGCCGAAGGCGGCCGAGCCCCGCACGACCTGGACCGTGGCCCGGCCCGGCTGCTCCTGGGCGGTGAAGCGGTCGTGGTCGTCGTAGAGGTCGTCGTGGCACTCGGCCCAGTTCTGGGCGAAGGCCGCGGCGATGCCGTCCACGGCGGGGCCGCGGACCTGCACATGGGTGTCGCGCCACTCGTCCGGGTTCCGGGCGTCGCCGCACCACTCCTGCGCGATGCCCACGCCACCGGTGAACGCCGTGTGCTCGTCGGTGACCAGCACCTTGCGGTGGCAGCGGTGGTTCTGCCGCATCGGCGACAGGCGCGTGGGTCTGCGGAACCAGGCCACCTGGACGCCGGCCTCGTCCATGGCCTCCAGCAGGCCCCGCTCTATCTCCTTCGCCCCGAAACCGTCCAGCAGCAGCCGCACCCGGACGCCCGCGCGGGCCCGCTCGGCCAGGGCCGCGGCGAACTCGTGGGCGACCTCGCCGCGCCAGTACACGAACGTCATCATGTCGACGGTGTGCTCAGCGGCCCGGATGGCCGCCAGCATCGCCGGGAAGATCTCGTCGCCGTTGCGCAACGGCACGAGCTCGTTGCCCTCGGTCGCCGCGACACCGAGCAGCCGTTCCAGCCGTCTGCGCAGCCGCTGTTTCTGCTCCTCGGGACCTCTCGGCTCCGGAGCCCGTGTCTCGTCGTACGTCTGCTGTGTCATGTCCGGGTCTCCCCCTGCACGTGTCTTCCGGCCGCCCCGCCCTCGCGACGCCGGGCCCCCCGGCGCACCTGCACCCCGTTTTGCCGCTGCGGGCGGTTTCACGCAGGGGCCGGTGCGTCGTGCCTCACAACCGGAAGCGCACCGCACACGGGCGGGTCCGCCCTGTGGTGCTCATGGGGCCACAGGCGTAGGACGAGAGGTGCGGGCGCCGAACCGCGGCTCCCGCCACCCCCTGGAGGACGTCATGACCCAGCAGCCCGCCACCACCACCCCGCTCAGCAAGGAGATGCAGGACTGCATCCAGGCGTGCATGACCTGCCACAGCGTGTGCGAGGAGACCATGAGCTCCTGTCTGCAGATGGGCGGCACGGCCCAGATGCAGATCATGCGCACGGTCATGGACTGTGCCGAGCTGACGCGCATGTGCGCCGACATGATGATGCGCCGCTCGCCCCTGATGGCCGAGATGTGCGCGATGTGCGCCCGGGCCTGTGACATGTGTGCCGAGGCGTGTATGTCCATGCCGGACGACGAGCAGATGATGCGCTGCGCCGAGGCGTGTAGCCGCTGCGCCGAGATGTGCCGCTCGATGTCGGCCGCCTCGATGTGAGAACCGCCGCACAGCGGAAGGGGGGCACCCGGCCCTGGTGCCCCCCTTCCGCTGCCTGCCCGCCCGGGGCGGCGTCCGCTCAGTTGCCCGAGACGGTGACCTGCTCGTCGTTCTTCAGCTGGTTCACCAGCGTCTTCAGCTTCGCGGTGTCCCACTGGAGGTTGCCGTTGGCGGTGTTGCCCGCGATCGGCATGTTCATCGACTTGCCCTCGCCGCCGCTGACGCCCTTCATCGCCCAGAACATGGACGCCAGGTCGAACAGGCTCATGTCCTTGTCGACCACGAGGGTGTCCAGACCGGCGCTCATGGTCGGGTACAGCTTGAAGGGGTTGAGGACCGTGCCCGGGGTGGCGACCTGGTTGGCCAGGGCCGACAGGAACTTCTGCTGGTTCTTCGTACGGTCCAGGTCGGAGCCGGCGAGCGCGTAGCGGGTGCGGACGAAGGCCAGGGCCTGCTCGCCGTTCAGCGTCTGCTTGCCCTTCTTGAGGTCCGCGCCGGACTTGGTGTCCTTGATGTCCTGCGGGATGTCCATCTCGACGCCGCCGACCGCGTCCACGATGTTCGCGAAGCCGGCGAAGCCGATCTCCACGTAGTGGTCGATGTGCAGGCCCGTGTTGGCCTCCACCGTGCGCACCAGCAGCTCCGGGCCGTCCTCGGCGTAGGCCGCGTTCAGCTTCGTCTGGCGGCCGGTGTTCGGGTAGAACTTGCCGGAGTCGGAGCCCTTGAACGACGGGATCGTGACGTTCGAGTCGCGCGGCAGCGAGATCAGCGTCGGGGCGCCGCCGCCGGTGTGCAGGATCATCATCGAGTCCGTGCGCTTGCCCTCGGCGGACCCGGTGTGCAGCTTCTTCTTCTCCTCGGCGGACATGCCCTTGCGGCTGTCGGAGCCGACGATCAGGTAGTTCGTGCCCTCGCCCGCCTCCGGACGGTCGATGACCTTCGCAAGGTCGACGTCGCGGTTGAGCTTGGAGTCGGCCCAGAAGTACGTGGCGACGCTCGTCACGACCAGCAGGGTCACCAGCGTGATGGTTGTCACCTTGATCCGGCGGCGCCAGTTCGGGGCGGGGCGCGGCTCGTACATGCCGTCGCCGGGGCCGCCGGGGCCCCTGCCGCCGGGGGAGCCGTAGACCTGGCCGGTGTTGTAGCCGCTGTCGTAGCCGTCGCCGGTGCCGTAGCCGCCGTCCACGTACGACGGCTGCTGCGGAACTCCGCCGGCGTAGGGCGGGGCGCCGCCGTATCCCGCCTGCCCGGGCGATGCCGCCGGACCGCGGCGGACCTGCCGCATGACACGGGCGCTCTCGGGCTGTGCGCTCGAGCTGCCGCGTCCGTATCGGCTGCCGCGGTTGTCGCCGGTGAATCCCTCGGGCCAGTCATTCATGCGCCCCAGTGTGCAGGTCTCCGTACTGGCCCATACAAGGGTCGTCGGAAAATCAGAGCACGGCTGTGGCGAAGCTGACACAAAACCCCCTCATGCCACCTCGGCATAAGGTAGGGGCCATGACAGACCAGGCCCCAGCTGCGGATTCCGGCAGTCCGGATATCCCGGGCAAGCCGACTTCGGCGTCCCGCACCACCCTCAGCCACATCATGACCCACAACGACACGAACCTTCTGGGGACCGTGCACGGTGGGGTGATCATGAAGCTGGTCGACGACGCTGCGGGGGCCGTGGCGGGGCGGCACTCCGGCGGGCCGGCGGTCACCGCGTCCATGGACGAGATGGCGTTCCTGGAGCCGGTCCGCGTCGGTGACCTCGTGCACGTCAAGGCCCAGGTCAACTGGACGGGCCGGACGTCCATGGAGGTCGGCGTCCGGGTCCTGGCCGAACGCTGGAACGAGTCCGCCCCGGCCACGCAGGTCGGCTCCGCCTACCTCGTGTTCGCCGCGGTCGACGCCGACGGCAAGCCCCGCCGGGTCCCGCCGGTCCTCCCGGAGACCGAGCGCGACAAGCGCCGCTACCAGGAGGCCCAGATCCGCCGCACCCACCGGCTGGCCCGCCGCCGAGCGATCATGGAGCTCCGCGAGAAGCGAGCCGCGGAGGGCATCGAGGACTGACCGGCCGCCGGATTCCGGACTCCGGCCTCGGGTGCGTGGGGGCTTGTCGCGCAGTTCCCCGCGCCCCTGGGGGCGTGCGCTGCCGTCGGATTGTGCGGACACCGCGGGAGGGCGCGCTGGACTGTGGCCTCGGTGCGTGGGGGTTCGTCGCGCAGTTCGCCGCGCCCCTGGGGCATGCGCCGCTGCCCCCCTAGCTGCACGCCACCTCGTCGCCCCGTACCACTCCGAACTCGCCCTGGCCCGGGTCCTCGGCGCGTACCTTGCGGACGCGTTCGAAGTCCGGGCCCGCGATGACCTTCAGGGTCGCGCCCAGGCCCTTGACCACGCGCAGTTCGCTGCCCGGCAGGGCCGTCGCCAGGGATCTGGCCGAGCGGTCCCAGCGGGGGTCGTAGGCGACGACCGTGCGCTTCACGTCACGGGTGGCGGAGTTCACGGGGGCGCGGGTGGTGCGGAAGCCCGTCGAGGCCAGCGCCGCGTCCACGCGGCGGCCGAGGCCGGGCGTGCGGGTGCCGTTCTCCACCTGGACGCGGATCTGCTGCGGGGCGACGGGGACGACCCGGGCCGCGCCGCGCGACCGGTGCACGGACAGCGGCTGGTCCGTGCGAAGGGCCTGGAAGAGCCGCTCCGACTTCACCGGGTCCCACTTCAGCGTCGAGCCGACGCCCTTCACGGCGAACCCCATCCGCCCGATCGGGACGGTCGTGAACTCGGAGGAGGAGGGGGAGAAGTTCCGCATGGCGCGGCCCAGGTCCAGCATCTCGTCCGTGCCGAAGCCCTTGTCGGCCCGCACCGAGCCGAGCACCGCCCGCGTCACGTCCCGGAACTTCATCGGGTTGAGGAGGATCCCGGACGACGTGAGCCGTTCCACGAGGGCCGCCATGAAACGCTGCTGCCGCTTCATCCGGCCGAGGTCGGACGCCCCGTCGACATGGCGGGCCCGGACGAACTGGAGCGCCTGCCCGCCGGCGAGCGTGTGCCGCCCGGCCGGCAGGTTCAGGCCGGTGTAGCTGTCCTTGAGGGGGTCGGCGGTGCAGATCTGCACGCCCCCGACCACGTCCACCGTCTTCATGAAGCTGGTGAAGTCGACCTCCAGATAGTGGTCGATCTTGACCTTCGTCATGCTCTCGACGGTGCGCACGGTCAGCTGCGGCCCGCCCTCGGCGTACGCGGCGTTCAGCTTGACGGGGTGCCCGTGGTGCCGCTTGCCCGACACCCGGTCGACATGCGCCGGCATCACCGCGTACGAGTCGCGCGGCAGGCTCACCACGCTGGCCCGTTCCCGGTCCTCGGAGATGTGCACGATCATGATCGTGTCGGTGCAGTGGCAGGGCGCGCCGCCCAGCCGGTACTTGCGGCGCTCCTCCTTGCTGATCTTCTCGCGGCCGTCGGTGCCGACCAGCAGGACGTTCATGCCGTGGCCCGCCTGCGGGCGGTTCTTCATGTCCTTGAAGGGGTCGACCCGGGTGATGTCCGCGTCCAGGCTGGTCATGACCGCGTGCCCGATGCCGGCGGAGGCGAGGACCACCACGGACAGCGTGGTGACCGCCCGCATGGCCCAGCGCGGCCGGCGCGCGGGCGGTGCGGGCCGGCGCGGAGCACGGCGGGGGGTGGGGGGCTGAGGGCGGCGGGGAGCGGCGGTGGACCGAGGGGACCGCGGCGGCGTGGGCATGGGGCACCTCCGGACGACGGCCGTACGTGGGATCCGTGAAACCGTAGGCCGATACGATCTGCGGCCCGCGCCACCGCCCCGGCGGCGCGCAAGGCTGTCCCCCGTTCGCGGTAACGTGAGGCCCCTATGAACGCCAATCCCGACGTGCGGCACCCCGCCGTTTCCGTGATCATGCCCGTCCTCAACGAGGAGCGGCATCTGCGGGGAGCAGTCCAAGCGATCCTCGCGCAGGAGTACGCCGGCGAGATGGAGGTCGTGATCGCCCTCGGTCCGTCCACGGACCGCACGGACGAGATCGCCGCCGAACTCGTGGCAGAAGACGCGCGTATCCACACCGTCCCCAACCCCACCGGCCGTACGCCCGCGGCGCTGAACGCGGCGATCAACGCCTCCCGGCATCCGATCGTCGTCCGCGTCGACGGGCACGGCATGCTCTCGCCGAACTACATCGCGACCGCCGTACGGCTCCTGGAGGAGACCGGCGCGCAGAACGTCGGCGGCATCATGCACGCCGAGGGCGAGAACGACTGGGAGCACGCGGTCGCCGCCGCGATGACCTCGAAGATCGGGGTCGGCAACGCCGCCTTCCACACCGGCGGGCAGGCCGGTCAGGCCGAGACCGTCTACCTCGGGGTGTTCCGGCGCGAGGCGCTGGAGCAGCAGGGCGGTTACAACGTGGAGTTCATCCGCGCCCAGGACTGGGAGCTGAACTTCCGCATCCGTGAGGCCGGCGGCCTGATCTGGTTCTCGCCCGAGCTGAAGGTGTCGTACCGGCCGCGGCCGAGCGTCAAGGCCCTGGCCAAGCAGTACAAGGACTACGGCCGCTGGCGGCACGTGGTCGCCCGCTTCCACGAGGGCTCGATCAACCTTCGCTACCTCGCTCCGCCGACCGCCGTGTGCGCGATCGCGGCCGGGATCCTGGTGGGCGCCCTGCTGACGCCGTGGGGCTTCGTCGTGCCCGGCGGCTATCTCGCGGCGATCCTGTTCGGCTCGCTTCCGGCGGGCAAGGGCCTGCCGCTGAAGGCGCGGCTGCAGATCCCCGTGGCGCTGGCCACGATGCACATGTCGTGGGGCTGGGGTTTCCTGACCAGCCCGCGGGCGCTGGCGAGGAAGGTCATCGCCTCCAGGCGCCCCGCGGTGCGGGCGGACGCCGCCGCGAGCTGACCTGACCCGATGTGACGTGGCAGTGGGCCCCCTTCCCACCTGGGAAGGGGGCCCACTGCGTGCGGGGCCGCGGCCCCGCGGTGATCGCGGCCGGGGCCGCTGATCACCGCCGGAGCAGGGGTCGAGCGGAAGGGTGATCCGGGGCGGGCCGGCGATGGCGTCCCCGCTCGCCGCCGCGCCCGTCAGCGGGCCCCGACCGCCGCCGCGGCCTTGAGGATGGAGCTCTTGCGCTCCTTGAGCGTGTTCAGCAGCTGCTCGTTCTTCTCGACGGCCCGTTCCTGGTACGCGACCTCGACGGCGTACCAGACGCCGATCACATTGTGCTCGCGTTTGCAGGTGACATCGGCGGTGGCGACGCGGATCTCCTCGGCCGAGGCGGTGGCGGCCTTGGTGAACCGCTTGTCCTCGACGGCCGCCATGGGGGAGGAGTAGCTGTAGCCCTGCTTCTTCATACAGGCGGACCAGGCGCTGAACGCCTTCTTCACCCGGGAGTCCTTCTGGGACTCCTGGTAGGTGAAGCCGGCGAGCTGGTCGGCGAACTCCTCCTGGTCCGGGTGGACCTTGGGCCCCTTGGACGCGAGGTCGCGCAGGGATTTGCCCCAGCAACCTCCCTTGGGGATGGCCTTGCCGTTCTGCTCGGCCTTGGCGGACTGACCTTCGCGCGGGCCGAACAGCACGAGCGACTCGGCGCTGGAGTAGTTCTCCTTCGGCGGCTTGGGCCCGCGCGCGGTGGGGTCCGGGTGGTAGCCGAAGCGGGAGGCCTTGTCGGGGTCGGACACCCCGTACCGGTTGGCGTCACGCAGGGCCTTGTCGCCCCGGTACGACGGCCGGGGCTCCAGGTCGAACCCGTAGTCGCCCATGCACGCGGCGGCGAGCAGGTCCTCGCCCTGCCGGCGGGTGCGCAGCTCGTCGTCGGTCCAGGCGTACGCCTCCAGCGGCAGTTCGAGATTGACCGAGGCGGCCATGCTGGGCGTGGCGCTGACCTTCGGAGGGTTCTTGAAGTCGACCGGCGGGGCCGCGCTGGAGCGGGAGCCCGGCGTGCCGTCGTCCCCGGAGCCCGAGGAGCAGGCGGTCAGCCCGAGGGCGGCGCACACCAGCGCCGCCCCGAGCCGTCGTGCGGTGGTACTGCGCGGCATGGGATCGTCCGCGTCCTAGAAGGGCTCGTAGCTGGAGGCGTTGTTGTTCTGCAGCCAGCCCGGCGTGTTGCGGCGCACACCGTCGCAGGTGTGGTTGTGCCGCTGCCCGTTGAAGTTGGAGTTGAAGAAGATCGCGTAGTTGTAGCGGGTGCCCTCGCACTTCGCGGACGACGCGTTGTTGCCCACGACCTGGCCCTTGCCGGCGCCGCTGGAGCGGAACACGTCGTCGTGGTGGCTCGGCTCCTCGTCGTAGTAGTCGACGTAGGACGACGCGCCGTACTGGGTCGAGTGGTAGTACATGCACAGCTCACCGCTGTCGCAGCGGCCGTCGTTGTAGCCGGCCTGGGCCGGTGCCGAGCTCAGGGCGAGCGTGCCGAGTGCGAGCGCAGCCGCGGCGAAGAAGGAACGACCTCTCATCAGTGTCTCCCCGTTTCCTGTGAGGGTGTTGTGGCCAACGGCGCAGGATCTTTGCATGAGTTGTGCACCGAAGTGCAAGAGGGGTGATGGTTGTGACTCAAAAACGATCACCGTGGCCGTAAATAATTGGTCGTCAAGTAACTTTGGGTGCCGGTAACTTGACTTTGATCGAACGAAAATCGTCATATCGGCGCGACCATGACGATGTGAAGGTGCTGGCCGGACGGGGTGAAGGCGCCGACCCGCCCCATGTCGTCCGCTGTTGGGGGAGTGTCAGTTGTCGAAGCAGGGGGAGAGCTCCGGCCTGACCCGGCGCAGGCGGTCGCTGACCGCGCTGGCCGCGGGATCGGTCGTGCTCGTGGGTGCCGCACTGTGGACGTCGGCGTACGTGAAGTCGCCGGCGCAGGCCGCCGCCGAGGCCCGGCCACCCGCACCCGACGTCCTCACCGCGCCCGTCGAGCGCCGCGTCCTCGCCGACACGGTCGTCACCCGGGGCACGGTCTCCTCCTCCCAGACGGTGGACATCGCCCCCGCCGGCACCGCCGCCGAGGACGTCGCCCGGCCCGTCGTCACCAAGATCATGGTGCGCTCCGGCCAGACCTTCCGCGGCGGCCGCGTCCTCGTCGAGGTCTCCGGCCGCCCGGTCTTCGCCCTGCGCGGGGCACTGCCCGTCTACCGCGACCTCAAGCCCGGCTCCCGCGGCGACGACGTACGCCAGCTCCAGAAGGCACTGCGCGAGCTCGGCCACGGCACCGGCGCCGACGCCGCCGGCACCTACGGCCCCGGCACCAAGCAGGCCGTCGCCGCGCTCTACGCCGCCATCGGCTACGAACCCGTCACCGCCGGCGGCGGCAAGGACGGCGCCGACCCGCTGAAGGGCGCCCGCGCCGAGGTGAAGAGCGCCCAGCGCGCCCTCGACGGACTGCTCGGCGACAAGGCCGACGCCGACGAGATCCGCTACGCGCGCGAGGACCTCGCCGAGGCCAAGACCGCGCTGGCCGAGGCCGAGGCCGTGTCGGGCCCGATGGTGCCCGCCTCCGAGGTCGTCTTCCTCTCCGGCTTCCCGGCCCGTGTCGACAGCATGACCGCCAAGGTCGGCACGGCCGCGGGCGAGAAGCTCGCCACGGTCTCCGCCGGCCGGCTCGTCGTCACCGGCTTCCTCGGCGCCCAGGAGAAGGACCTCGTCCGCCCCGGCCAGAAGGTCAAGGTGCTCTCCGAGGTCTACGGCGAGGAGCTCACCGGCACCGTCGGTTCGGTCGCCGACACCCCCACCGTCCCCGAGGCCGACGGCGACGGCACCGCCGCCGCTGCGGCACCCGCCGGACAGGGCTACGCGGTCACCGTCAAGCCCGACTCCGCCCTGCCGGCCCGCCTGGCGGGCCAGGACGTACGGCTCACCGTCGAGGCCGGCTCCTCCGACGGCAAGGTGCTCGTCGTCCCGGTCTCCGCACTGTCCGCCGGCGCCGACGCGCGCACCACCGTCACCGTGCTGGACGCCTCCGGCGAGCGGCGGCGCGTGGAGGTGCGGCCCGGCACCTCCGGCGACGGCTACACCGCGGTCACCCCGGTGGGCGCCGCCCGGCTCGAGGCCGGCGACAAGGTCGTCGTGGGGGTCCGGCCCGCGGCGGGCGACGGGACCGCCGAGTGAGCACGGCCGGCGCGCCGCCGGTCATCGAGTTCCGCGGAGTGGGGCTGACCTACCCCGGGCCACCGCCCGTACCGGCCCTGAAGCCCTGCGACCTGACGGTGCGGCAGGGCGACTACGTCACGGTCGTGGGCCCCTCCGGTTCCGGCAAGTCGACGTTCCTCAACATCGCGGGGCTGCTGGACGCGCCCACCGAGGGCCGGTACCTCCTCGACGGCATCGACACCGGGCCCCTCGCCGACGGCGAACGCACCGGACTGCGCGGGCGGCGCATCGGGTTCGTGTTCCAGAGCTTCCATCTGCTGCCGCACCGCTCCGCGCTGGAGAACGTCGAACTGGCCATGGTCTACAACGGCGGCGCCCGCCGCGGCCGCAGGGAACGCGCCCGCGAGGCCCTGCACCGGGTGGGCCTCGGCCACCGCACCGACGCGCTGCCCACCCGGCTGTCCGGCGGTGAGCGTCAGCGCGTCGCTATCGCCCGGGCCCTGGTCGCCCGGCCGTCGCTGCTGCTGTGCGACGAACCGACCGGCAACCTCGACACACAGACGGCCGAGTCGGTCCTGGCCCTCCTCGACGAACTGCACGCGGACGGCATCACCCTCGTCGTGATCACACACGCCCCGGACGTCGCGGCCCGCGGCCGACGCACCGTCGCCATCCGGGACGGCGTGCTGACGGAGCAGGTGGGAGTCTGATGCCGGCCCTCGAGACGTTCAGAAGCCTCACCCGGCCGGGCCGTGCGAAGGCCGCGCGGGGTGTGCCCCCGGGCGAGCGCTCCCGGTTCAGCCCGCGGGACCTGCTGGCGGAGTCCGTGGCCGGCATCCTCCAGCGGCCCGCCCGCTCGGCGCTGACGGCGCTCGGCACGGTCCTCGGCGTCGGCACGTTCGTCGCGGTCCTCGGACTGACCGCGACCACGTCCTCGCAGATCGACTCCCGCTTCAACGAACTGACCGCCACCGAGGTGACCGTCGAGGACACCGGCGGCGAGCAGCCCGAGTTCCTCGCCAACGCCTTCCCCGCGGACGCGGACCGCCGCATCGGAGCGCTGGGCGGTGTTCGCGAGGCCGGGGTGTACTGGCCCGTACGGCTGGCGCCCGGCACCACCGTCGGCGCCGCGCCCCCGGCCTCCGGCGCGACGGGGCAGGAGGCCCAGGTCGTCGCCGCCTCACCCGGGGTCCTCGCGGCGGCCGAGCCGAGCCTGGCGCAGGGCCGGACCTTCGACGCCTACCACGACCGGCACGGGGAGAACGTCGCCGTGATCGGCTCGGGACTCGCCTCCCGGCTGGGCATCTCCACCCTGGAGACCGCCCCGGCCGTCTTCGTCGGGGACCGGGCCTTCACCGTCATCGGCATCGTCGACGACGTGCGGCGCAAGGCCGACCTGCTGCTGTCGGTCGTCGTGCCGCGCACCACCGCCGAGGAGATCTGGGGCGGACCCCAGAGCGGCGAGCGGGCCAAGATGCTCATCTCCACCGACCTCGGCGCCGCCCGGCAGATCGCCTCCGAGGCGGCCCTCGCGCTCGACCCGGCCCACCCCGACCGCTTCAAGGTCGTACCGCCGCCCGACCCGAAGACCCTGCGCGGCAGCGTCACCTCCGACCTGGACCAGCTCTTCATGCTGCTGGCCGGGATCTGCCTGGTCATCGGGGCGGTCGGCATCGCCAACACCACGCTCGTCGCCGTGCTGGAGCGCACCGGGGAGATCGGCCTGCGCCGCGCGCTCGGTGCCCGCGGCCGGCACATCACCGTCCAGTTCCTGGCCGAGTCGGGCGCGCTCGGGGCGCTCGGCGGCCTGGTCGGCACGAGTCTCGGCACGGTGACCGTGGTCGTCATGGCCGTCCACCGCGAGTGGACGCCCGTCATCCATCCGGCGACGGTGGTGACCGCCCCCCTGGTCGGCCTGGCCACCGGTGTGCTCGCCGGTCTCTACCCGGCCTGGCGCGCCAGCCGCATCCAGCCGGCCGAAGCGCTGCGCCGCTGACCCGCCCGCGCGGATGAAACGGGGCCCGCCGTCCTCCCGGACGGCGGGCCCCGCTCCTTCATGCCGCGGACGTGATCACCACCGGTAGGGCCGGTACACGTCCATGCACTCCTTCTTGTCCGCGCTCAGCGCGTCCGCGGAATCGGGCAGGTCGCCCGCCTCGGGAGCCTTCCGCTTCGGGTACGTCGTGCCCTCCCGCCAGTCGCTGCCGATGGTCAGCGTGGTGGTCACGTCGTCCGTGGCCCGCACCTGGCCGCTCGGGACGCCGACCGCCTTCGCCACCGACAGCGCGTTGGCCCGGCCCTGCTCCCCGGTGCTCTTCGGGTACGTCACCTGGGTCCGGCCGTGCGGATCCTGCTGCCCGGAGGCGACGGCCCGGGTGAAGCCCTCCTGCCGCAGCGCGGCCACGATCGCGGCGGCCCGCTGGGGAACGGCGGCCTGCTGGTCACTGGCCGTCCCGTTGACCACGGTGACCGACAGCCCGGCGGCCGGTGCGGCGGCGGGACCCGTGGCCTGCACCGACGCCGGGGACGGGCCCGCGGCGGCGCGCGCCTTGCCGGCCTTGTCGAAGGAGACGTCGTCGCGGAGCATCGCCCACATGGTGTCGGCGTCCTCGGGCTTGGGGACGAGGTGGTTGCGGTCCAGGGGGTCCTCGATCCACGGCATCGTCGTCATCGTGATGCGGTTGGTCGGGACGGACTTCAGCTGCATGCCGACGTCGTACAGCTCCTTGACCGTGCCGATCTCCTCGGACACCTTCAGCGCCTTGGTGCCGGCCTCGGCCAGGCCCATCAGGCGACCGGTGTCGGTGAAGACGTTCTGCTCCTTGAGGGTCCGGATCATCGCGTTCATGTACATGTGCTGCGCCTTGGCGCGCAGCGGGTCACTGCCCCAGGCGTGGCGGGTGCGCAGCCACTGCAACGCCTGCTTGCCCTGCACCTTGTGCGTGCCGGACGTCATCTTCAGCCCCGAGCCGCCGCGCTGGCCGGGCAGCGGCCGGTCCCACACGTTCTGGTTGACACACACGGGGACGCCGCCGACGGCGTCCGCCATGTCCACCACTCCGGCGAAGTCGACCATCATCCAGTGGTCGATGTACACGCCGGTCAGGTTCTGCCAGGTGGCCAGGGTGCAGCCCGGGCCGCCGCGCTGCAGCGTCTCGTTGATGATCGTGTTCTTGGCCGGGTAGGTCTCGCCGGTGTCGGGGTCGACGCACTTCGGGATGTCCACCCGGGTGTCCCGCGGGATGCTCACCACGGACGCGCTCTCGCGGTCCGCCGAGACGTGCAGGAGCATCTGCACATCCGCCAGGGGCTTGCTGCCGACGTTGTCCCGGCCGCCGCCGAGCTTGACGTTCTCCGCGGAGTTCCGGCTGTCGGAACCGATCAGCAGGATGTTGAGCGGGGTCTGGCCGTCGGCGTTGGGCCCGGTCTTCTCGACGTCGGACTCGCCGGCGTTGCGCTTGCCCTTGTCGATGTTGCCGTTGAGATGGCGGTAGTAGAGGTATCCGGCGCCGGCCGTCCCGAGTATCAGGACCGACAGCACGATCGCGGACCAGCGCAACATCCGGCGGCCACCGCCGCGCCGCCGGCCGTGCCCCCCGCCCTTGTCCCCCTCGCCGCCGCCCCCCGCGGGCGCCGCCGTCCCCGGACGCTCGTCCTGGGCCAGGCCCCCCGGCTCGTGCCGTGTGCTGCCTTCGCGCACGTCACTCTGCGCCATACCCCTGCCTCCCACCCCTACGGCCGACCCACGGGATTGCCCCGAGTCGTGTTCGGATCACGGGTGACCCGTGTCCGCGCGGACCACGGGTTCCCCCGGTGCTCCGCCGGAGCACGGTCGTCCCCGCTCCTGGTTGGACCACTGACATGCCCGGTCGGATGTACACCCGGCCGATTCGTCCGGGCATGCTCCGTCCACCTGTTAGACGCAGAACGGGACGCTCAGGTCACTTCGCGCACTCGACCTTGTCGGCCGTGGCCTTCTGCACGTCGTCCGGCACCTTCGACGGAGTGGTGAGCGGCACGCCCGCACCCTCGAAGTCCTTGCCCAGGGTCAGCGTCATCGCGGGGACGCCCTGGGAGTTGGTGACGCTCTCGCCCGGCTTCAGCGCGGCACCGGACAGGCCCATGATGTCGGCGAGCCGGCGCGCCTGGTCGGCCTGGTCGGGCGCGTACTCCAGCGTGGTCTTCGCCAGCGGCTGCTCGGCGTTGCCCGCGTTCTCGGACCTGGTCACGCCCTCCTGGACCTGAAGCCAGCTGAGGGTCTCCTGGGCGCTCCCGGCGACGGCACCGCCGTTGAGGATCCGCACCCGCACCTCGGAGGCCGGGGCCTTGGTGCCCTTCAGCCGGGCGGCCGCGGCGGCCTTCTCCTTCTTCTTCTCCTGCTTCACCTCGGTCAGCGACACGTCGTCGCGGACCATCGCGAACAGCTGCTGGGCCTGGGGCTCCTTCAGAACCACCGTGGCCTTGATCTTCTCCGCCGGGTTGTCGACGACGGGGACGGTGGCGAATGTGAGGTTCTTCGTGTCGAACTTGCCCAGTTCCGCCCCGAGATCGGCCAGTTTCTTGATCGTGCTGATCTGGGAGTCGACGGTCAGCGCCTTGGTGCCCGCCTCCGCCAGCTTGAACATCTTCTGCGGGCTGGTGAGGGTGTCGTTGGACTTCAGCTTGCGCATCATCGAGCCCAGGAACTGCTGTTGCAGCTCGATCCGGCTCAGGTCGCCGCCGAAGCCCACGGAGTGCCGCGTGCGGACGAAGGCCAGGGCCTCCTCGCCCTCGATCGTGTGCTCGCCCTTGGGCAGGTCGAGCTTGGAGTCGGGGTCCTTGATGTCCTTCGCCAGGCAGACGTCGACCCCGCCCACCGCGCTGGTCAGCGTCTTGACCGCGTTGAAGTCGGCCACCATGAAGTGGTCCATCTTCAGCCCGGTCAGCTCGGTGATCGTGCGCATGGTGCAGCTCGGCGTCCGGTCCTCCTGCCCGAGGCTGTTGTTGAAGCGGGTGCGCTGCTTGCCCGGGATGACCTTCTCCGAACCGTCCTCCTGCGTCGTCGGGCAGTCCGGGATGTCGGTGATCAGGTCGCGCGGGATGCTGAGCACCGTGGCGTTCGAACGGTCCTTGGACACGTGCAGGACGAGTGTGGTGTCCGCGTGCCCGGCGCTGTTCTTGTCGCCGTAACCCTCGTTGCCCTTGCCGGTGCGCTTGTCGGTCCCGATCAGCAGGATGTTGATCGCGCGGTCCTTGCTGAACCCGCCGGTGCCGGCGCCGTCGTCGGACACGGACGTGATGTTGTTGTTGAGGTGCTCGTAGTAGAGGTACGCGGCCCCGCTCACCCCGATCAGGACGAAGGCCAGCGTGCCGCCGGTCCACATCAGGACCTTCTTGCCCTTCGCCTTCTTCTGCACCGGACGGCGCCCGCGGCGCCCCGAGGCCGCCTCGGCCGGGGCGCCGTTGCGTCTGCGCGGGGAAGGGGTCCCGGCGCCGGGCGACGCCGCACCGGAACGCCGGGCGGGGGCGGTCCGGCCGTTACGGGCCGCGCCGCCTTTGCCGGCCGCGCCACGGCCACCGGAACCACGAGGCCCGGGAACGGACGACTGCGCTGCGGAAGGGGCCAGTCGCAGTTCGTATTCGCCGGTGTCCGGGTTGAGTACCCACTGGTCTGCGGGGTCGATGTCGTCCGCCCGCCCACGGCCTTGCGCGTCCACGGTTGCCTGATTCCTCCGTCGGGCCACGCGGCGCCCTCCCCCGGAAGGCGCACGGTGCTGGTCAAGCAGTGCACGCCCCCAGGACGGAGCTCATGGGTGAGAGCACTGGATCGCACACACTATCCGCACACTTCGGCGTCAAGCGACGTGGGTGAGAAATTCCACGTTCTCACAACTGGGCAATCCGGCCCATTTGTTTGAAGGAAGTTCGGCGAACACCAAGGAAATTCCCGTCACTTGGCGCACTCCACCTTGTCCGCGGTGGACTTCTGCACGCCCTCCGGCGCCTTTGAAGGCGCGGTGAGAGAGGCCCCCGCCCCCTCGAAGTCCTTGCCGAGGGTGAGCGTCATCGCGGGCAGCCCCTGGTCGTTGGTCACGCTCTCGCCCGGCTTCATCGCGGACCCGGGCAGGCCCATGAGATCGGCGAGACGGCGGGCCTGGCCGGCCTGGTCGGGGGCGTACTCGAGGGTGGTCTTCGCCAGCGAGGCGGGCGCGTTGCCGGCGTTCTCCGACTTCGTCACGCCCTCCTCGTTCTGCAGCCAGCTCAGCGTCTCCTGGGCGCTGCCGGCGACGGCACCGCCGTTGAGGATCCGCACCCGCACCTCGGAGGCCGGGGCCTTGGTGCCCTTCAGCCGGGCGGCGACCGCGGCGGCCTCCTTCTTCTTCCGCTCCTTGACGGCGGTGAAGGAGACGTCGTTCCTGATCATGCTGAAAACCTGCGGGGCCGACGACTCGTTCAGCACGACGGTGGCCTTGACCTTCTCCGTCGGATTGTCGATCACCGGGGTGGTGGTGAACGTCAGGTTCTCGGTGTTGAGCTTGCCCAGCTCCAGACCGAGGTCCTTCAGCTTGCCGATGCTGTCCAGCTGCGAGTCCACGGTGAGCGCCTTGGTGCCCGCCTCGGCCAGGTCGAGCATCTTCGACGGGCTGGTGAGGGTGTCGTTGGACTTCAGCTTGCGCATCAGCGCGCTCAGGAACTGCTGCTGCAGCCCGATCCGGCTCAGGTCGCCGCCGAAGCCGACGGCGTGCCGGGTGCGGACGAAGGCCAGGGCCTGCTCGCCCTCGATGGTGTGGGTGCCCTTGGACAGCTTGAGGTGCGAGTCCGGGTCGTCGAGGTCCTTGCCCACGCAGACCTCGACCCCGCCGACCGCGCTGGTCAGCGTCTTGACCGCGTTGAAGTCCGCGACCATGAAGTTGTCCGGCTTGACCCCGGTCAGCTCGGTCACGGTCCGCATGGTGCAGCTGGGCGTACGGCCGTCCTGGCCGAGGCTCGTGTTGAAGCGGACCTGCCGCGTGCCGGGGATGATCTTCTGGGTGCCGTCCTCCTGCGTCGTCGGGCAGTCCGGCACATCGGTGATCAGGTCACGCGGGATGCTCAGCGCGGTCGCGTTCGAACGGTCCTTGGAGACGTGCAGCAGGATCGTGGTGTCGGCGTGCCCGACACTGCCCGCGTCGCCGTAGCTGCCGTTGCCCTTGCCGGTGCGCTTGTCGGTGCCGATCAGCAGGATGTTGATGGCCTTGTCCTTGCTGAAGCCACCGGTGCTCGCGCCGTCGTCGGAGACCGAGGCGATGTTGTCGTTCAGGTGCTCGATGTAGAAGTACGCCGCGCCCGCACCCGCGACCAGCACGAACGCCATCGCGCCGCCGGTCCACAGCAGGACCTTCTTGCCCTTCGAGGCCTTCGCCGGACGCCGTCCGCGCCGGCCCGGCAGCGGCTCCTCGGGCGCCCCGCGGCGCCTGCGCGGCGGGGGCACCGCGCGCCCGGGCGTCTCGGGTCGCGACCGGCCGGGTGCCTCCGTGCGGCCGCGTGCCGGCGGGGCCGCCTCGGAGGGCCGTGGCCTGCGGGGCGCGGGGACGCCCGATCGCGGGGCGGAAGGCCCCAGTCGCAGTTCGTATTCGCCGGTGTCCGGGTTGAGCACCCACTGGTCTGCGGGATCGATGTCGTCCGCCCGCCCACGGCCTTGCGCGTCCACGGTTGCCTGATTCCTCCGTCGGGGCACGCGGCGCCTTCCCCTCCAAGGCGCTCGGATCTCGGTCACTCAGTGCGCGACCTCGGGACCGTCCCTCAGAGCCGGGCGCACCGGACCGCTCACACTAACCGCCCCTTTCCGCGCCGAGCGACGACGGTGACCCATTCCACGTCCCTACACCTGGGCAATTCGCCCATTTCCCGGGTGGAGCGTTCATTGCCTTGGAGTGACCTTGGCGCCCGCTTTACTCGCAGGTGTCCTCGGCTGCCGTGTTCCCCCGAAACGTCGGTGGAGGAGAAACGGTGACGGCGGGCCCGCGATAGGGACCCGGAAACGAATCCCCGTACGACCCGTCACGCGTGTCGGAGAGCCTCAGCGGGGCATGACTGCGCGGGCCGCCCCCCTCGACGACCACCGGCTTGTCCGTCCGCAGCCGCTCGAAGAGCCTCTGCGCCGCGGGCTCCACGAGTTGGTCGCGATTGGTGTCGTACGCATACGACTCCCGGGGGACGGTCAGGAATTGCACTTGTTCCATGGGGATGTCGCGCAGGCCGCGAACGAGTTCGTACAAACCACGCAAGCTGGCCAGTTCCGGGTCGGTGGTGAGGGACGACGTGGCGGCGTCCAGCACGGGGTACAGCTTCGCCGGATTCAGCAGGACGTCATTGCTGCGCACCTTGTTGACGAGTGCCCCGAGGAATCGCTGCTGGCGCTCCATCCGCTCGGTGTCGCTGCCGTCGCCGAGGGTCTTGCGGGCGCGGACGTAGCCGAGGGCCTGCTCGCCGTTCAGCGTCACGCGCCCGGCGGGCAGCCGCAGCTTGGCGGCCCGGTCGTCGATCGGCTCCCGCAGGCACACCTGCACGCCGTCGACCGCGTCGACCATCTCCTTGAAGCCGTGGAAGTCGACGACGACGTGATGGTCGACGCGGATGTCGGTCAGCTTCTCCACGGTCCGGATCGTGCAGGCCGAACCACCCAGCTGGAAGGCCTGGTTGAACATGGTGAACCGGGGCGCGCTGCGGGACCCGTCCGGGCGGCGGCACCCCGGCAGGTTCACCATCAGGTCCCGGGGGAGGGAGACGGCGGTGGCGCTGCCCCGGCCCGCGGACAGGTGCAGCAGGATCGTGGTGTCGGACCGCTCGGTGCCGGAGTCCCGCCCGTAGCGGGCGTTGTCGCTCCCCTCGCGCGAGTCCGACCCGATCAGCAGGATGTTCCGGGCATCCTTGACCAGGGAGGTGGGCCGCTCCCTGTCGTACTTCGCGAGCTCGGCCGCGGCGGCCTCGTCGGCGGTGATGTTCCCGCTGAGCTTGGCGTAGAGGGCCCAGCCGACCCCGCCGGCCGCCACGAGGAGGGCCGTGGCCCCGAACGCCGTGATCCGCACCCACCGCCGCCGGCGCCGCCGCACCAGGCCCCGACCGGTGGCGGACGCCCCCATGCCAGGACCGACCCTGTAGCCCACGGCAGCAACCACCCCTCCTGACGTAGGAACGCCCCGCGCGCACTGCTCCTACGACCATGGCGCGGATGGAGGGCGGGAGGTGGGTGGGGGTGCGCCGAAAGGGTGAGGGGCTCCGGGACCTGGCCCCGCCGGCGGCCCCCTGCCGCGTCCGACGAGAGCACCGCCCACCGCGCGACCTCCTCAGGTCGCCCTACAAGGCCCCGCCATCCAGCAAGGCCGCCGTCCAGTAGGCCCGCCATCCGGCAAAGGCCCCGCCATCAGGCCGGGCGTCCCGAGGCGCGCAGGGCCCCGCCGCCCTGCAAGGTTCGCCGTCCAGCAGGCCCGCCATCCGGCAAGGCCCCGTCATCATGCCGGGCGTCCCGGGGCGCGCAGGGCCCCGCCGCCCTGCAAGGTTCGCCGTCCAGCAGGCCCGCCATCCGGCAAGGCCCCGTCATCATGCCGGGCGTCCCGGGGCGCGCAAGGCCCCGCCGCCCTGCAAGGCCCGCCATCCGGCAAAAGCCCGCCATCACGCCGGGCGTCCTGAGGCGCGCAAGGCCCCGCCGCCCTGCAAGGCCCCGCCATCCAGCAAGGCCCGCCGCCCAGCAAAGGCCCCGCCATCACTCCGGGCGTCCCGGCGCGCGCAAGCCCCGTCGGCCACGCGACGCCCAGCCGTACCCCCCCCAGCGCTCCGAGTCGGGGCCCCCACGGCGCCGCGGGGAGGCATGCCCCGGGGAAGCAACGGACCCCTGCCGGAGCGCCTAGTGGCCCGCCGTGCCGCGGGCGATCGTCGTGACCCGCTCGCTCTCCACCCGCTTGTCCAGCACCCCGTCCCCGGCCTGCTCCAGGTGCCGGCACAGCACCACGGAACCCCCGGTGGCCAGCGGCCCGTACAGACCCGCGTGCAGCCCCTCCCACGTGTCGTACGGCAGCCCCGACAGGATCCGCGAGCCGGGCCCGGTCAGCCCCAGCGCCGTCGCCTCCGCCCGGGCCCGCTCGACCACCTCGGCCCCGCTGAACTCCCGCCCGGCCACGACCAGCGCGGGCTCCTCCGGATCCACGGGCGCGTACGGCACGAACCGGTCACCCTGCCCCGGCACCTCCACCGCATAGTCGGCGAAGCCCTCAGGTGCCTGCGGGAACCGCCCGCCGAGAGGCCGCAGCGCCATGGCGATCCGCGCACCGGAGCACGCCCGGGCCTCCTCCAGCCGGTCCGGCCCGCTCACCACGACATCGGCCGCCCGGGCATCCCCGGACACCTCCGCCACGACTCCCACCGACGCACACGCCAGCAGCCACACCGCCGTCTGCCAGTGCGCGGGCAGCAGCAGCGCCACCCGGTCCCCGGGCTCGACGGACAGCTCGTCCTGGAGGAGATTCGCGGTCTTGGCCACCCAATTGGCGAAGGTGGCCACGGACAGTTCGACCCGTTCACCCGTGGCGTCGTCGTAGAAGGTCACCAGGGGGCGTCCCGGATCCGCGGCGAGCGCGGAACCCAGCAGGTCGGCAGGGGTGCGATCGGTGGCGTTCACCGCGCAAGCGTACGCAACGCGCGGGCCCCCGCCCAACGGCCCGCCCGCCGCGGCGCCCCGGATCCGCCACCGGTTCGGCGGAACCCCGACCGACGGCCCGTCAACTCCCAAATGGACAGACTTATACGACTATGTCCAAGATCAGGGGCATGCGTGGATTCCTTGCTTCCTCGATCGGTGTCACCTGTGCGGCCGCTCTGGCCCTCCCCCTCACCCCTCCCGCCCTCGCGGCGACGGCGAGACCGGTGCCGGCCGCGGAAGCCGGGAGACCCGCGTCCCACGCGGGGACCCCGGCCATGACCGCGACCGACCGGCGTGCCGCGGAACCGTCCGCCGCCGGCAGCACCCAGTCCCTCCCCCTGGAACCCCTCACCCGCGACCGCGCCACCCCCTCCGCCCCCGCCGAGCAGGGCCTGCCCCGTCGCGCAGTACGCCACTTCTCCCTCGTCGGCGTCGTCTGGGACGACCCGGACGCCGAACTGCACGGCCGCGTCCAGGTCCGCACCCGCACCGCCGGCACCGGCACCTGGTCGGGCTGGCAGGACGTGGAGACCCACAACGCCGACCACGCCGCCGACCCGGACACCCCCGAGAGGGCCTCGGGCCGCGTCCGCGGTGCCACGGCCCCGCTGTGGGTCGGCGACTCCGACGGCGTGGAACTGCGGGTCCGCTCCGAGTCCGGCGACCCGGCGGCCGGCCCCGGGCACACCGCGGGCGCCCGCAACCTGCCCGCCGCGCCCCCGCTGCCCTCGGGCCTCCGGCTCGAACTCGTCGACCCCGGCGAGGACGACGACGCGGCCCTCGGCGCCGAGGAAGGCCCCCGCGCCGCAGGCGCCCCGAACGCCGGGACCTCGGGCGCCACCGAGGCCGTCGCCGCCACCGAGTCGTCCGCCGCCAACGCCGGCCTCGCCCCCCTCGGCGCCACCGAGATCGCGGCCCTGAGCCGCACCGAGACCGAGCGGGAATACCTCGCCCTCAACTCCGGCGAGCTGACGGAGCGGCAACTGCGGGCCAAGCCGTACGTCGGTCCGCGCCCGGGTATCGTCACGCGGCGCGGCTGGGGGGCGGACGAGGGCTTGCGGGAGAGCGGCTTCCGGTACACGAAGAAGGTCAAGGCGGCCTTCGTGCACCACACGGCCAGCGGCAACAACTACAGCTGTTCGCAGGTCCCGTCACTCATCCGCAGTATCTACCGCTACCACGTCAAGAGCATGGGCTGGCGGGACATCGGCTACAACTTCCTCATCGACAAGTGCGGAAAGATCTACGAGGGCCGCGCCGGGGGCGTGGCGAAACCGGTCCTCGGCGCGCACACCCTGGGTTTCAACAGCAAGAGCATGGGGATCGCCGTCCTCGGGACCTACGGCGCCACCAAGCCGTCGAAGTCCGCGGTCAAGGCCGTCGCCCGGCTGACCGCGTGGAAGCTGGGGCTGCACCGGGTGAATCCGAAGGGGAAGACCTACCTGAAGTCGGCCGGCAGTAATCTCCACCGCAAAGGTAAGAAAGTACGACTGAACGTGATCTCGGGGCACCGGGACGGCTTCAAGACCGAGTGCCCGGGACGCAAGCTCTACGGAAAGCTCGGCTCGGCCCGCTCCAAGGCGGCCCACTACCAAGGCCGCTGAGCACACGTTCACCGCCTACGGGGGGCAGGGGGCGGCATGCCGCACGGCCAACGAAGGCGCCACGGAACGGTCTGCATACACTGACCGGCCGAAAGACAGTTCGGCCGGTCCCGGCAGGAAGCAGAGACGACACGTGACTGAAGCGATCCTCCTGGTCGGCGGCAAGGGCACCCGGCTGCGCCCGCTCACGGTGCACACGCCCAAGCCCATGGTCCCGGCGGCCGGGGTGCCCTTCCTCACGCACCAGCTGGCGAGAGCCAGAGCCGCGGGTGTCGAGCACATCGTCCTGGCCACGTCCTACCTGGCCGAGGTCTTCGAGCCGTACTTCGGTGACGGCGCCGCGCTCGGACTGCACATCGAGTACGTCACGGAGGAGGAGCCGCTCGGCACGGGCGGCGCCATCCGCAACGTGGCCTCCCGGCTGCACTCCGGCCCCGACGACCCGGTCCTGATCTTCAACGGCGACATCCTGACGGGCCTGGACATCCGGGCCCTGGTCGACACCCACGAGACGACGGGCGCGGACGTCTCCCTGCACCTCACCAAGGTCACGGACCCGCGTGCCTACGGACTGGTCCCCACGGACGGCACGGGCAGGGTCCAGGCGTTCCTGGAGAAGCCGCAGACGCCCGAGGAGATCGTCACCGACCAGATCAACGCGGGGGCGTACGTCTTCCGCCGCTCGGTCATCGACGCGATCCCGCTGGGCAGGCCGGTGTCGGTGGAACGGGAGACCTTCCCCGGCCTCCTCTCGGCCGGGGCGCACCTCCAGGGCATGGTCGACTCGACGTACTGGCTGGACCTCGGCACCCCGGCCGCCTTCGTCCGCGGCTCGGCGGACCTGGTTCTCGGCCGGGCCCCGTCGCCCGCCGTCCCCGGCCGCTGCGGCGACCGGCTGGTCCTGCCCACGGCGCAGGTCGCGTCCGACGCGAAGCTGTCGGGCGGCACGGTGGTGGGCGAGGGCGCGTTCGTCGCGGAGGGCGCGCGGATCTTCGGCAGCACGATCCTGCCCGGCGCGGTGATCGAGCCGGGCGCGGTCATCACCGACTCCCTGATCGGCACGAGGGCGCGCGTCGGCCAACGCTCGGTCCTCACGGGCACGGTCATAGGCGACGGCGCGGTGATCGGCCCCGACAACGAGCTCCTGGAGGGCGCCCGCATATGGTGCGACGCCCGCATCCCAGCAGGAGCGGTCCGCTTCTCATCGGACCAGTAGTCCGGGACGGCCGCCGCGGGCATGCGTGCCGCTGGGGGCCGCACGGGTGGGCGTGGGGGTCCCCCCTGCTCGAGCGAAGCCGAGAGCTTGGGGGAGGCACCCGCTACGCCGAGCTGCGCACCCACCCGCCCCCGGCACCAACGCCGAGCACCTGAACCCCGACAGAGCGTGCGCAACACCCCGTGCGGCACCAACGCGCCCGCACGCGAAGCCAACAGCTCACAGCTGCCCGATATCCCACCGAGGCATCTTCGGCGCCCGCCGTGCCGGCACCCTCCCGCTCAGCAGGATCAACCGAGCCGCCCGATGCCGCTGCCCCGCATACGGCTCCAGCAGCTCCAGCATCACCGCGTCATCCGCGTCCCGGTCCCCGGCCAGCGCCCACCCCACGATCCCGGGCAGATGCAGATCCCCCACCGTCACCTCGTCCGCCGCACCATGACTGCGCTGCACCGTCTCCGTGGAGGTCCACGGCCCGATCCCCGGCACCAGCTCCAGCCGCGCCCGAGCCGCCCCGGGCTCCATCCCCACCGCCTGCTCCAGCCGCGCAGCGACCCGCACGGCACGCAGGATCGTCGACGCCCGCTTGTCGTCCACCCCGGCCCGGTGCCACTCCCACGACGGGATCAACGCCCACGTCCGCGGCGCCGGCATCACGCACATCCGCGCGGGAACGGGCCCCGGCGCCGGCTCCCCGAACTTCCGCACCAGCAGCCGCCACGCCCGGTACGCCTCGTCGGCCGTGACCTTCTGCTCCAGGATCGACGGGATCAGCGACTCCAGCACGAGCCCGCTCCGCGTCAGCCGCAGCCCCGGCCGCCGATGCCGGGCCGACGCCAGCAGCCGGTGCCGCGGCTCGAACGCCGACGGATCGTCCGCGGCCCCGAGCAGCTCCGGCAACCGCTCCAGCAGCCATTCGGCCCCGGGCCCCCAGGCCTGCCCGCGCACTCCACCGCCGTACGCGCACACCCGGAGCGTCCCCGGCCCGGCCGGAGTGAGGCTGGTCCGCCACACGGCCCCGTCCGGCGTCGCCCGGAACGTCGGGTCGCCGGGCCCGCGCCGCAACGGCCCGAGCACCAGCCCGAGATCCAGCGGCCCGTCCGGCACCCACTCCCGCACCCGGCCCGGTCCCGCCGCCTGCCGCGGCACCCCCGCGGGCACGGCGAGATGCCCACCGCGCACGGTGGTACGCGTGGGTCGCTGAGCGAACCGTCCTGCCATGAATGACGTCCCTGAGATCTGTGAGGAGCAGCCCTACGAGCGTAGGCGCCGCCAGGCACCTGTCACCGCACCTCGATGAACGCCCCCGCGTCCCGCTCGGGCCGGGGCCGGGGCTCCTCCGCCGGATGCCCGACCGCCACCGCCCCCATCGGGTCCCAGTCCGCGGGCAGGTCCAGCACTTCGCGCACCACGTCCCGGCAGAACATCGTCGACGACACCCAGGCCGACCCCAGCCGCTCCCCGGCCAGCGCGACCAGGAAGTTCTGCACGCCGGCACCCGTGGCGACCACGAACATCTCCCGCTCGGCACCGTCGCGCCGCCGGTCGCCGTAGGTGTGCGAGCCGTCCATGACCAGGCAGGGGACGACGAGGTACGGCGCGTTGCGCAGGACGTCCCCGCGCCGGACCCGCTTGGCGATGGACTCCTCGCTCTTGCCGTCCCGGCGCAGATCGGCGATCCAGGCGTCCTTCATGGCGTCGAGCAGCCGTGTCCGCGACTCCTCGGACTCCAGCAGGACGAACCGCCAGGGTGTCGTGTGGTGCGGGGCCGGTGCCGTCACGGCCGCGGCCACGGCCCGCCGTACGGCAGCCGCGTCGACGGGCTCGTCCGTGAAGGACCGGACCGTACGCCGCTGGGTCACGGCCAGCCGTACCGCCTCGGAGGTGCCGAGGCGGAACATGTCGTCGCGCGCCCCGCGGACCATGGCCCGCGCGCCCTCGCCGCGGTCGCCCTCCGCCACCAGGTGCGGGAGCCCGCGCACCACGGCGACGGGCAGTCCCGCGGCCTTGCCCTTGACCAGGTCGCCGGCGGCGGCGAGTTCGTCGGCCGTGGCGACGACGGTGGCGCTGAGCGGATTGCCGTACGCGTCCGTGCCGCCCCGCAGGTCGTCGAGCACGCGCACTCCGGCGGCGCCGATCGCGACGTCGGTGAGCCCGGCCCGCCAGGGCCGCCCGAACGTGTCGGTGACGACGACCCC
Organism: Streptomyces tuirus; assembly: GCF_014701095.1. Classification (NCBI taxonomy): domain Bacteria; kingdom Bacillati; phylum Actinomycetota; class Actinomycetes; order Kitasatosporales; family Streptomycetaceae; genus Streptomyces; species Streptomyces tuirus. The sequence continues at coordinate 2,950,397 of NZ_AP023439.1, read as the reverse complement.
GACGTCGACGCCGAGGGCGTCGCGCAGTCCGTCCCGGACGGCGCGGGCGGAGGCGTCAGGGTCCTCGGGCAGCAACAGCACCGTCCCGGACGGGGTGTTGGACGCGTCCACCCCGGCCGCGGCCATGATCAGGCCCTGCCGGTTCTCGACGATCCGCAGGGCGCCGCGCCGGGCCACCACCCGGACCGTCTCGGCGTCGATCGCGGCCTCCCGGTCGGCGGCCTCGACGATCCGGCCCTCCGCCTTGGACACGATCTTCGAGGTGACGAGCAGCACGTCCCCGTCGGCCAGGCCGGGCTCGGCGGCCGCGATCAGCTTGGCCAGGTCGTCCCCGGCCGCGACCTCCGGGATCCCGCCCGGGGCCCACACCCGGTACCCGGCGGCTCCTTGCGTCTCGCCGCTCACGCCCCCCGCACCTCCTCGGCCAGGGCCAGTGCCTCCTGGGCCATCCGCGCGGTCGCGTCCGTGTCGCTCATCATCAGCGGCACGGCCCGGCAGCGGATCCCGGCCGCCTCGACCTGCTCCACCGCGCCCGCGTCCACGGAGTCGACGAGCCAGCCGTCCAGCAGGCCCGAGCCGTAGTGCTCGGCCACCGCCGTCGCGGTCGACTCGACCCCCACGGCGGCGAGCACCTTGTCGGCCATGCCCCGCACGGGCGCGTCACCGACGATGGGGGAGAGGCCGACGACCGGCACCCCGGCGTCGGCGATCGCCTCCCGGATGCCGGGCACGGCGAGGATCGTGCCGATCGACACGACCGGGTTGGACGGCGGGAAGAGGATCACGTCCGCCTCGGCGATGGCCTCCAGGACACCCGGCGCGGGCTTCGCCTGGTCGGCACCCACCGGCACGACGGCCCGGGCGGGCACCGCGGCGCGCAGCCGCACCCAGTACTCCTGGAAATGGATCGCCTTGGTCTCGCCGTCCATCTCGACGGCCACATGGGTCTCGACGCGGTCGTCGGACATGGGGATCAGCCGCACGCCCGGCTTCCAGCGGTCGCACAGCGCCTCCGTCACCGCGCTCAGCGGATATCCGGCGCCGATCATCTGGGTCCGCACGATGTGCGTGGCGAAGTCCCGGTCGCCGAGGCCGAACCACTCGGGCCCGACGCCGTACGCCGCGAGCTCCTCCTTCAGGTGGAAGGTCTCGTCGGCGCGGCCCCAGCCCCGCTCTTCGTTGATGCCGCCACCGAGCGTGTACATCACCGTGTCGAGGTCCGGGCAGACCTTCAGCCCGAAGAGGTGGATGTCGTCCCCGGTGTTGCCGATGACCGTGATGTCCGCGTCCGGGACGGCCTGCTTCAGACCACGCAGGAACCGGGCACCGCCGATGCCGCCTGCCAGAACCACAATGCGCATGGGCGACAGTCTTGCAGGCGGCTACGACATCCGGGTCAGGCAGTCACCGCGCCGGGCAGGGCCCGGGCCTCGCAGTGCGGGGCCGTGTGCATCGGCATCTCGGTGAGGCCGGGGTGGTAGACGTGCAGGCTCACTGCCGGCTCCAGCGCGTCGTTGACGACTTCGTGCACGTACCCCGGCGCGAACACGCGCTGCGCGCCCGCCCGCAACGCGCGCGTGCCCCGCTCCGTGCGCTCCGTCAGCGTGCCGTCCAGGACGGTCAGCACACCGGAGGAGCGGCCGTGGTCGTGCAGTCCGCTGCCCTGGCCGGGCACCCAGGACAGCAGCCACACCTCGTAGCCGGGGCCGGTGCGCAGCCGGTGGTACCAGCGGCTGGTCGCGTCGTAGCGGACGAGGTGCTCCCACTGGGAGCGGTCCTCGGCGATCGAGCGGGCCAGTCCGACGAACTCGGCGACGGTGGCCGGGTGCTCGCGCGGGGTCTGGAGGAGGTGGGTGACTTCGAGGATGTCGCCGGCGATCTGGAGGTCGCTGTCGCTGTTCATGGGGGGTGGTTCCTCAGTGAAAGAAGGTCAGAGGGAACGGGAGCCGGGATACGGGTGGCCCGGCCTTCAGCTGGAGCAGGTGTGGCTCAACAGCTGGAACAGCAACAGCTACAGCGAGCGCGGGCAGCACCGTGGGACCCGGCGGTGCGGGTCGAGGTGAGCGCCAAGTTCGCGAGCATGCCCACAAGGACACCGGTTCACACCTTCACTGTCAACTCGACACCCGGTATGTGGGATGTGGTTCACCTCATCCGGTCGATCGCTCAGATGAAAGGTTTGTTCATGGCCCGTCCGGGACACATGGCGTCCAACCGGGCGCACAAACCCCGTTGCGTACTCGTGATCCAACTGTGATCCGTTTCGCTTCGATGTGCGTGTCGGAACGAGATCGAACTCCTGGGCGTCCTTCTTCGTACAGGTCTGCAAGGGGTCCGTCGGAAGGTGTGAGCCCTCGGGGGCTCCGTCTGTGTGTCAGGTTTTATGGTGATTTGAACACTTTCCGCATGGGCTTGGTTCCGCAGAGTGAATAAGGGGCTCAATAGCAGATCTCGGCTTGACTCGCCCGGAGCAGCACACTTGTAATTTCACTCGTGTCGTTCAGCCGGAATCGGTAACGGCTAGATCACGGGGACGCGAAGACAGACGAGGGGCGCACATGACCGAGACGGTGCAGCAACTGCTGGTCGACGACGCGGACGAGGAACTCGGCTGGCAGGAGCGCGCGCTGTGCGCCCAGACCGACCCCGAGTCCTTCTTCCCCGAGAAGGGCGGCTCGACCAGGGAGGCCAAGAAGGTCTGCCTCGCCTGTGAGGTCCGCTCCGAGTGCCTCGAGTACGCCCTCGCCAACGACGAGCGGTTCGGCATCTGGGGCGGCCTGTCCGAGCGGGAGCGCCGCCGGCTGAAGAAGGCAGCCGTCTGACCCTCACTCCTCATTCTGACGGCCCGTCGCCCGTGGGTTATCCACAGGCGGCGGGCCGCCTTCCGTGCAGCCGATAGTGTGGTCGCTCGTCCGAGACGCCCTGCCGCCCCCACCGGGCGCAGGCGTCCACCGCAGTCCACCGAACCGGGGCCCGTACCTCGATGTCCGTGCACAGCCACCCGGCAGCCCATCACGACACCGCTGCCACACCTGAGTTCCCGCGTCATGTGGTGACCGCGGTCCTCGTCTCCCACGACGGCGCCCGCTGGCTGCCCGACGCGCTCGCCGGACTGCTCGGCCAGGAGCGGCCCGTCCAGTACGCGATGGGGGCCGACACCGGCAGCGCGGACACCTCCGCCCAGCTGGTCACCGACGCCCTCGGCGCCGACCGCGTGCTGCACCTCGCCCGCCGCACCGGCTTCGGCCAGGCCGTCGAGGAGTGCGGCCGCATCGCCCCGGTCCTCACCCCGGACGAGCTGCCGTATCTGAAGCGCCCCAGCGGCTGGGACCCGGTCACCCGCTCGTGGCGCGACGACGCCTACGACCTGCCCGAGCTGCCGCACGGCGAGCCGGTGCAATGGCTGTGGCTGCTGCACGACGACTGCGCCCCGGACCCGGACGCCCTGGCCCAGCTGCTGCGGGTCGTGGAGAACGAGTACGAGCTGGGCCGCGAGGACGTGGCCGTGGTGGGCCCCAAGCTCCGCGGCTGGTACGACCGGCGGCAGCTGCTGGAGGTCGGCGTCTCCATCGCCAACTCCGGCCGCCGCTGGACGGGCCTCGACCGCCGCGAACAGGACCAGGGCCAGCACGACCACGTCCGGCCCGTGCTGTCCGTGTCCACCGCCGGCATGCTCGTCCGCCGCGACGTCTTCGAGCAGCTCGGCGGATTCGACCGCCACCTGCCGCTCATGCGCGACGACGTGGACCTGTGCTGGCGCGCCCATGCGGCCGGCTACCGCGTCCTGGTCGCCCCCGAGGCGGTCGTCCGGCACGCCGAGGCCTCCAGCCGCGAGCGCCGCACGGTCGACTGCGTAGGCCGTACGGCGGCCTCCCCGCACAAGGTCGACAAGGCCGGCGCCGTCTACACCCTGCTCGTCAACTCGCGTACGGCCGTGCTCCCCTGGGTGATGCTGCGGGTCGTGCTCGGCACGCTGCTGCGCACCCTGGCCTACCTCGTCGGCAAGGTCCCCGGACAGGCCGTCGACGAGATCCGCGGCCTGATGGGCACCCTGCTCCGGCCCGAGCGGATCCTCGCCGGGCGGCGCCGCAGAGGCGCACCCCGGATCGACAAGGCCGAGCTGCGGGCGCTGTTCCCGCCGCCCGGTGCGACCGTCCGCGTCACCGTCGAGCAGGTCGCGAGCAGCCTCGTCGGCCGCTCGGACCCGGAGGTCGCGGCCGGCGCCGGACGGCACGGCAGCGCCGTCGAGTCGGGCCCCGGCGGCGACGACGCCGACTTCCTGGAGATCGAGCAGTTCGCCCGGCTCAAGCGCATCGCGCGCAAGCCCGGCCCGGTCCTCTTCCTGGTGCTGCTGCTCGTCTCCCTGGTCGCCTGCCGCCAGCTCCTCGGCGGCGGCGCGCTCGCGGGCGGCGCCCTGCTGCCCGCCCCCGCCGACTCCGGCGAGCTGTGGTCGCGCTATCTGGATGCCTGGCACCCGGTCGGCGCCGGCGGCACCTCGTCCGCGCCGCCGTACATCGCGCTCGTGGCCATGCTGGCGTCCCTGCTGTTCGGCTCGACCGGCCTGGCCGTGACGGTCCTGCTCGTCTGCTCGGTGCCGCTGGCCGGCGTCGCCGCCTACTTCGCCTCGCGCCCGCTCGTCGAGTCCCGGCTGCTGCGTGCCTGGGCGGCCGTCGTCTACGCCTTCCTGCCCGCCGCCACCGGCGCCCTCGCCGGCGGCCGCATCGGCACGGCGGTCCTCGCCATGCTGCTGCCGCTCATCGCCCGCGCGGGCATCGCGGCCGGCGGCCTGACGAACTCCTCCGGAGCCCGCGGCAGCTGGCGCGCCACCTGGGCCTACGCGCTGCTGCTGACCATCACCACGGCCTTCACCCCGATCGTGTGGCCCATCGCGCTGCTCCTCGGCGTCGGACTGCTGGTGCTGCGCCGGAGCGACATCACGGCCTACGGGCTGCGGTTCCTCGCCCAGCTCGGCACCCCCCTGCTGCTCCTCGCGCCCTGGTCGCTCACGCTGCTCCCGTTCGGCTTCCTCAAGGAAGCGGGCCTCGCGTACGGCTCCTCGGCGGCCTCCGCCGTCGACCTCCTCGGTGCCAGCCCGGGCGGCCCCGGCACCGTCAGCGGCCTCATGCTCATCGGCATCGTGCTGGCCGCCCTCGCCGCCCTGGTCCGTTCGGAGCGCCAGTCGGGCATCTGGACGGCCTGGGCGGTCGCCCTGACCGGCTTCGTCTTCGCGGTCCTGTCCAACAACTCCACCTGGGCCGGCCCGGCGACCCTCGTCTACGGCATCGCCCTTCTCGCGGCCGCCGCGCTCGGCGCCGACGGGGCACGCGCGCGGGTGGCCGAGCAGAGCTTCGGCTGGCGCCAGCCGGTCGCCGTGCTGATCGCCTTCGCCTCGGCCGCCGGTCCCCTGCTCATCGCCGCCGGCTGGATGATCCGCGGCGCCGACGGCCCCCTGGAACGGCGCGACCCGACCCAGGTCCCCGCGTTCGTCGCCGAGGAGAGCGGCACCCGCGACCAGGCCCGCACCCTCGTCCTCGACAGCGACTCCGGCGCCCACGTCGGCTACATGCTCGTCCGCGGCTCCGGCGCCCGCCTCGGCGACGGCGAGATCGCCGCGGCCGACGGTGAGAACAGCAGGCTCGACAAGGTCGTCGCCAACCTGGTCGCGGGCTCCGGCGCCGACCAGGCCGACCAGCTCGGCGGCTTCGCCGTGCGCTACGTCCTCGTCCACCAGGGCGCGCCCCGCGAGGTCACCCGCGTCCTGGACGCCACGCCCGGTCTGACCCGGCTCAGCCAGCAGGCCGGTGGCGCGCTGTGGCGCGTCAACCGGGAGGTCGCGCGCGCCACGATCGTCTCCGCCTCCGGCACCCCGCGGCCCGTCGCCGCCGGGCCCGTGGATATCCACACCACGATCCCGGCCGGCGCCGGCGGACGCGTGCTGCGCCTCGCCGACGCCGCGGCCGACGGCTGGTCCGCCACGCTCGACGGCAAGCCGCTGACCCGCACCACGGTCGACGGCTGGGCCCAGGGCTTCGAACTCCCCGCCGCCGGCGGCCGGCTGGACGTCACCTACGAGGACCCGATCGGCCACACGGCCTGGCTGTGGGCCCAGGGCCTCCTCGCCGTCGTCCTGGTCGTGCTCGCCCTGCCCGGCCGGCGCCGCGACATCGACGACGACCTCCCCGAGGAGCCGGCCGTCCCCGCCCAGGCCGTCGCCGGCGAGGGCCGCCGCGCCCGCCGCCTGCGCGCCCAGGCGGAGGCCGAGGCCGAAGAGACCGCGGCCCCCGAGGAGTTCCCGCCCCCGCAGCCGGAGCAGCCGCCGGCCGCGGTGCCCCAGCAGCAGAACTACGGGGTGGGGGTCCCCCCGGGCGAGGATGTTCGAGCCTGGGGGAGGGACAACGCCGGCTACCAGCCCGGTGAGTACGCGGGCTACGGCGACCAGTACCAGAACACCCCGTACCCGGCGGACGCCTACGGGCAGCCGTACCCGGCGGACCCCTACCAGGGCGGCCAGTACGACCCGTACGCGTACGGGGGGCAGGGCCAGGGCCAGAACCCGCCGTACGACCAGCAGGGCTACGACCAGTCCTACCAGCAGGGCTACGGCACGCCGTACGACCCGGCGCAGCAGCACCACCCCCACGGCACGGGCAGTGAGCGTCCCGACGGGAGCCAGCAGTGAACCGCACCACCCTGTCCCTGATCGCCGGCGTGACCGCGCTCGCCGCCGTCACCGGCTTCGCCGCGCTGTCCGCTCCGGACGCCCCGGGCACGGACACCGCCGCCAAGGCGGCCGCCCAACTGCCCGTGGAGCGCACGAGCCTGCTGTGCCCTGCGCCCAGTACGTCCGACCTCGCCGAGACGGTCTACACCTCCTTCACGCCCGTCACGAAGGGCACCGGGAGCAGCGGCAAGGCCGAACTACGGGAGGCCGGCGCGGAGTCGGCCGATGCTCCGGCCGACGGCGAGGACAAGGGCCAGGGCGAGGACGGCGGGAAGTCCGGCGCGGACCAGCCCGCGAAGCCCGTGCTGACCCCCAAGGAGCCCGGCAAGCCGGTCACCGGCGACAGCTCCGGCGGCGAGGCCCCCGCTCTCGTCGGCACCGCTGACGGCAGGTTCGCGCCCGGCTGGACCGTCCAGGAGACGACCGAGGTCGCCGCGGGGACCGGACGCGGCCTCCAGGGCGTCAACTGCACCGCTCCGGACACCGACTTCTGGTTCCCCGGCGCCAGCACGGACGCCGCCCGCACCGACTACGTCCACCTGACGAACCCCGACGACTCGGCCGCCGTGGTCGACATCGAGCTCTACGGCAAGGACGGCGCCCTGAAGTCCGGGGTGGGGGAGGGCATCACGGTCCCGCCGCACTCCAGTGAGCCGGTTCTGCTGTCCACCCTCACCGGCGAGCGGCAGACCAACCTCACGGTGCACGTCAACGTCCGCAGCGGACGCGTCGGCGCCGCCGTGCAGGCCCTGGACGACAGGCTCGGCGGCGACTGGCTGGCCGCGTCCGCGGACCCGTCGGGCAGCCTGGTCCTGCCCGGCATCCCCAAGGACGCCACCTCCGTGCGCCTGGTCGCCCTCACCCCCGGCGACGCCGACGCGGACCTGAAGGTGCGCCTCACCTCCCCGTCCGGGCCGATCACCCCGGCCGGGCACGAGACGGTGCACGTCAAGGGCGGCATGACCACCGCCGTCGATCTCGGAGACGTCACCCGCGGCGAGGCGGGCTCCCTGGTGCTGACCCCGACGGACCGGTCCGTGCCGGTCGTGGCGGCCCTGCGGGTCGTGCGCGGCAAGGGCGACAAGCAGGAGACTGCGTTCATCCCGGCCACCCGCCCCGTCGGCACGCGCGCGACGTCCGCCGACAACAGCGGCAAGGGCAGCACCCTGTCCCTGACGGCCCCCGGCGCCGCCGCCACGGTCAAGGTCACGGCCTCGGCCGGCAGCGAGGGCGGCACACCGGTGTCGAAGACGTACACGATCAAGGCCGGCACGACCCAGGACATCGAGCCCCCGGCCCCCGGCGGCCTGGAGGGCACCTACGCGCTCACGGTCGAGACGGTGTCCGGCGGCCCGGTCTACGGGGCCCGCACCCTGACGGCGAGCGAGGGCGGCGTCCCCGCCTTCACCGTGCAGACCCTGCCGGACGACCGGGGGACGGTGGCGGTGCCGGAGGCGGACGAGGACCTGTCGGTTCTCCAGAAGTAGCTCTCCCGGCCGGGGCACCCGCTCCGGCCGGGAGACCTCGCCCTGCCGCCGGGGCCCCGCGACGCCGGCATGATCCGGACGACTGGCCCTAGCCCTGGTCCTCGCCGTAGCGCGGATCCACCGTCTCCGGCGTCAGCCCGAGCAGCTCGGCGACCTGCTCCACGACGACCTCGTGCACCAGTGCCGCCCGCTCGTCGCGCCCCTTGGTGCGGATCTCGACCGGCCGCCGGTAGACGACCACGCGCGCGGGGCGGCCCTCGCGCGCGCTGATCGTGCCGCCGAGCGGAACGGCCTCGTCGTTCCACGCCTGGCCGGGCCCGTCGAGCCGCGGCACCTCCAGGACCAGGAAATCGATGTCGGCGAGTTGCGGCCACCGACGCTCCAGGCGCTCCACGGAGTCCTGCACCAGATCGGCGAACGCCTCCGAGCGGCTCGCGGCGAGCGGTACCTGCGGGGGTGCGATCGGGCCGCGCATGCCCCGTCCGTGGCGATCACGACGGCGGGGCCCGGGGGCGGCGGCACGGGGCGTTACGGGCTTGTCCATCACTGGTGAAGGGTAGTCCCCGCCGCGCCCCCGTGCCCGGCACCGCACGGCGGCACGGACGGCTTCCGGCCGCGCCACGCGGCATGTCGTTACATGACCATTCAAGCCAAGGTTGGGCTCAAATCCGTATCCCGACGAGACCGGTCACCTCACGGCAATTGAGTGTTTTATGGCGACTGTTGACCGCTTGACGGATCGTTCGACACCTCGGACGGTGATGTCCTGCCAGGTCAGAAAGGTGCGCTCAAAGGAGTGTGTGGGGTGTTTCACAGCACGACACGGGGGAGTGACCTGGTGGAGAGTCGTCGCGGCCCGCTCAAGAGTGCGGTACCGTCCAACGTCGTGAGCCCTGTACGTCGCTGTTCGCGCACCGCTTGCGGCCGTCCCGCCGTAGCGACGCTGACGTACGTCTACGCCGACTCGACCGCGGTCCTCGGCCCGCTCGCCACCTACGCCGAACCCCACTGCTACGACCTGTGCGCCGAGCACTCCGAGCGCCTCACCGCCCCGCGCGGCTGGGAGGTCGTCCGGCTTCTCGACGGTTCGGCCCCGGCCCGCCCCAGCGGCGACGACCTCGAAGCCCTTGCGAACGCCGTGCGTGAGGCGGCCCGCCCCCAGGAGCGGGCGGCCGAGGCGGGCGGCGGGGGCCGCGGGGCCGACCCGCGGGAAGTGGCGCGGCGCGGGCACCTGCGCGTGCTGCGTTCGCCCGACAACTGACCGGCCCCCTCGGTTTCTCCACGTGCGCACCCATTGACGCGAGCTTGGCGCGGACATGACCATTCCGTTCTGAAGCTGCGAGAAATCGCTTTCGCATGCCGGAAACCGGGGAGGCGCCCGTGTACGTCCAGGAACTGGAACCCGTCGCCGGCTCACTCGGCCTGTCCGCCCTGGTGGCGGCCCTGCCCCTGGTGATCGTCCTGGTCCTGCTCGGCGGCGTCCGCATGAAGGCGCACCTGGCGGGCCTGACCGGCCTCCTCGCCGCCGTCCTCGTCGCCTGGCTCGCCTATGGCATGCCGCTCGGCCAGACCCTCTCCAGCGGCGCCCAGGGCGCCGTCTTCGGCCTCTTCCCCATCCTGTGGATCGTGGTCAACGCCCTGTGGGTGTACCGGATGACCGTCCGCACCCGGCACTTCGACATCCTGCGCCGGTCCTTCGGGCGGCTGTCCGACGACCCGCGCATCCAGGCCCTCGTCATCGCCTTCTGCTTCGGGGCGCTGCTGGAGGCGCTGGCCGGCTTCGGGGCGCCCGTCGCGATCAGCGCGGTGATGCTGGTCGCCCTCGGCTTCGAACCGGTGCGCGCGGCCGTCGTCGCCCTGGTCGCCAACACCGCGCCCGTGGCCTTCGGCGCGATGGGCACGCCGGTCGTCACGCTCGCCCAGGTGACCGGACTGCCCCTGGACTCCGTGGCGTCCGTGGTGGGCCGTCAGACGCCGCTGCTGGCACTCGTGGTGCCGCTGGTGCTGGTCTGGCTCGTGGACGGCCGGCGCGGCCTGCGCGAGACCTGGGTGCCCGCCCTGGCCTGCGGAGTCGCCTTCGCCGTAGCCCAGTTCGCCGCGTCCAACTACGTCTCCGCCCAACTCGCCGACATCGGCGCCGCCCTGGCCGGTGCGGGCGCCCTGGTCGCCGTACCACGCGCGCGCGTGCCCGCCGCCGAGTCGGTGCGCGCCTCCGTGCTGACGGGTGTCCGCAGCGAGGAACTCGACGAGGAGGACCCGCCCCGCGAGGTCCTGCGCGCGTACGCCCCCTACGCGCTGATCGTCGTGATCTTCTCCGTCGCGCAGATCCCGCCCGTCAAGGACTGGCTCGCCCGGGCCACCCAGACCTTCGACTGGCCCTTCCTGAACGTCGCCGGCCCCGACGGCGAACCGGTCGGCGGCAACGTCTTCAGCTGGCCCGTCGTGTCGACCGGCGGCACCCTCGTCCTGCTCGCGGGGATCCTCACGGCCGCCGTCATCGGGGTCCACGCGCGCGTGGCGGTCAGAGAGTGGCTCGCGACCGTCCACGAACTGCGCTTCGCGATCCTCACCGTGACGTCCGTCCTGGCCCTCGCCTACGTCATGAACCTCTCCGGGCAGGCGGCGACCATCGGCCACTTCGTGGCGGCGGCCGGAGCCGGGCTCGCGTTCCTGTCGCCCGTCCTCGGCTGGTTCGGCGTCGCCGTGTCCGGCTCGGACACCTCCGCCAACGCCCTCTTCGGCGCCCTCCAGGTGACCGCCGCCCGCGAGTCCGGACTCTCGCCCGAGCTGCTGGCCGCCGCCAACAGCTCCGGCGGCGTCCTCGGCAAGATGATCTCCCCGCAGAACCTCACGATCGCCTGCGCGGCCGTCGGACTCGCGGGCCGCGAGGGCGACCTGCTGCGCAAGGTGCTGCCGTGGAGCCTGGGCCTGCTGCTGGTGATGTGCCTGATCGTGGTCGGCCAGAGCACCCCGGTCCTGGGCTGGATGCTGCCCTGACCTGAGATGACGGCTGGGGGTCTTCCCGGCGTCCGCCCGGCGCGCTGTCGGTGGGCGAGGGTAGTTTGGGCGGACCGACAGTACTTTTTCAGGAAGGTTGGCCGTGGCTGCTGATCTGTCGCAGGTCGTGAAGGCGTACGACGTACGCGGAGTCGTCCCCGACCAGTGGGACGAGTCCCTGGCCGAGCTCTTCGGGGCGGCCTTCGTGCGGGTCACCGGCGCGAGCGCCATCACGACGGGGCATGACATGCGGCCCTCCTCACCGGGCCTGTCGCGTGCCTTCGCGCGCGGGGCGGCCGCCCAGGGCGCCGACGTGACGGAGATCGGCCTCTGCTCGACGGACCAGCTGTACTACGCCTCGGGCGCGCTGAACCTCCCGGGCGCGATGTTCACCGCCTCCCACAACCCGGCGCAGTACAACGGCATCAAGATGTGCCGCTCGGGTGCCGCCCCGGTCGGCCAGGACACCGGCCTGACGGAGATCCGCGAACTGGTGGAGGGCTGGAGCGAGTCGGGCGCCCCGGAGCCGGCCGCGAAGACGGGCACCATCACCGGCCGCGACACGCTGTCGGACTACGCGGCCCACCTGCGCTCCCTGGTCGACCTGACCGCCGTCCGCCCCCTGAAGGTCGTCGTCGACGCCGGCAACGGCATGGGCGGGCACACCGTCCCCGAGGTCTTCGCCGGCCTGCCGCTGACCCTGGTGCCGATGTACTTCGAGCTGGACGGCACCTTCCCCAACCACGAGGCCAACCCCCTCGACCCCGCCAACCTCGTCGACCTGCAGAAGCGGGTCCGCGAGGAGGGCGCCGACCTGGGCCTCGCCTTCGACGGCGACGCCGACCGCTGCTTCGTCGTCGACGAGCGCGGCGAGCCGGTCTCCCCGTCGGCGATCACCGCCCTGGTCGCCTCCCGCGAACTGGCGCGGCACGGCGGCAAGGGCACGATCATCCACAACCTGATCACCTCCTGGTCGGTCCCCGAGGTGGTCGAGGAGAACGGCGGCAGCCCGGTCCGCACCCGCGTGGGCCACTCCTTCATCAAGGCCGAGATGGCCCGCACCGGCGCGATCTTCGGCGGCGAGCACTCCGCGCACTACTACTTCCGCGACTTCTGGAACGCCGACACGGGCATGCTGGCCGCCCTCCACGTCCTCGCGGCCCTCGGCGGCCAGGACGGCACCCTGTCCTCCCTCGTGGCCCAGTACGACCGCTACGCGGGCTCCGGCGAGATCAACTCCACGGTCGCCGACCAGCAGGCCAGCCTCACCGCGATCCGCACCGCGTACGGGGCCCGCGACGGCGTCACCCTCGACGAGCTCGACGGCCTCACGGTCTCCTCCGCCGACTGGTGGTTCAACGTCCGCCCGTCCAACACGGAACCGCTGCTCCGCCTCAACGCGGAGGCGCGCGACGCCGGGACGATGGCCCGGGTCCGCGACGAGGTGCTGGGGATCATCAGGGGCTGAGGCCCCGCCCCCACCGGCGGTAACCTGACCAGGCACGACCCCAAGCGCCCGCCACCTCGAAGGAACACCCATGCCTCTCGAATCCGGCCTGCTCGAGATCCTCGCCTGCCCGGCCTGTCACTCCTCCCTCACGGAGCAGGACACCGAACTGATCTGCACCGACACCAGCTGCGGCCTGGCCTACCCCGTCCGCGACGGCATCCCCGTCCTGCTCGTCGACGAGGCCCGCCGCCCCGCCTGACCGCCCGGGGCGCGCGCACCCCCGCGACACCCCGGTGCACATGGCCCCCGGCACAGCGGGCACGATCCAGGACACCCTGACAACGGACCCCGGCGATGGGAAGCTGCCGCCCATGCTCGACGAATCGCTGCTCGACTCCCCGGAGGGCCTCGCCGAGGCCGACCACCGCGGACTGCTCCGCGGCGCCGCAGAAGCCGGCGCCCGCGTGCGTACCGCGGCCCGCCACGCCGCCGAGGCGGGCGTCAACGACCTCAAGCCGGACGGCCGCCCCCGCGCGGTGCTCATCGCCGGCCCCGGAGCCGCCGCCACCCACGCCGCCGACCTCATCGGCACGCTCGCCGGCGCCGGCAGCCCGGTCATCCGCCTCGCCCCCACCGGCGTCGCCCCCGCCGCGGGCGCCCTGCGGTGGGAACTGCCCGGCTGGGTCGGCTCCGTGGACCTCCTGCTGATCACCACCCCGGACGGCACCGAACCCGGCCTGTCACTGCTCGCCGAGCAGGCCTACCGCCGGGGCTGCACCGTCGTGGCCGTGGCCCCCGCCCGCACCCCGCTCGCCGAGGCCCTCGCCGGTGTGCACGGCCTGTTCGTCCCCATGGCGACCGCCCCGTACGACCAGGACGAGCCCCTCGCCGCGTCCGCCCCGGGCGTCCTGTGGGCCCTGCTCACCCCCCTCCTCGCGCTCCTGGACCGCACGGGCGTGCTCGCCGCCCCGCCGGACGCCCTCGGCAAGGTCGCCGACCGCCTCGATCTCGTCGCCGAACGCTGCGGCCCGGCCATCGCCACGTACAGCAACGCCGCCAAGACCCTGGCCGCCGAACTCTCCGACGCGCTCCCGGTCGTCTGGACCGAGGGCGTCTCGGCAGGCCCGGCCGGCCGCCGCTTCGCAGCGGGCCTCGCCGAACTGTCCGGGACCCCCGCGGTCGTCGCCGAACTCCCCGAGGCGCTCGCCGCCCACGGCGCCCTGCTCGCCGGCCCGTTGGCCGCCAGCGCCGACCCCGACGACTTCTTCCGCGACCGCGTCGAGGAAGCGCCCGCCCTGCACGCGCGCGTGGTACTGCTCCGCGACCGCCCCATCGGCGGCCTCACCGCCGCCCCCGCCGCCCGCGAACTCGCCCTCAGCCACGACACACCGATCAGCGAGCTCGAACCGGAGCCCGGCGGCGAACTGGAGACCCTCGCGGAACTGATCGCCATCACGGATTTCGCCGCGGTTTACCTGGCGCTCGCTTCGAGGGCCTGATCTTGCCCGGGACAGCCTGACGCGCCAGCACCCCCGCACACCAGAGAGAACGCCATGGACCGCCTCGACAACACCGTCCGCCCCTACGCCTGGGGTTCCCCGACCGCCATTCCGCAGCTGCTCGGCGTCGAGCCGACCGGCCGGCCGCAGGCGGAGATGTGGATGGGCGCCCACCCGGGCGCACCCTCGCGCACCGGCCGGGGCACGCTCGCCGAGGTGGTCGACGCCGACCCCGAGAAGGAACTCGGACCCGCCGCCGTCGCCAGGTTCGGCCCCCGGCTGCCCTTCCTCCTCAAGCTCCTCGCCGCGGGCGCGCCGCTCTCCCTCCAAGTCCACCCCGACCTCGCGCAGGCGAAGGAGGGCTACGCGGACGAGGAACGGCGCGGCATCCCCGTGGACGCCCCGCACCGCAACTACAAGGACGCCAACCACAAGCCCGAACTGATCTGCGCCCTCACCGAGTTCGACGGCCTGTGCGGCTTCCGCGACCCGCTTCAGGCCGCGGCCCTCCTCGACGACCTCGGCGTCGACTCCCTCAAGCCCTACGTCGACCTGCTGCACGCCCACCCCGAGGACGCCGCCCTGCGCGAGGTCCTCACGGCGATCCTCACCGCCGACCCCGACGAGATGTCCCGCACCGTCGCGGAAGCGGCCGCCGCCTGCGACCGCCTCGGCGGCGCCTACGCCCCCTACGCCGACATCGCCCACCACTACCCGGGCGACCCCGGCGTCATCGCCGCGATGCTCCTCAACCACGTCCGGCTCCAGCCCGGCGAGGCCCTCTACCTGGGCGCCGGCGTGCCGCACGCCTACCTCGACGGCCTCGGCGTCGAGATCATGGCCAACTCCGACAACGTCCTGCGCTGCGGCCTGACGCCCAAGCACGTCGACGTCCCCGAACTCCTGCGCATCGTCCGCTTCCTCCCCAGCGACCCCGGCGTCCTGCGCCCCGAGGCCTCCCCGGACGGCGAGGAGGTCTACGAGACGCCCATCGACGAGTTCCGCCTCTCCCGCTACGTCCTCCCCGAGGCGGGCGCCGCCCACGACCTCACCCGCCCGACCCCGCAGATCCTGCTCTGCACGGCCGGCACCGTCCGGGCCGGCGAACACGAGCTGACCCCCGGTGAGTCCGTCTTCGTCCCGGCCGGCGAAAAGGCCGAAGTGTCCGGAACGGGAACGCTTTTCCGGGCCACCGTCGTCGCCTGACCGTTTCGACGGCCCGATGCCGGTGACCTGACTCACCGCCGCGACGGCGGGCTGCAACAATGGCCCACCGTCAAGCACGGGCAAAGCCACGGGCGCGCACCAACGCGGGCGCCCGGGCCCAGGAACGGCGTACGAAGGGACAACGCGGACATATGAGCGCGTCAGGCGGAACCAAGGCGATCGTGGCGGCACTGGCCGCCAACCTCGCCATCGCGGTAGCGAAGTTCGTGGCGTTCCTCTTCAGCGGCTCGTCATCGATGCTCGCCGAGTCCGTCCACTCCGTCGCCGACTCGGGCAACCAGGCACTGCTCCTGGTCGGCGGCAAGAAGGCGAAGCGCGAGGCCACCCCGGAACACCCCTTCGGCTACGGCCGCGAGCGCTACATCTACGCCTTCCTCGTCTCCATCGTCCTCTTCTCGGTCGGTGGCATGTTCGCCCTCTACGAGGGCTACGAGAAGATCAAGCACCCGCACGAGCTGACGCACTGGTACTGGCCCGTCGGCGTCCTGGTCTTCGCGATCATCGCCGAGAGCTTCTCCTTCCGGACGGCCATCAAGGAGTCCAACCCGCTGCGCGGCGGCCGCTCCTGGAAGGACTTCGTCCGCCACGCCAAGGCCCCCGAGCTCCCCGTCGTCCTTCTGGAGGACCTCGGCGCCCTCGTCGGCCTCATCCTCGCGCTCGGCGGCGTCGGCCTCGCCCTTCTCACCGGCGAGAGCGTCTGGGACGGCATCGGCACCCTCTGCATCGGCATCCTGCTCATCCTGATCGCCCTGGTCCTGGCCGCCGAGACCAAGTCCCTGCTGCTCGGCGAGTCCGCCGGCGCAGAGGAGACCCGGAAGATCGAGGCCGCCGTCGTCGACGGCGACACCGTCACCCGCGTCATCCACATGCGCACCCTCCACCTCGGCCCCGAGGAACTCCTCGTCGCCGCCAAGATCGCCGTCCGGCACGACGGCACGGCCACCGAGATCGCCGCCGCGATCGACGCCGCCGAGGCCCGCATCCGCGACGCCGTCCCGATCGCCCGCGTGATCTACCTCGAGCCGGACATCTACAGCGAGCGCGAAGCCGCCAAGGGCCCCGACCCCGAGGCCACACCCGGGGGACCGACGCCGAGCGACGCCGGACACTGACGTCTGCCACAAGCACCGCACGAAACACCCCTGGGGCCCGCCGCACCACGTCGGCGGGCCCCAGGGCTTGTACGGAGGCTTTGGCTGCGTCAGCGAAGCCGCCAAGGGCCCCGACCCCGAGGCCACACCCGGGGGACCGACGCCGAGCGACGCCGGACACTGACGTCTGCCACAAGCACCGCACGAAACACCCCTGGGGCCCGCCGCACCACGCCGGCGGGCCCCAGGGCTTGTACGGGGTCTTCGTCTGCGTCCGGGTCCAGGCCCCTGCCCCCGAGGCCAGGCTCCTCAGCCCCGCACGCCCCACGGCGTCGGGGCCAGCGCCACGCTCCGCGCCCGCCGCCGCACGACCACGGCGGCGATCCCCAGCCCCACCCCGGTCGGCACCGCCAGGGCACCGAGCAGCATCGCCGAGCCGAGCACCACCGGCACGGTGGAGTCATCGATCACGCGTCCCCGGATCACCGACTCCGGCAATGTCCCGCCCCGGTCGTCGAGGAAGGCCCGCGCGTCACGGGCGTTCGCGCGATGGTCGCCCAGCATGAAGAGCCGGCCCTCCGGGACCCGCACGTCGTAGGCGGGAGTGACGAACCCACGGCTGGCCTCCGGGTTCTCCAGATACGGCTCCCGCAGCGGCTTTCCGTTCACGGCGATACGAGTGCCCGCACCCGTCCCCCCGCAGCACATCACGTGATCGCCGCCCACACCGATGACCCTTGCCATCACCAACTCGTCGAAGCCGTACCGGTCCGGCGCCGAGAACAGCACGACATCCCCGCGCCGTACATCGCTCCCCCCGATCCGCTCGAAGACGACCCGGTCGCCCGGGCCGTGCGCCGGCTTCATGCTGTCGCTCCGCACGACCGAGCCACCGAAACCCCGGAAACCGACGAAACCACCGAGCCCCGACAGCAGCCCCACCAGCCCCACCACGACGGCTGCGATCCCCAGCCCCCGCCCCTTGCCAGACATGCGTTCCTCCCCATGCGGTCTCTCCGCGGGCGCAGAGCCTAACGGCTGCCCACAAGCGGCCCGGCGGGGGTCCGCGCCCCGATGCCGGACGCGGACCCGCAGCCCGCTACCCGACCTCGCGCAGCACTCCGAGCAGCGTGTCCGCGTCCGACGCGGCCAGCAGCCGCTCCCGGAACCCGGCATCCATCAACTTCCGCGACAGCACCGCCAGGATCCGCAGATGCTCGTCACCCGCGGCCGCCTCCGGCACGGCGATCATGAACACCAGCCTCGCCTTCGTACCGTCCAGCGATCCCCACTCGACGCCCTCCACGGACCGCGCGAAACCGACGACCGGCTCCGTCACCGCGTCCGTCTTGGCGTGCGGTATCGCGATGTGGTCGCCGAGCCCGGTCGTACCCTGCGCCTCCCGGCGCAGCGCACACGCCACCAGTTCCTCCACGTCCGCGACCCTGCCGGTGCCAGCCAGCTGCTCACTCATCTCCCGGATCGCGGACTCCTTGTCACCGGCACCGAGCTCGACCCGCACGGTCTGCCGGGTCAGATAGCCGGAGAGCACCTCGCCCACGCCGGCCTCCTCGGCGGGAGCGCGACCCGCGCTCCCGGGAGCCACCGCCTCCCCGGAAGCCGCGGGCGCGCCGGCCGGCTCTGCCGCGCGTACGGTCCGCTCCGCCACGGCATCTCCGCCGCCCTGCGCTCCGGCTCCGACGCCGACCAGGGCCGGCTCGGGCCCGGCCGGGGCGCCGACTCCGCCGAGTGCCTCCCCGCGCCGCCTGCGCTCACTCAGGTCGACCAGGGCGACCGTGACCAGTGCGGTGACGATCGAACCGATCACCACGGCCACGAAGAACATCGGCACCCCGCTCACCGCACCCAGCACGGCCACGATCGGCCCGCCGTGCGGCACCGCGTCCTCGACCCCGGCGACCCCGGCGATCGCACCGGCGACCGCGCCACCCAGCATGTTGGCGGGGATGACCTGCGTGGGGCGCGCCGCCGCGAACGGGATCGCACCCTCGGAGATGCCGAAGCACCCCATGAACAGTGCGGCGAACCCGGTCTCCCGCTCCTGCTCGGTGTACAGCCGCTTCCGTATCAGCGTGGCCAGGCCCTGCCCCAGCGGCATGACCGGGATGGCCGCCGCGCACATGCCCATCACCGTCTGATTGCCGGTCGCGATGAGGCCGGCCCCGAACAGGAACGCCGTCTTGTTGACCGGCCCGCCCATGTCGAACGCGATCATGAGCCCCAGAATCGCGCCGAGCAGGATCGCGCTGGTACCGGTCATCCCGCTGAGCCAGTCCGTCAGGTGCTCGAACACCCAGGAGATCGGCTTGCCGATGACGTAGATGAAGAACAGCCCCAGGGCCGTGGTCGCCACGATCGGGATCACGATGATCGGCATGATCGGCTGCGCGAACTTCGGGACCTTCACCTTCTTGATCCACACCACCAGATACCCGGCGAGGAACCCGGTCACGATCGCCCCGATGAAACCGGCGCCCGCCTTGGAGTCGTACAGCTCACCGGTGTTGGCGATCCAGCCGCCGATCATGCCGGGCACGAGAGCGGGCCGGTCCCCGATCGCGTACGCGATGTAGCCGGACAGGATCGGCACCATCAGCGTGAAGCCGATGACGCCGATGTTGTTCACATCCATCCAGAAGGAGTCCTTCGGGATGACCAGACCGCCCGAGGGGTCGGTGTGCCCGCCGATCGAGAGCGAGATCGCGATCAGCAGCCCCCCGACCACGACGAACGGGATCATGTAACTGACCCCGTTCATGAGCGCCTTGTATCCGGCGCTCCGCTCCCTGCCGCCACCGGCCGCGGGGGCCGTGCGGGCGCCCCCTCCCGTGTGCACGGGCGCGGACAGCACCCGCTCGATCAGCCGCTCGGGGTGGCGAATGCCCTCGTCGACCCCGACCGTCAGCACCCGCTTGCCGGCGAAGCGGCTCAGGTCCACGTCCTTGTCCGCGGCGACGATCACGCCGTCGGCGTGCTTGACATCGTTGTCAGTGAGCACATTTTCGGCCCCGATGGATCCTTGCGTCTCCACCTTCATGTCGATGCCGCGACTCTCGGCGGCCAGGGCGAGCTTTTCGGCCGCCATGTACGTATGGGCGATGCCGGTCGGGCAGGCGGTCACCGCGAGCAGCCTCAACCGCTGCCGCTCGCCATCGCCGCTGCCCGTGGGGGGAGGGCCGGCCGGACTGGTCACGTCGATCTCCTAACGCCTTTGTCATGCGGAACCGGCGTCCCGGACGCCCCGCAGGATCGATCAGCTGTTCAGAACTCCCGGGCATCCTGCACCACCTCGCTCCAGACGCAAAGGCCGGAAGCTCCCTGCTCATCCCGCTTCGACCCCTCCTGCCGCCGCCTTCGTTGGTGTCCTGTTATCGCTCCCGCCCCTCGATCACACACCCCACCGGCCCCCCGCCCGCCGCGATCCCGCGGAGGCCGGTGCCCCCGCGCGCACCACCGCCTCCATGGCCGGATCCGTTCGGAGGCGGACTGGGGGCGGCCCGGCCTTGCGGTGTAGCTTGGGACGGAGCCAGACGTCGCTGCTGATGGCGGTCGGGCGGTCCCACCGCGGACCGGCCGAGGGAGAGAGGGCCTCCGACGGACTGCGCTGCGCGCACGCGGGCATGCCTGTGTCCTCTTTCGGGCACCCCTGTGTCCGCCGCCGCGCAGACCAGCCGTACCCACCTCGCCCCAACCCCGAGGAGCAGCTCGCAATGACGACTGTCGACAACCGACAGGACTTCAAGGTCGCCGACCTCTCCCTGGCCGCGTTCGGCCGCAAGGAGATCACTCTCGCCGAGCACGAGATGCCGGGCCTGATGGCGATCCGCAAGGAGTACGCCGAGACCCAGCCCCTGGCCGGCGCCCGTGTCACCGGCTCCCTGCACATGACCGTGCAGACCGCCGTGCTCATCGAGACCCTGGTCGCCCTCGGCGCGCAGGTCCGCTGGGCCTCCTGCAACATCTTCTCCACCCAGGACCACGCGGCCGCCGCCATCGCCGTCGGCCCGAACGGCACGGTGGACAACCCCCAGGGCGTCCCGGTCTTCGCCTGGAAGGGCGAGACCCTGGACGAGTACTGGTGGTGCACGGAGCAGGCGCTGACCTGGCCGGACAGCCCCACCGGCGGCCCCAACATGATCCTCGACGACGGCGGCGACGCCACCCTCCTCGTCCACAAGGGCGTCGAGTACGAGAAGGACGGCAAGGTCCCCTCGCCCGACACCGCCGAGTCCGACGAGCACCGCGTCATCCTCGAACTGCTGACCCGCACCCTGGGCGAGAACCCCCAGAAGTGGACCCAGCTGTCCTCGGAGATCCGCGGCGTCACCGAGGAGACCACGACCGGCGTCCACCGCCTGTACGAGATGCAGCGCGACGGCGTCCTCCTCTTCCCGGCGATCAACGTCAACGACGCCGTCACCAAGTCGAAGTTCGACAACAAGTACGGCTGCCGCCACTCGCTCATCGACGGCATCAACCGCGCCACCGACGTCCTCATCGGCGGCAAGACCGCGGTCGTCTTCGGCTACGGCGACGTCGGCAAGGGCTGCGCGGAGTCCCTGCGCGGACAGGGCGCCCGCGTGATCGTCACCGAGATCGACCCGATCTGCGCCCTCCAGGCCGCGATGGACGGCTACCAGGTCGCGACCCTCGAGGACGTCGTCGAGACGGCCGACATCTTCATCACCACGACCGGCAACAAGGACATCATCATGGCCTCGGACATGGCCAAGATGAAGCACCAGGCCATCGTCGGAAACATCGGCCACTTCGACAACGAGATCGACATGGCCGGCCTCGCCAAGATCCCCGGCATCGTCAAGGACGAGGTCAAGCCCCAGGTCCACACCTGGACCTTCCCCGACGGCAAGGTGATCATCGTCCTGTCCGAGGGCCGCCTGCTGAACCTGGGCAACGCCACCGGCCACCCGTCGTTCGTGATGTCCAACTCCTTCGCGGACCAGACCCTGGCCCAGATCGAGCTGTTCACCAAGCCCGACGAGTACCCGACCGGCGTCTACGTGCTGCCCAAGCACCTCGACGAGAAGGTCGCCCGTCTCCACCTCGACGCGCTCGGCGTGAAGCTGACGACGCTGCGCCCCGAGCAGGCCGAGTACATCGGCGTGCCGGTCGAGGGCCCGTTCAAGCCGGACCACTACCGCTACTGAGCCGAGCAGCACCGCTGCCGCGTTCGCAGCCGGTCGGATCTCCGAGGCAGGCCCCCGCACCCCCGTGCCGGGGGCCTGCCCCGTTCGACAGGCCGGCGACGACCGGCCCAGCCCGTCAAGACCCAGGACCCCCATGCCCCGCGGCCGCTATTCGCTCCACGATCCGCACGATCACACCCCCCTCGCAGAAGAACACTTCCAGTGCGCCCCCGGCCCCTCCGGCTGGCGCTACGTCTCCCAGCTGACCACCCCCGCAGGCGATCACCACGGCTCCGTCGACCTCACCCTCGACGAACTGGGCCGCCCCATCCGCCTCGAACTCCACGCCGCCGCCTGGCAGGTCCGCGGCGCCGCCCTCGACGGAGTCACCTGGGTCCGCACCGACCCCACCGGGACCGACGCCACCGAAGGCAATGTGCGCGCCCACGCCTTCACCGGCACCTCCCCGGCATTCCTCGTCGCCACCGCCCGACTCCTGCGCATCACCCCCTCCGCAGCCGCCACCCGCGTACGCCTCGTCGCCTTCACGGACCCGGTCCTCGCCCCCCGCACCGTGGACCAGTCCTGGGCCTTGGTGAAGAGCGAAGCACACGCCACTGACAACGGCCCCCTGGCCGTGGACGAATACCAGGTCACAGCGTTGGACACGGGCGAGCAGCACACCGTGCACATCGCCGGGGACGTGGTCCTCGCCGCCCCCGGCATCGAGCTCGAAGACCTGGAATCACCGCCGTCGGTGTTCCCCTGAACACACGGCCACGCCGGGCCGGCGGGCCCCGCGCTCCGCTAGGCCGGCGGCACGAACCCGGTGCCGGGCCGTTCGCCCGCCGAGCCCGCCGGTGACTGCGCGGGCCGCTCCACAGCGGACGGCTCGGAGACCACCTCAGGCGCCCCGGGCGGCCGCCCGGGGACAGCGGGAGTCCCGCCACGAGGAGCGGGCGATGCCGCTGGACCATTCGTCGACGCAACGGCGGCGGTCGTGGCCGCCCGGGCCGCATCGCTCCCGAAAGCCCGCCGGGCCTCCCGCGCCTGCCGTTCCTGCACCACGGCCGCCAGATACGCCGCCGGCGGCACACCCTGCGGCACCGGAGCCCCAGTACGCTCCGCCAGATCCGAGGCCAGCCGCTCCGCCATCGACCAGCCCACCTGCGGATCCAGCTGCTGCATACGCGTCAGGTACTGCCGGACGGCGAGCCACAACCCGTCGGGCACCGCCGACAGATCGAGCCCCGAGAACCGACCCGCCAGCCACGGCGGAGGAGGCGGCACGAAACCGGTCCGCGTGACCGGGATCCGCTCCCGCACGACCAGGGTCCCCGCGAACACATCCCCCAGCCGCCGCCCGCGCGCCGACACGAACGAGGCGATGCAGGCGACGATCCCGAACGTCATGAGGATCTCGATCACCCCGATCAAGCCCCTCACCAGCGCATGCCGGAACCGGATCGGCCCCCCGTCGTCCCGCACGACACGCAGCCCGCATGCCAGCTTCCCCAGCGACCGCCCGTGACTGAGCGTCTCTACCGCGATCGGCCCGCCCACCAGGACGAGAACGAACGTCGCGATCGACAGCGCCGTCTGCGCCGCCTCGTCGAGCGAGGCCGTGGACGTCACCAGCACGATGGTCACCGCGACATATACCGCCATCGCCGCCACCAGATCGAGCAGCACGGCCAGCGCCCTGCTGGGCAGCCTCGCTGGGCGCAGCTCCAACGCCACAGCCTCGCCCGTCACCAGCTCACTCACGCCCGCCGTCCTTCCCCTGCCCTGCCCCCGACAGGGCCAGTCTGCCAAGCTGAGGGCGCATCGCGCCGTAGTACGACAAGCTGATCCACGACGAGCCTCCGACGACCAGCCGAGGAGCAGGCACACCGATGGACCTGGACGTCTTCGTCTCCGCCCACCGAGCGGAATGGGACCGCCTCGAAGCCCTCCTCCGCCGCCAGCGCCGCCTCAACGGCGCCGAGGCCGACGAACTCGTCACCCTCTACCAGCGCACGGCGACGCACCTCTCCCTGATCCAGTCCAGCGCCCCGGACCCGCAACTGACCGGACGGCTGAGCCAACTCGTGGCACGCGCGCGTAGCGCCGTGACAGGCACCCGACGCGCCTCCTGGCGAGACGTCACCCGCTTCCTGACCCAGGGCTTCCCCGCGGCCGTATACAAGGCACGCCACTGGTGGGTGCCCACAGCGCTCCTGTCGACGGCCGTCGCCGCCCTCCTCGGCTGGTGGATCGGCACGCATCCCGAAGTCCAGGCCTCCATCGCGGCCCCCAGCGAACTCCGCGAGCTCACCCGCCCGGGCGGCCAGTACGAGACGTACTACTCCAGCCACCCGGCCGCCAGCTTCGCCGCCCAGGTCTGGACGAACAATGCCTGGGCCGCCGCTCTGTGCCTCATCCTGGGGGTGTTCCTGGGGCTGCCGGTCCTCTGGATCCTCTTCCAGAACATGCTCAACCTCGGCGTCGGCGTCGGCCTGATGTCCTCGGCCGGCCGCCTCGACACGTTCCTGGGCCTGGTCCTCCCGCACGGCCTCCTCGAGCTCACCGCTGTCTTCGTCGCCGCCGGCACTGGTCTGCGCCTGGGCTGGACGCTCATCGACCCCGGCCCCCGGACGCGCCGCACCGCTCTCGCGGAAGAGGGCCGGGCCGCCATAGGCATGGCCATAGGTCTCGCCCTCGTCCTCTTCGTCTCCGGCGCCATCGAAGGCTTCGTCACCCCCTCCGGCCTCCCCACCTGGGCCCGCATCACCATCGGAGTCGCCGCCGAAGTGGCCTTCCTGGCCTACGTCTACGTCCTGGGCGGCCGTGCCGCCCGCGCCGGGGAGACAGGTGACGTAGAGGCCGCGGAACGCAGCGCGAGCGTCCCCACCGCCGCCTGATCGTCCCGCCGACCGGCGGATGTGCGACCACCTCCGTTCAACTGCTAGTCTCCTCTTCGCCCCACAGGAGCTGTTGACACGGCAAGTGCGGGGAGGTAGATTCGAACAGTTGCCTGGAGATGGGCTCTAGTCCCGGACCAGCCACAGTGAACATCTATCTGCTTCTTGAAACGCTGATTTCATTGAAGCCTCTCCCGATGAATCGGAAATGAGCGGCCGGTCAGTCCGGCCTGAAACTTCTGATAAAGTCGGAACCGCCGGAAAGGGAAACGCGAAAGCGGGAACCTGGAAAGCACCGAGGAAATCGGATCGGAAAGATCTGATAGAGTCGGAAACGCAAGACCGAAGGGAAGCCCGGAGGAAAGCCCGAGAGGGTGAGTACAAAGGAAGCGACCGTTCCTTGAGAACTCAACAGCGTGCCAAAAGTCAACGCCAGATATGTTGATACCCCGTCCATCGGACAACCGATGGTCGAGGTTCCTTTGAAGAAAACACAGCGAGGACGCTGTGAACGGTCGGGCCTATTCCGCCTGACTGTTCCGCTCTCGTGCGTGTCATCCCGATCACGGGAAAACATTCACGGAGAGTTTGATCCTGGCTCAGGACGAACGCTGGCGGCGTGCTTAACACATGCAAGTCGAACGATGAACCACTTCGGTGGGGATTAGTGGCGAACGGGTGAGTAACACGTGGGCAATCTGCCCTGCACTCTGGGACAAGCCCTGGAAACGGGGTCTAATACCGGATACTGACCATCGCAGGCATCTGTGAGGGTCGAAAGCTCCGGCGGTGCAGGATGAGCCCGCGGCCTATCAGCTTGTTGGTGAGGTAATGGCTCACCAAGGCGACGACGGGTAGCCGGCCTGAGAGGGCGACCGGCCACACTGGGACTGAGACACGGCCCAGACTCCTACGGGAGGCAGCAGTGGGGAATATTGCACAATGGGCGAAAGCCTGATGCAGCGACGCCGCGTGAGGGATGACGGCCTTCGGGTTGTAAACCTCTTTCAGCAGGGAAGAAGCGAAAGTGACGGTACCTGCAGAAGAAGCGCCGGCTAACTACGTGCCAGCAGCCGCGGTAATACGTAGGGCGCGAGCGTTGTCCGGAATTATTGGGCGTAAAGAGCTCGTAGGCGGCTTGTCACGTCGGTTGTGAAAGCCCGGGGCTTAACCCCGGGTCTGCAGTCGATACGGGCAGGCTAGAGTTCGGTAGGGGAGATCGGAATTCCTGGTGTAGCGGTGAAATGCGCAGATATCAGGAGGAACACCGGTGGCGAAGGCGGATCTCTGGGCCGATACTGACGCTGAGGAGCGAAAGCGTGGGGAGCGAACAGGATTAGATACCCTGGTAGTCCACGCCGTAAACGGTGGGCACTAGGTGTGGGCAACATTCCACGTTGTCCGTGCCGCAGCTAACGCATTAAGTGCCCCGCCTGGGGAGTACGGCCGCAAGGCTAAAACTCAAAGGAATTGACGGGGGCCCGCACAAGCGGCGGAGCATGTGGCTTAATTCGACGCAACGCGAAGAACCTTACCAAGGCTTGACATACACCGGAAAACCCTGGAGACAGGGTCCCCCTTGTGGTCGGTGTACAGGTGGTGCATGGCTGTCGTCAGCTCGTGTCGTGAGATGTTGGGTTAAGTCCCGCAACGAGCGCAACCCTTGTCCCGTGTTGCCAGCAGGCCCTTGTGGTGCTGGGGACTCACGGGAGACCGCCGGGGTCAACTCGGAGGAAGGTGGGGACGACGTCAAGTCATCATGCCCCTTATGTCTTGGGCTGCACACGTGCTACAATGGCCGGTACAATGAGCTGCGATACCGCGAGGTGGAGCGAATCTCAAAAAGCCGGTCTCAGTTCGGATTGGGGTCTGCAACTCGACCCCATGAAGTCGGAGTCGCTAGTAATCGCAGATCAGCATTGCTGCGGTGAATACGTTCCCGGGCCTTGTACACACCGCCCGTCACGTCACGAAAGTCGGTAACACCCGAAGCCGGTGGCCCAACCCCTTGTGGGAGGGAGCCGTCGAAGGTGGGACTGGCGATTGGGACGAAGTCGTAACAAGGTAGCCGTACCGGAAGGTGCGGCTGGATCACCTCCTTTCTAAGGAGCACTTCTTACCGAGTCCTTCGGGACGAGGTCAGAGGCCAGCATGCGAGCGAACGTCTCGCACTGGTTGCTCATGGGTGGAACGTTGACTACTCGGCACACTCGATCGTCTTCTCCTTCTAGTACTGCTCTTCGGAGCGTGGAACGTTGAGGGGAGCGGGGAGTGTGTCGGGCACGCTGTTGGGTGTCTGAGGGTACGGCCGATTTGGCTGCCTTCAGTGCCGGCCCCAGTGCACTCCGGTTGATTCCGGGGGTGATGGGTGGCTGGTCGTTGTTTGAGAACTGCACAGTGGACGCGAGCATCTGTGGCCAAGTTTTTAAGGGCGCACGGTGGATGCCTTGGCACCAGGAACCGATGAAGGACGTGGGAGGCCACGATAGTCCCCGGGGAGTCGTCAACCAGGCTTTGATCCGGGGGTTTCCGAATGGGGAAACCCGGCAGTCGTCATGGGCTGTCACCCATGCCTGAACACATAGGGCATGTGGAGGGAACGCGGGGAAGTGAAACATCTCAGTACCCGCAGGAAGAGAAAACAACCGTGATTCCGGGAGTAGTGGCGAGCGAAACCGGATGAGGCTAAACCGTATACGTGTGAGACCCGGCAGGGGTTGCGTATGCGGGGTTGTGGGATCTCTCTTCCACGGTCTGCCGGCCGTGGGACGAGTCAGAAACCGTTGATGTAGGCGAAGGACATGCGAAAGGTCCGGCGTAGAGGGTAAGACCCCCGTAGTCGAAACGTCAGCGGCTCGTTTGAGAGACACCCAAGTAGCACGGGGCCCGAGAAATCCCGTGTGAATCTGGCGGGACCACCCGCTAAGCCTAAATATTCCCTGGTGACCGATAGCGGATAGTACCGTGAGGGAATGGTGAAAAGTACCCCGGGAGGGGAGTGAAATAGTACCTGAAACCGTGTGCCTACAAGCCGTGGGAGCGTCGGATGGAAGCTTGCTTCCATCTCGTGACTGCGTGCCTTTTGAAGAATGAGCCTGCGAGTTTGCGGTGTGTTGCGAGGTTAACCCGTGTGGGGAAGCCGTAGCGAAAGCGAGTCCGAATAGGGCGACTGAGTAGCACGCTCAAGACCCGAAGCGGAGTGATCTAGCCATGGGCAGGTTGAAGCGGAGGTAAGACTTCGTGGAGGACCGAACCCACCAGGGTTGAAAACCTGGGGGATGACCTGTGGTTAGGGGTGAAAGGCCAATCAAACTCCGTGATAGCTGGTTCTCCCCGAAATGCATTTAGGTGCAGCGTCGTGTGTTTCTTGCCGGAGGTAGAGCACTGGATAGGCGATGGGCCCTACCGGGTTACTGACCTTAGCCAAACTCCGAATGCCGGTAAGTGAGAGCGCGGCAGTGAGACTGTGGGGGATAAGCTCCATGGTCGAGAGGGAAACAGCCCAGAGCATCGACTAAGGCCCCTAAGCGTACGCTAAGTGGGAAAGGATGTGGAGTCGCAGAGACAACCAGGAGGTTGGCTTAGAAGCAGCCACCCTTGAAAGAGTGCGTAATAGCTCACTGGTCTAGTGATTCCGCGCCGACAATGTAGCGGGGCTCAAGCGTACCGCCGAAGTCGTGTCATTGCGATATGTACCCCCAACGGGGATCGTGATGGGTAGGGGAGCGTCGTGTGCCGGGTGAAGCAGCCGCGGAAGCGAGTTGTGGACGGTTCACGAGTGAGAATGCAGGCATGAGTAGCGATTCACACGTGAGAAACGTGTGCGCCGATTGACTAAGGGTTCCTGGGTCAAGCTGATCTGCCCAGGGTAAGTCGGGACCTAAGGCGAGGCCGACAGGCGTAGTCGATGGATAACCGGTTGATATTCCGGTACCCGCTGTGAAGCGTCAAACATCGAGCATCGTGATGCTAAGGCCGTGAAGCCGCCCCGGAGCCTTCGGGCAAAGGGGAGTGGTGGAGCCGCCGAACCAAGCGGTTAGTAGGTGAGTGATGGGGTGACGCAGGAAGGTAGTCCATCCCGGGCGGTGGTTGTCCCGGGGTAAGGGTGT
The DNA here is from genome assembly GCF_014701095.1 of Streptomyces tuirus. Classification (NCBI taxonomy): domain Bacteria; kingdom Bacillati; phylum Actinomycetota; class Actinomycetes; order Kitasatosporales; family Streptomycetaceae; genus Streptomyces; species Streptomyces tuirus. Next base: position 2,921,745 of record NZ_AP023439.1, on the reverse strand, counting down.
AGGCCGTGCGATAGGCAAATCCGTCGCACATAAGGCTGAGACCTGATGCCGAGCCGATTGTGGTGAAGTGGATGATCCTATGCTGTCGAGAAAAGCCTCTAGCGAGTTTCATGGCGGCCCGTACCCTAAACCGACTCAGGTGGTCAGGTAGAGAATACCGAGGCGTTCGGGTGAACTATGGTTAAGGAACTCGGCAAAATGCCCCCGTAACTTCGGGAGAAGGGGGGCCACACCTGGTGATGGACTGTACGTCCTGAGCTGGGGGTGGCCGCAGAGACCAGCGAGAAGCGACTGTTTACTAAAAACACAGGTCCGTGCGAAGCCGTAAGGCGATGTATACGGACTGACGCCTGCCCGGTGCTGGAACGTTAAGGGGACCGGTTAGCTCCATTTCGGTGGGGCGAAGCTGAGAACTTAAGCGCCAGTAAACGGCGGTGGTAACTATAACCATCCTAAGGTAGCGAAATTCCTTGTCGGGTAAGTTCCGACCTGCACGAATGGCGTAACGACTTCTCGACTGTCTCAACCATAGGCCCGGTGAAATTGCACTACGAGTAAAGATGCTCGTTTCGCGCAGCAGGACGGAAAGACCCCGGGACCTTTACTACAGTTTGATATTGGTGTTCGGTTCGGCTTGTGTAGGATAGCTGGGAGACTGTGAACTCTGGACGCCAGTTCAGGGGGAGTCGTCGTTGAAATACCAGTCTGGTCGTGCTGGATGTCTAACCTGGGTCCGTGATCCGGATCAGGGACAGTGTCTGATGGGTAGTTTAACTGGGGCGGTTGCCTCCTAAAGAGTAACGGAGGCGCCCAAAGGTTCCCTCAGCCTGGTTGGCAATCAGGTGTTGAGTGTAAGTGCACAAGGGAGCTTGACTGTGAGACCGACGGGTCGAGCAGGGACGAAAGTCGGGACTAGTGATCCGGCGGTGGCTTGTGGAAGCGCCGTCGCTCAACGGATAAAAGGTACCCCGGGGATAACAGGCTGATCTTCCCCAAGAGTCCATATCGACGGGATGGTTTGGCACCTCGATGTCGGCTCGTCGCATCCTGGGGCTGGAGTCGGTCCCAAGGGTTGGGCTGTTCGCCCATTAAAGCGGTACGCGAGCTGGGTTTAGAACGTCGTGAGACAGTTCGGTCCCTATCCGCTGTGCGCGTAGGAATATTGAGAAGGGCTGTCCCTAGTACGAGAGGACCGGGACGGACGAACCTCTGGTGTGCCAGTTGTTCTGCCAAGGGCATGGCTGGTTGGCTACGTTCGGGAGGGATAACCGCTGAAAGCATCTAAGCGGGAAGCCTGCTTCGAGATGAGTATTCCCACCTCCTTGAGAGGGTAAGGCTCCCAGTAGACGACTGGGTTGATAGGCCGGATATGGAAGCACGGTAACGTGTGGAGTTGACCGGTACTAATAGGCCGAGGGCTTGTCCTCAGTTGCTCGCGTCCACTGTGTTGGTTCTGAAACCACGAACAACCAAAGTGCCGGTTGTCAGTTTCATAGTGTTTCGGTGGTTATAGCGTAGGGGAAACGCCCGGTTACATTCCGAACCCGGAAGCTAAGCCTTACAGCGCCGATGGTACTGCAGGGGGGACCCTGTGGGAGAGTAGGACGCCGCCGAACAATTTTTGGGAAAACCCCCGCATCTTCGGATGCGGGGGTTTTCTGCGTTCAGGGCCCCCTTTCGGGGGCCTTTATTTGCTAGAGGCGTCCCGCCGCCTTCAATGCCAAATACGCGTCCGCGAGTGCCGGGGCGAGGTCGTCCGGTGTGGCGTCGACGACCGTGACGCCATGGCGGCGCAATTGTTCCGCGGTGCGGTGGCGTTCCGACTGGGCTTGGGCGGCCGCGGCAGCCTCATAGACGGCGTCGGCATCGCCACGGGACTTGGCCATGTCGGTGATGTGCGGGTCGGCCACCGAGGCCAGCAATACCGTGTGGCGCTGGGTGAGCTGGGACAGGACAGGAAGCAGGCCCTCTTCGATGGGAGCTGCGTCCAGAGTGGTGAGCAGGACGATCAGGGAGCGGCGTGGAGACGTACGCAGAGCGGTTGCGGCGAGGCCTCGCGCGTCCGTTTCGACGAGCTCCGGCTCGAGCGTGGCCATCGCGTTGACCAGGGCGGGAAGGACGTCGCCTGCGGTGCGGCCCTGGACGAGGGCGCGGACTTTACGGTCGTAGGCGAGGAGGTCCACGCGGTCGCCGGCGCGGGAGGCGAGGGCTGCGAGGAGGAGGGCCGCGTCCAACGAGGCGTCGAGGCGCGGTGCGTCGCCCACGCGACCGGCCGAGGTGCGGCCGGTGTCGAGGACCAGGAGGATGTGGCGATCGCGCTCGGGGCGCCAGGTGCGTACGGCGACCGAGGTCTGGCGGGCTGTGGCGCGCCAGTCGATGGAACGGGTGTCGTCGCCGGGGACGTATTCGCGAAGGCTGTCGAACTCCGTGCCTTCGCCGCGGGTGAGGACGCTGGTGCGGCCGTCCAGTTCGCGCAGGCGGGCCAGCTTCGAGGGCAGGTGCTTGCGGCTGGTGAACGGGGGCAGGACGCGGACCGTCCAGGGAGCCCTGTGGGTGCCCTGGCGGGCGAACAGGCCGAGGGGGCCGTAGGAGCGGATGGTGATCCGGTCGGCCTGGCGGTCGCCTCGGCGGGTGGGGCGTAGGCGGGTCGTGATGCGGCGGCGCTCGCCCGGGGGGACCGTGAGGCGGTGGCGGGAGGCGGTCGTTTCCGTGCCGGGTTGCCAGCTGCTGGGGGGCCAGGCGTCGCGGAGCCTGGCGCGCAGGGGGCGGCGGGACGGATTGGTGAGGGTGAGGGTGACGTCCGCCGTGTCGCCGAGGCGTACCGAGGTGTCGCCGGAGCGGGTCAGGCCCAGGCGGCGCACGGGGGCGGCCAGCGCGAAGTCGCAGGCGCAGGCCACGGCCAAGGGGGCGTTGACCGCCAGGATGCCCGTCCAGCTGGGCTCCCAGATGCCGACGGGGAGGGAGCCCAGGGCCGCGAGGAGGGCGGCGCGTCCGGTGACTGCCATCAGCGGGGGACGGGGACGTGGGCGAGGATCGCGTTGATGACGGAGTCGGCCGTCACGCCCTCCATTTCGGCCTCCGGGCGGAGTTGCACGCGGTGACGGAGGGTCGGGAGGGCAAGGGCCTTCACGTCGTCGGGGATGACGTAGTCGCGTCCCGTCAGCCAGGCCCAGGCGCGGGCGGTGGCCAGGAGGGCCGTGGCGCCTCGGGGTGAGACGCCGAGGGTGAGGGACGGCGACTCGCGGGTGGCGCGGCAGATGTCGACGACGTAGGCGGTGATCTCCGGGGAGATGGTCGTCTTGGCGACCGCCGCGCGGGCCGCCTCCAGGTCGGCCGGGCCCGCTACGGGGCGTACGCCGGCGGCGTGGAGGTCGCGTGGGTTGAAGCCCTCGGCGTGGCGGGTGAGGACGTCGATCTCGTCCTGGCGGGAGGGCAGGGGGATGGTGAGTTTGAGGAGGAAGCGGTCCAGCTGGGCTTCCGGGAGGGGGTAGGTGCCCTCGTACTCGACCGGGTTCTGGGTCGCTGCGACCAGGAAGGGGTCGGGGAGGGGGCGGGGGGTGCCGTCGACGGTGACCTGGCGTTCCTCCATGGCTTCCAGGAGGGACGACTGGGTCTTGGGGGGCGTGCGGTTGATCTCGTCGGCGAGGAGGAGGTTGGTGAAGACCGGGCCGGGCTGGAAGGAGAACTCGGCGCTGCGGGTGTCGTAGACCAGGGAGCCGGTCACGTCGCTCGGCATGAGGTCGGGGGTGAACTGGACGCGCTTGGTGTCGAGTTCGAGGGCGGAGGCGAGGGCGCGGACCAGGAGGGTCTTGGCGACGCCGGGGACACCTTCGAGGAGGACGTGGCCGCGGCAGAGCAGGGCGACGACGAGACCGGTGACGGCTGGGTCCTGGCCGACCACGGCCTTGGCGATCTCGGCGCGCAGAGCCTCCAGGGCGTCGCGGGCGGTGCCCGGGTCCCCGGTCTGCCCGGCGTTGTCAGTGGTCGGGTCCATCATGGACGGCGTACCTCTCTTTCGAGGGCGTCGAGTCGGTCGGCGAGTGCGATGAGTGCTGCGTCGTCGCTGGGCGGCGGTCCGAAGAGGAGGGCGTGCTGGTCCTGGCCGTCGCCGTGGAGGTGTGCGGACAGGGCGGGGAGCAGGGCCTCGGGCGTGTGCGCCTGGGTGACGGGGATGCCTACGAGGGGGGCGAGGCGGGTGCGGGTGGTGGAGCGAAGAGCGTCGGCCGCGCGGTCGCGGGCGTCGGTCTTGCGGTAGAGGCGGGCGCGGCCTTCGGCGGTTTCGGAGGCGCGGATCGCGACGGGGAGTTTTTCGGGCACGAGGGGGCCCAGTCGGCGTGCCCTCCAGAGGGCGGCCAGGGCTGCGGCGACGAAGAGCTGCAGGGTGCCCCAGAGCCAGCCCGAGGGGAGCAGGTCGAAGAAGCTGCGTTCGTCGTCGGTGCGGTCGGCCGGCGTGTCGGAGAGCGAGGGGAGGTACCAGACCAGATGGGGGCGGGAGCCGAGGAGTTGGAGGGCGAGCGAGGCGTTGCCCTGCTCGTCGAGGCGGTCGTTGAGGAGGATGTCGGGCGCGCCGAGGGCGATGGTGTCGCCGTTCCCCTTCTCGTCCGGGAGGCGGAGCAGGGTGGCCAGGCGTTCGCTGGGGTAGCACGAGTCGGCGCCGAGGTGGGTGGTGGTGTAGCGGACGCCGCCGGTGTCGGCGGTGCCTGCGCGTCGGGCGGCGGGCAGGGCGCAGTCGGGGGAGAGCGTCGAGTCGAGGCTGGTGGCGGGGTCGGCGGTGACGCCGGGGGCGAGCCGTTCGATGGAGGCGCTGCCGGAGGCGACCAGGACGGTGCGGCCGCCGGAGTCGGCGAACGCCTTGTTCAGGCGGGTCTGCTGACCGGGGGTCAGCAGGTCGGGGGCGGCGACCAGGAGGGTCGTGTCCGGGCCGGCCGCGGTGGCTGCCTCGTCCAGGGTGGTGACGACGCGGGTGTCCACGCCCCGGTCGGCGAGGAGTTCGGCGACGGCGCGGCTGCCGCCCGGGTCGGCGGAGCGCGGGTCGAGTGCGCCGTGGCGGGCGTCGGAGCGGACGACGGCGATGGCGACGGCTCCCGCGAGGAGGACCACGAGGGCGAGCGCGATGCCGCGGGCGCGGGTCCACACCTGGCGGGCGGTGGGCGAGGCCGAGGTGGGTGCGAGGGTGGCCTCGGTGGTCATTCGGCGGCTCCCTGGCGGGTGGTGGGGGCCGTGGCGGCGCTGCTCGTGGCGAGCTGGGGCTTGGTGCGTTCCAGGTCGCGGTCGAGTTCGGCGATGCGGTGGTACGACTCTTCGGTCGCCGAGCGGCCGCCGTACGTCACGTCGTCGAAGTCGCGGGCGGCGGTGCGCAGTCGGTCGGTGTGGGCGGGCAGGGCCCGGCCGGCTTCGGCTGCTGCCTCGTCGGCGGTGCGGCCGGGGCGGACGTCGAGGAGGGCGCGTTCCTCCAGGGCGCGGACGAGGGCGCGCATGCGTTCCTGGACGGCCTGGTTCCAGTGGCCCTGGGCGGCGTGTGCCTCGGCGGCGGCGCGGTGCTCTGCGGCGCTGCGGGGGCGGTCGTCGAACAGGGTTGCGGACGAGGTGGGTTGGCGGCGCGGTGTGCCCAGGCGCCACCACAGGGCGGCCAGGACCGTGATGACGGCCAGGATGATGACGATCAGGCCGAGTGTGCCGCCGGGGGTGGCGGTCGAGGCGGCGTTGAAGAGTTTGCCGAGCCATTCCCAGAAGGCGTCGAGCGCGCGCTGGAACAGGCTGGGGTCGTTCTCGTGGTACATCCGCTTGGACAGTTCGCGCCGGGCCGCCTCGCGCGCGGGGTCGCGCGGGATGGTGAGGGGCGGGTCGTCGGCGGAGCGTGCCGGCGACAGCAGGGAGGTGTCGCCGGCGCTCAGCAGCGTGCGTATGCCGGCGCGTGGCAGCGCCGTTGTGAGAAGTTCCCCCGCCCGGCTCACCGCATCAGCTCCCCGGGGTGGTGCCGGGGGCGGTGGAGCCGTAGCCCTGGACACCGGCGGCGCGGGCCAGTTCGAGGTCGAGGGCCTCGCGGCGGATGCGCTGGTCGATGTAGAGGAGCACGGTGACGCCGGCCGTGATCGGGAACGTGATCATGGAGCCGATCACCGCGCCGATGCCGCTGATGATGAGGAACGTCCAGCCGAGGCTGCCGGCACCGGTGTTGAGCCAGCCGGTGAGGCCGTCGCCGCTGAGGGCCGCGGCGAGGAGGGTGAACGGGATGACGATGATCGAGGCGACGACGTTCGCGATGAGCGTGGCGAGCATCTGGATGCCGAAGATCCGCCACCAGGTGCCCTGGACCAGCTTGGCGGAGCGGCCCATGGCCTTCTTGATGCCCTGCTTCTCCAGCATGAGGGCGGGAGAGGCGAGGGAGAAGCGGATCGCCAGCCACAGGGCGACGATGCCGGCGCCGATGATGCCGAGGACGGTGAGGGCGATACCTGGGCCGCTGCTCCCGGCGATGGTGACGAGGAGGCCGGGCAGGGCCCCCACGGTGACGACGCCGACGGTGATGAGCAGCAGCACGCAGATGAGGCCGAACAGTTTGAGGACCTGAGGGCGGGCGTCCCGCCAGGCCTCGCCGATGGTCACCGGCTTGCCGAGCACGGCGCGGCTGGTGACGGTCGTGAGCAGCGCGGTCGCGATGACGGTGCCGACCAGCGAGATCACGAGGACGACGGAGGAGTTGAGCAGGGCGTCGCCCATGGCGCGGCTCAGCTCGCTGAGGGTGGCGCTGGGGTCGTTGAGGGCGCCGGTGCCGGCGTCGTCCAGGACGAGGCCCTGGAACAGGACGACGATGACCTCGGTGAGGACGGCGACGGTCAGCGAGATGCCCAGGACCGTGCGCCAGTACGTGCGCATGGTGGAGACGGCGCCGTCGAGGATCTCGCCCACGCCGAGCGGGCGGAGCGGGATGACGCCGGGCTTGGCGGCGGGCGGGGGACCGCCCCAGCCGCCTCCCCAGCCGCCGCGCCCGGGGGCGCCGTAGCCGCCGGGGCCTGCGGGGCCGTGTCCGCCGGGGCCGTAACCGCCGGGGGGCTGGTTGCCCCAGCCCGGGCCGGGAGGCGGGGGCGGGGGTGCCTGGCCGGGGGCCGAGGGGCCGCTGGGGGCGGACCACTGGGCCGGTGGCGGCTGTTCCTTGGACCACTGCGGGCCGGGACCCTGTGGGGCCTGGCCGGGCTGGGCCGGCCGGTCCGCGGGCTGTGCGGGGCGGTCGGTGGGCTCGGCGGGGCCGGACTGGTCCGGCTTCTGGCCGTCGGACGGGGCGGATCCGGGCGAGGCCCAGCCCGGAGTGTCGTTCATCGTCGCTCCTTCACGGTGCCCGTCCGCGGGCGCGGCGGCAGGTTGGCAGCCATCGTGCCATGGGGCGGTCGTGGAGTGACCGGCCGCGGTATGGGCTGCGTACCTTCAATTGTCCGCTCGATCGGGGGCAGACTGACGGCATGGCTGATCAGTACGCGCACAGCGGCGATGACATGCGGCCGACCGAGATCCGGGCGATCCGCTGGGAAGAGCCACCGGAAGGCCCCGTTCTGGTCCTGCTGGACCAGACGAGGCTGCCTGCGGAGGAGGTCGAACTGGTCTGTACGGACGCGCCCGCACTCGTGGAGGCGATCCGCTCGCTGGCCGTGCGCGGGGCACCGCTGCTCGGCATCGCGGGGGCGTACGGCGTCGCGCTCGCCGCCGCGCGGGGCTTCGACGTGGACGAGGCGGCGGCGGCGCTGGCGGGCGCCCGGCCGACCGCGGTGAACCTGGCGGTGGGGGTGCGCCGGGCGCAGTCGGCGCACGAGGCGGCGCTCGCGAAGGGCGGCGACGAGCGGCAGGCGGCCGCGGCGGCGCTGGCCGCGGCGCGGCAGCTGCACCGGGAGGACGCCGAGGGCAGCGCGCGGATGGCCGAGCACGGGCTGGCGCTGCTGGAGGAGCTGCTGCCCGGCGGCGGGCACCGGATCCTCACCCACTGCAACACCGGTTCCCTGGTGTCGGGCGGGGAGGGCACGGCGTTCGCGGTGGCCCTCGCCGCGCACCGGACGGGGCGGCTGCGGCGGCTGTGGGTGGACGAGACGCGGCCGTTGCTGCAGGGCGCCCGCCTGACGGCGTACGAGGCGGCTCGCAGCGGGATGGCGTACACGCTGCTCACCGACAACGCGGCGGGGTCGCTGTTCGCCGCGGGGGAGGTGGACGCGGTGCTGATCGGGGCGGACCGCATCACGGCGGACGGTTCGGTGGCGAACAAGGTCGGGAGCTATCCGCTGGCGGTGCTGGCGCGGTACCACCATGTGCCGTTCATCGTGGTGGCGCCGGTGACGACGGTGGATCTGGACACGGCGGACGGGGCGTCCATCGAGGTGGAGCAGCGGCCCGGGCACGAGGTGACCGAGGTGACGGCGCCGCAGGTGCCGGTGGTCGGTACGGAGGTGGGCGGCGGGATCCCGGTGGCGCCGCTGGGGACGCAGGCGTACAACCCGGCGTTCGACGTGACTCCGGCAGAGCTCGTGACGGCGATCGTGACGGAGGAGGGCGTCGTTTCGCCGGTGACCGCTGAGGCGCTCGCCGAGGTGTGTGCGCGGTCGCACGGGGTCACGACGGGCTGAGCGGGCCGCTGACGGAGGTGTGCGGGGCGGGGGCGTGCTGCGGTACCCCTCGCCTCGCGGTCCTGCCGGAGATCGTCCGGGGGGCGGGCGAGGGCAGACAGTAGCGCTTGCTGCGACTATGGTCACTGGCCGGTGACCTACCTCACCACTGCCTTCGCCACTGTTATGAGAATGGGATGATGTCGTTTATGAAGGGACGAGTCCTGGTCGTCGACGACGACACCGCACTGGCCGAGATGCTCGGTATCGTGCTGCGTGGTGAGGGTTTCGAGCCGTCGTTCGTGGCCGACGGTGACAAGGCGCTGGCCGCGTTCCGTGAGGCCAAGCCGGATCTGGTGCTGCTCGACCTGATGCTGCCCGGCCGCGACGGCATCGAGGTGTGCCGTCTGATCAGGGCGGAGTCGGGCGTGCCGATCGTGATGCTGACCGCGAAGAGCGACACGGTGGACGTCGTCGTGGGCCTGGAATCGGGCGCTGACGACTACATCGTGAAGCCGTTCAAGCCGAAGGAGCTGGTGGCCCGGATCCGGGCGCGGCTCCGCAGGTCGGAGGAGCCCGCACCGGAGCAGCTCGCCATCGGTGACCTGGTCATCGACGTGGCGGGGCACTCCGTGAAGCGGGACGGGCAGTCGATCGCGCTGACGCCGCTGGAGTTCGACCTGCTGGTCGCGCTCGCGCGCAAGCCGTGGCAGGTGTTCACGCGTGAGGTGCTGCTGGAGCAGGTGTGGGGATACCGGCACGCGGCGGACACGCGGCTGGTCAACGTCCATGTGCAGCGGCTGCGCTCCAAGGTCGAGAAGGACCCGGAGAAGCCGGAGATCGTGGTGACCGTCCGTGGTGTCGGGTACAAGGCAGGGCCGAGCTGACATGACCGGCGACAGTGCCGCTTCGGCGCCCGGCCGGTCCGGGGCCCGCCCGGAGCGGCCTGTCGGGCGGAAGAATCCCGGCTCCCGCTGGGCGCGGTTCCTGGAGAGCGGGCTGCTCCAGGGCGGGGTCCAGGGCAGCCCGGTCATCCGCCTGTTCATGCGGTGGGTGCGCCGGCCGCTGCTGCCCGTGATGCGGCTGTGGCGGCGCAACATCCAGCTGAAGGTCGTCGTCACGACGCTGCTGATGTCGCTGGGCGTGGTGCTGCTGCTGGGCTTCGTCGTCATCGGGCAGGTGCGCAACGGCCTGCTGGACGCCAAGGTGAAGGCGTCCCAGAGCCAGGCCACGGGCGGTTTCGCGGTGGCCAAGCAGCGGGCCGACGAGGCGGCGAGCGGCGCCGGCGACGAGGTCGCCACGTCGGACGGGCGTCCCACGCAGAACGTCACGCCGTGGATGAGCGACCTGGTCTCCTCGCTGTCCAGCGGCGGCCAGGGCGCCTTCGACGTGGTGACGATGCCGGCGTCCGACGCCGACGCCGCGGGCGGCCGTGGGCAGCGGGCCTCCGGCGAGGTGGACTGGAGCAGGAGCGTCCCCGCCGACCTGCGCGAGCGGATCGGCAGCAGTACGACGGCCGCGCAGAGCTACACCCGCATCACGTACAACAACCCGACCAAGGACTCCCAGCCGGGCCTGGTCATCGGCAAGCAGGTCAACGACCCCAACGGCGCCCCGTACCAGCTCTACTACCTCTTCCCGCTGACCCAGGAGGAGAAGTCGCTGAGCCTGGTCAAGGGCACGCTGGCGACGGCCGGGCTGTTCGTCGTGGTCCTGCTCGGTGCCATCGCCTGGCTCGTCGTGCGGCAGGTCGTGACGCCGGTGCGGATGGCGGCGGGCATCGCGGAGCGGCTGTCGGCCGGGCGGCTTCAGGAACGTATGAAGGTCACCGGTGAGGACGACATCGCGCGGCTCGGTGAGGCCTTCAACAAGATGGCGCAGAACCTTCAGCTGAAGATCAGCCAGCTGGAGGACCTGTCGCGGATGCAGCGCCGCTTCGTGTCGGACGTGTCGCACGAGCTGCGTACGCCGCTGACGACCGTACGGATGGCCGCGGACGTCATCCACGAGGCGCGGGTGGACTTCGACCCGGTGACCGCGCGCTCGGCGGAGCTGCTCGCCGATCAGCTGGACCGGTTCGAGTCGCTGCTCGCGGACCTGCTGGAGATCAGCCGGTTCGACGCCGGTGCCGCCGCGCTGGAGGCGGAGCCGATAGACCTCAGGGACGTCGTACGGCGGGTGGTCAGCGGGGCCGAGCCGCTCGCGGAGCGCAAGGGCACGCAGATCCGGATCCTGGGCGATCAGCAGCCCGTGGTCGCCGAGGCCGACGCCCGGCGTGTGGAGCGCGTGCTGCGCAACCTCGTCGTCAACGCCGTCGAGCACGGCGAGGGCAAGGACGTCGTCGTCAAGCTCGCGGCGGCGGGTGGTGCGGTCGCCGTGGCGGTGCGGGACTACGGGGTCGGGCTCAAGCCGGGCGAGGCGACCCGTGTGTTCAGCCGCTTCTGGCGGGCCGATCCGGCACGGGCGCGTACCACGGGTGGTACGGGTCTGGGGCTGTCCATCGCCCTGGAGGACGCGCGGCTGCACGGCGGCTGGCTGCAGGCGTGGGGCGAGCCGGGCGGTGGCTCCCAGTTCCGGCTGACGCTGCCCAGGACCGCCGACGAGCCGTTGCGGGGCTCCCCGATACCTCTGGAGCCCAAGGACTCGCGGCGGAACCGGGGTCTCGACGACGCCGGGCTGCCGCGCGGCGGCGGGGACGGCGAGAAGCGGGCGACCGTGCCGGCGCAGCCGGTGAGCGGGCAGGTGCCCCAGGGGGCGAAGCGGGACCCGATACCGCCGCGTGTCGCCCCCACCGCGGACCCGACGGCGCTGCCCGGCAACGGTTCGCGTGTGGTGCCCAGGCCCGCCTCCGGCACACGGCGGCCGGACGCGCCGGCGGAGGACGAGCAGTCCGGCACCCGCGGGACCGCGGGTGGCCAGGAGGGGCCCGGTCGCGACGAGGACGACGGTGGCCGGACCGCACGGGGTCCGGCGGTGAACGGGCCGCGGGGCGAGGGCAGCGGCCGGGAGAGCGAGCCGGGGGACGTGGACAGGCAAGGGGAGGCATCTCGTGGGCGCTGACCGCGAGGGGCGCGGCCGGCGCAGGCACGCGCGCGTGATGGCGTACGCCGCCGGTGGCGTCCTGGTGCTGGCGGGGTGCGCCTCGATGCCGGACAGCGGGGATCTGCGGGGCGTGGAGTCCACCCCGCGCCAGGAGACCCAGGTGCGGGTCTTCGCCGTGCCGCCGGGGGAGGACGCGCCGCCGTCGGAGATCGTGCAGGGCTTCCTGGAGGCGCTCACCAGCGACGACCCGCACTACAAGACCGCCCGCCAGTACCTGACCCGCGAAGCCGCGAAGGCCTGGCGGCCCGAGGCGTCCGCCACGGTGCTGACCGACGGACCCGGCGCCAAACCCGAGGCGGGCGGCGGCGGGGAGGACACCGGCGAGATGTCGTACATGCTGACCGGCACCAAGGTCGCCACCGTCGACGCGCAGCACGCCTACGCGCCGGCGACCGGGGAGTACGGCAGGAGCGTGCACCTGACGCAGGACGGCAAGCGGCAGTGGCGGATCGACGCGCTGCCGCAGGGGGTCGTCATCGGCGAGTCGGACTTCCTGCGCAACTACATGTCCGTCAGCAAGTACTACTTCGCCTCGAACACCGACGAGGCCGGGTCGAAGTCCCAGCCCACGGCGGTCGCCGACCCCGTCTACGTGCGCCGGCGCGTGGATCCCATGACGCAGATGGTGAACTCCCTGCTCAACGGGCCCACGCGATGGCTCGGGCCCGTGGTCAGGTCCAGCTTCCCGACCGGTACAGCGCTGGCGAAGGACGCCGGCGCGCTGACGCCCGACGACCGGAACAAGCTGACGATCCCGCTCAACCACAAGGCGGCGGGTGTCGGCACCAACCGCTGCCAGGAGATGGCCGCCCAGATCCTGTTCACGCTGCGCAACCTCAGCCCCGCCGTGGACGAGGTCGGGCTGCGCGCCGGCGGGTCGGAGCTGTGCTCGCTCACGCGCGGGGCGGCCGACGCGGCGGCCTCCCGGAGCTCGGCGCGGCACCCCGACTACCTGTACTTCGTGGACGGCGAGCACCGGCTCGTGCGGATCCCCACGGGCAACAGCGGCACCGACCCGGACGCGGCGCCGGGGGCGCTCGGCGAGGGCGACACGGCACTGCGGTCGGCGGCGGTCTCGCGCGACGAGCACACCGCGGCCGGCGTCAGCCTCGACGGCAGGTCGCTGTACGTGGGGTCGCTGGTCTCGGGCGGTTCGCTGGGCGAGCCGCTGCTGCGCAGCCGGGGCGGCGCCGAGAAGGACCGGCTGACGACCCCCAGCTGGGACGCGGACGACAACTTGTGGGTGGCCGACCGCGACCCCGACCATCCGCGCCTGCTCCTCTTCGAGGAGGGCAAGGGGGATCCGGTGGAGGTGCGGATGCCGCACCTGGACGGACGGATCCAGTCGGTGCGGGTGGCCGCCGACGGGGTGCGCATCGCGCTCGTCGTGGAGAAGGGCGGCAAGAAGACCCTGCTCATCGGGCTGATCGAGCGGGACGGCAAACCAGGTGGGAAGCCGGCCGTCAGCGTGGTCGAACTTCGCTCCGCGACGCCGGAGTTGGAGCAGGTCACCACCATGTCGTGGGCCGGGGACAGCCGGCTCGTGGTGGTCGGGCGCGAGCATGGCGGCGTCGAGCAGATGCGGTACGTCCAGGTCGACGGTTCCACGCCGGACGTGCCGGCGCCCGCGGCCCTGACGGGCGTCAAGGAGGTCACGGCCGCCGAGGACGACCAGTTGCCGCTGGTGGCGTACTCGGTGGACGGCATCGTCCGGCTGCCGTCGGGCGAGCAGTGGCAGAAGGTGACGGAGGGGACGGCGCCGGTCTATCCGGGGTGAGGTGTGAGCGCTCCGGTGGCAGTGTGCCGGGGTGCTGGGGTGGGTGGCCGCTCCTGCCGAGGTCGACTCGGGAGGGGCGGCCCTTTTCGTTCCCGGGGGGGAGGGGCCGGCGGCCCTTGGCGTTCCTGGGGGTGTGCGGGCCAGCGGCCCGGGGCCGGCTCCCGCCGCTGCCCGTGTCTGCCGCGGGGGTCGCTCCCGCAGGGTCACTCGTGTGGGGGACGCGCTGGTGGCGAGGCGCTGGGTTGTCCACAGGCCGTTGTCCACAGGGGTGGCGGGGTCGGGCCCGGGTCGGCACAGTGGACGTCATGCGGGGGTGGTGGCAGGACCTCACCGACCTGGTGCTGCCGGGCGAGTGCGGAGGCTGCGGAGTACCTCGTACGGTGCTGTGCGCGCGGTGCCGTGCGGTGCTGTGCGGAGCGGCGGTGCACCGGGTGCGGCCGGCGCCTGAGCCGCCCGGGCTGCCCGTGGTGCACGCGGCCGCCCGGTACGCGGACGAGGTCCGGGCGACGTTGCTGGCCCACAAGGAGCGCGGTGCCCTGGCGCTCGCCGGACCGCTCGGGGTGGCACTGGCGGGAGCCGTGCGGGCGGGGCTCCGGCGTGCCTCGGCTCCGGCGGGGGCCGGGGCGGCGTGGCCCCGGGGCGGCAGGGCTCCCGTGCTGCTCGTGCCAGTGCCGTCCGGGCGGCGCTCCGTGCGGGCCCGGGGGCATGATCCGGCGCGGCGGATCGCGCTGGCGGCGGCGGGTGAACTGCGGCGGAGGGGACTTCCGGCGCGGGTGGTCGGCGTGCTGCGGCAGCGGCGGGCCGTGGCCGACCAGTCGGGGCTCAACTCCCGGCAGCGGCTGGACAATCTCGCGGGCGCTCTGGAGGTGGCTCCCGCAGGGGCGCGGTTGCTCTCCGGGGGCCTGGTCGTCCTCGTCGACGACGTGCTGACCACGGGTGCCTCCCTGGCGGAGGCCGCGCGAGCCGTGCGGGCGGTCTCGTCCGCGCCCGGGGTCCTCACCGGGGCGCCGGGGCCGATTCCGAACGCTGAGTGGACTTCGGCCGTGTACGGGGGAGAGACCTGGGAAAGCAGAGAGGAACAGAACGTCGGATCAAGGCGGGAGAGGACGGGCCGGCGGCCCGCCCGACAGGAAAACGCGGGCGCGGGTGACGCCGGCGGAGTCATTGACGTGGTGTGCGCGGCAGTAGTCGCGGCATCACCGGACTCTTTCGAAATAAACCGGAACTGACTGAGATCTTGTGTCGTTGCAGGTAACGAGAGGACCTATTCACCTGAACGGAGGTACGCCGCAGTAGAGGGTGACGACATCCGTCCGGGCGAGATATGTTCGGTTGAGAGGGAAAGCCGCAGGCCACACCTCTCAAATCCGAATGCCGTGCTGCGGGTTTTTCATCATCACTCGCAACGGTGGAGTGGAGATCTCGCTCACGGGGGAGGAGGTGGAAGTCACCGAGTCCGAGGTTCCGGGACTCGCCGGAGCCTGGTGCAAAAGGGAGACGCTCCGCACCGAAGCGGAGTGATCCGGGAACGGAGTTCTGCGTGGACATCGTCGTCAAGGGCCGCAAGACCGAGGTGCCCGAGCGGTTCCGGAAGCACGTGGCCGAGAAGCTGAAGCTGGAGAAGATCCAGAAGCTCGATGGCAAGGTGATCAGCCTCGACGTCGAGGTGTCCAAGGAGCCCAACCCCCGGCAGGCCGACCGTTGCGACCGAGTGGAGATCACGCTCCGCTCCCGCGGTCCGGTGATCCGGGCGGAGGCAGCGGCGAGCGATCCATACGCGGCGCTCGACCTGGCGGCGGAAAAGCTGGAAGCCCGGCTGCGCAGGCAGCACGACAAGCGGTACTCGCGCCGTGGTGCGCGCCGGATCCCTGCCGCCGAGGTCGCCGACCACGTCCCGGGCGTGGCGACGCTCAACGGAAACGGACTCGTGCCGGCTCCCGACGAGGGGCCCGAGGCCGTACCCACGAAGAAGATCGGCTCGCTGGAGGTGCAGGGTGACGGCCCCATCGTCGTCCGCGAGAAGACCCACGTCGCAGCGCCCATGACCCTCGACCAGGCTCTCTACGAGATGGAGCTGGTCGGGCACGACTTCTACCTGTTCGTCGACTCCGAGACCAAGGAACCGAGTGTCGTCTACCGACGGCATGCCTACGACTACGGTGTGATCCACCTCAGCACGGACACGATGGTCACCCAGGCGCACTCCCCGGACGCGGGCGGTGCGCTCGGCGGCTGACCATGCCGGGTGACAGCGGAACAGGTGCCCCTGGAGCGCGTGTGCGCCCCCAGGGGCACCCCCGTGCGACCACTTCGCGCCCCGCTCCGGCACCCCGGGGCCGTCCGGGCATGAAATCATGGTGGCCACGGCCCAACCGGTGGGTCGTTGCTCTGGGTTGGCGATGGCTCAGGACCTCAGGCCACAGCCTTCAGGGGGAGGAACGATGGCGGACAGCTTCGGACCGATGCGTGACGGGGATGCCGACGACGGCGTCGTCGGCATGGGCCCGGACTCGGGGACTCCACGCAAGGAACCGATCAGAGTTCTCGTGGTGGACGACCACGCCCTGTTCCGCCGTGGCCTGGAGATCGTGCTCGCAGCCGAGGAGGACATCCAGGTCATCGGGGAGGCGGGCGATGGCGCCGAGGCCGTCGAGAAGGCCGCCGACCTGCTGCCCGACATCGTCCTGATGGACGTACGGATGCCCAAGCGCGGCGGGATCGAGGCGTGCACCTCCATCAAGGAGGTGGCACCCAGCGCCAAGATCATCATGCTGACGATCAGCGACGAGGAAGCCGATCTCTACGACGCCATCAAGGCGGGTGCGACCGGTTATCTCCTCAAGGAGATCTCCACGGACGAGGTGGCCACGGCCATTCGCGCGGTGGCCGACGGGCAGTCGCAGATCAGCCCTTCCATGGCGTCGAAACTCCTCACGGAGTTCAAGTCGATGATCCAGCGCACGGACGAACGCCGGCTGGTGCCCGCGCCGCGCCTGACCGACCGCGAACTGGAAGTCCTGAAGCTGGTCGCGACGGGAATGAACAACCGTGACATCGCCAAGGAGTTGTTCATCTCCGAGAACACCGTGAAGAACCACGTCCGCAACATCCTGGAGAAGCTGCAGCTGCACTCCAGGATGGAAGCGGTGGTGTACGCGATGCGGGAGAAGATCCTCGAGATCCGTTAGGGGACCGGTCTCGCCTGGAGACCGGCCCCGGCCGGGGTCCCGGTCTCAGCCGAGGAGACGGGTGAGTTCCTTCGCCAGGGGCTCGCGCAACTCAGGTGCGTCGACCCGCTCCACGCGGACGTTCGTGCAGTCCACCCAGGTCGCCGCCTCCGCCAGGGCCTGTGCGACCGCCGGCACGGCCTTCGCGCCGTCGAGCGCCACCTGCTTGGCCACCAGCGTGCGGCCCTCGCGGGAGGGGTCCACGCGGCCGACGAGACGCCCGCCCGCCAGCACGGGCATCGCGAAGTAGCCGTACACGCGCTTCTGTTTGGGGACGTAGGCCTCCAGGCGGTGGGTGAAGCCGAAGATCCGCTCCGTACGCGCCCGCTCCCAGATCAGGGAGTCGAAAGGCGACAGGAGCGTGGTGCGGTGGCGGCCGCGCGGCGGCGCCTGTAGGGCCTCGGGGTCCGCCCAGGCCGGCTTGCCCCAGCCCTCGACCGAGACCGGGACCAGCCCCGATTCCGCGATCACCGCGTCGACCTGCTCGCCCTTGAGCCGGTGGTAGTCGGCGATGTCCGCACGGGTGCCGACCCCGAGGGAACGGCCCGCCAGGCGGACCAGACGGCGCAGGCACTCGGTGTCGTCGAGCTCGTCGTGCAGCAGCTCCTGAGGAACAGCGCGCTCGGCGAGGTCGTAGAGGCGCTTCCAGCCGCGGCGCTCCACGCAGACCACCTCGCCGTACATCAGGGCGCGTTCGACGGCGACCTTGGAGCCGGACCAGTCCCACCAGTCGCTCGTCCTCTTCGCGCCGCCCAACTCCGTCGCGGTGAGGGGGCCTTCGGAGCGGAGCTGCTTGATGACCTGGTCGTAGGTGCCGTCGGGGAGGTCGTGGTTCCAGTGCGGGCGGTTGCGATAGGCGCGGCGGCGGAAGGCGAAGTGGGGCCACTCCTCGATGGGGAGGATGCAGGCGGCGTGCGACCAGTACTCGAAGGAGTGCGTGTCCTGCCAGTAGGCGTCCTCGACCGTCTTGCGGCCCACCGCCCCCAGCCTGGCGTACGGCACGAGCTCGTGGGAGCGGGCCAGGACCGAGATGGTGTCGAGCTGTATCGCCCCCAGGTGGCGGAGGACGCCGCGGACGCCGGAGCGGCGGTCCGGCGCGCCGAGGAAGCCTTGGGCGCGGAGCGCGATTCTGCGGGCCTCGTCGGCGGAGAGGTCTGCGACGGTGCGCGGGGTGGTCATGGGCGCAGAGTAGGCCGTGGGACTGACAACGGGGTGTGACCTGCGGATCTGCTCGGACGGCCAGGATGGTCAGCGCGCCGGCAGGTACGGCGCCGTCGAGGGGAGGCCCAAGTCCGAGGGGAGCAGGGAGCCCACCCAGATGTCCCGGCGTACTCCCTTGTTGTTCATAGCGGAGCGCAGGGTGCCCTCGATCGTGAAGCCCGCGCGTTCCGCCACCGCGCGGGAGGCACGGTTGCCCACCTCCGCACGCCATTCGACGCGGTCGAGAGCCGCGTGGGTGAAGGACCAGCGGCAGGCGGCGAGGGCGGCCTCGGTGACGTAGCCGTTGGCGCGGTGCTCCTTCACGGCCCAGAAGCCGATCTCGCCCATGCCCAGGGCACGCATGGTGATGCCGAGCATGCCCGCCAGTTCCCCGGAGTGCAGGAAGACGCCGAAGGTGAACATGGAGCCGTCCGCCCAGCCGTCCGGGACCAGCTGTTCCGTGAAGCTGCGGGCGTGCTCGCGCAGGTAGGGCGAGGGGATCGTGGTCCAGCGCTGGACGTCGGGGTCCTGGCAGGCGTCGTACACCGCGTCGGTCTCCGGGGAGCCGACCGTGCGCAGCAGGAGGCGGTCCGTGGCGAGGGTGACGGGGTCCATCGACCGATTCTGCTCGGAGACCGGTCGCGAGGCCAGGTGTTTGCCGTCGGTGAAGGGGTGGTCACGCGTTGTGCAATTCGGTGGAGGGGTGCGGCACTATCCGAGGGGGCCGCACGTTGTCCCCTGTGAAGCAGACGTGAATCAGAATGGAAGCAGCGGACGGTCGCCGTCACGGCAGGCCCTCCCGGCGCGGTGGGGTCCTCGCATACGATGGCCGTTGCTCAGTAAGTCAAGTGGTAACCGACCGTCCCAGGCCCGACCGGCAAGGAGACCAACCCCCGTGTCCGTCCTCTCGAAGCTCATGCGTGCAGGCGAAGGCAAGATCCTGCGCAAGCTGCACCGCATCGCGGACCAGGTCAACTCCATCGAAGAGGACTTCGTCGACCTCTCCGACGCCGAGCTGCGCGCCCTCACCGATGAGTACAAGCAGCGCTACGCCGACGGCGAGACCCTGGACGACCTGCTGCCCGAGGCGTTCGCCACCGTCCGCGAGGCCGCCAAGCGCGTCCTCGGCCAGCGTCACTACGACGTGCAGATGATGGGTGGCGCGGCCCTGCACATGGGCTACGTGGCCGAGATGAAGACCGGTGAGGGCAAGACCCTCGTCGGCACCCTGCCGGCGTATCTGAACGCCCTGTCCGGCAAGGGCGTCCACATCATCACGGTCAACGACTACCTGGCCGAGCGCGACTCCGAGATGATGGGCCGCGTCCACCGGTTCCTGGGCCTCGAGGTCGGCTGCATCCTCGCCAACATGACGCCGGCTCAGCGCCGCGAGCAGTACGCCTGCGACATCACGTACGGCACGAACAACGAGTTCGGCTTCGACTACCTGCGCGACAACATGGCGTGGTCCCAGGACGAGCTCGTCCAGCGCGGCCACAACTTCGCCATCGTCGACGAGGTCGACTCCATCCTCATCGACGAGGCCCGTACGCCGCTGATCATCTCCGGCCCGGCCGACCAGGCCACCAAGTGGTACGGGGACTTCGCCAAGCTGGTCAAGCGCCTCAAGCGCGGAGAGGCCGGCCAGCCGCTCAAGGGTCTCGAGGAGACCGGCGACTACGACGTCGACGAGAAGAAGCGCACGGTCGCCATCCACGAGTCCGGTGTCGCCAAGGTCGAGGACTGGCTGGGCATCGACAACCTCTACGAGTCGGTGAACACCCCTCTGGTGGGCTACCTGAACAACGCCATCAAGGCCAAGGAGCTCTTCAAGAAGGACAAGGACTACGTCATCATCGACGACGAGGTCATGATCGTCGACGAGCACACCGGACGTATCCTCGCGGGCCGCCGCTACAACGAGGGCATGCACCAGGCGATCGAGGCCAAGGAAGCGGTGCCGATCAAGGACGAGAACCAGACGCTCGCCACGATCACCCTCCAGAACTTCTTCCGCCTCTACAAGCGCCACGACCACGAGGGCAAGGAACAGCCCGGCCTGTCAGGCATGACCGGTACGGCCATGACCGAGGCCGCGGAGTTCCACCAGATCTACAAGCTCGGCGTGGTGCCCATCCCGACGAACCGGCCGATGGTCCGCAAGGACCAGTCGGACCTGATCTACCGGACCGAGGTCGCCAAGTTCGAGGCGGTCGTCGACGACATCGAGGAGAAGCACCGCAAGGGCCAGCCGATCCTCGTCGGCACGACCTCCGTCGAGAAGTCCGAGTACCTCTCGCAGCAGCTCAGCAAGCGCGGCATCCAGCACGAGGTGCTCAACGCCAAGCAGCACGACCGGGAGGCGACGATCGTCGCCCAGGCCGGCCGCAAGGGCGCCGTCACCGTGGCGACCAACATGGCCGGCCGTGGTACGGACATCAAGCTCGGCGGCAACCCCGAGGACCTCGCCGAGGCGGAGCTGCGCCAGCGCGGCCTCGACCCCGAGGAGCACATCGAGGAGTGGGCGCACGCTCTGCCCGAGGCGCTCCAGCGGGCCGAGAAGGCCGTCCAGAACGAGAAGGACGAGGTCGAGAAGCTCGGCGGGCTCTACGTGCTCGGCACCGAGCGGCACGAGTCGCGGCGCATCGACAACCAGCTGCGCGGTCGTTCCGGCCGGCAGGGCGACCCGGGCGAGTCCCGCTTCTACCTCTCCCTCGGCGACGACCTGATGCGGCTGTTCAAGGCCCAGATGGTCGAGCGCGTCATGTCGATGGCGAACGTCCCGGACGACGTGCCGATCGAGAACAAGATGGTCACGCGCGCGATCGCCTCCGCCCAGTCGCAGGTCGAGCAGCAGAACTTCGAGACGCGTAAGAACGTCCTGAAGTACGACGAGGTCCTCAACCGCCAGCGCGAGGTCATCTACGGCGAGCGGCGCCGCGTCCTGGAGGGCGAGGACCTGCACGAGCAGGTGCAGCACTTCATGGACGACACCATCGACGCCTACGTCCAGGCCGAGACCGCCGAGGGCTTCCCCGAGGACTGGGACCTCGACCGGCTGTGGGGCGCCTTCAAGCAGCTCTACCCGTGCAACGTCTCGATCGAGGAGCTGGAGGAGGCGGCCGGCGACCGGGCCGGGCTGACCGCCGAGTTCATCGGTGACTCCATCAAGGACGACATCCACGACCAGTACCAGGCGCGTGAGGCGCAGCTCGGCTCCGAGATCATGCGTGAGCTGGAGCGCCGGGTCGTGCTGTCGGTCCTGGACCGCAAGTGGCGCGAGCACCTCTACGAGATGGACTACCTCCAGGAGGGCATCGGCCTGCGCGCCATGGCGCAGAAGGACCCGCTGGTCGAGTACCAGCGCGAGGGCTTCGACATGTTCACCGCCATGATGGAGGGCATCAAGGAGGAGTCCGTCGGCTACCTGTTCAACCTGGAGGTCCAGGTCGAGCAGCAGGTCGAGGAGGTCCCGGTCGAGGACACCAAGCCGGTGGCCGACCTCGAGAAGCAGGACGCGGTGCCGGCGCAGGCGGGCTCCCGGCCGGAGATCCGCGCCAAGGGGCTCGACGCCCCGCAGCGGCGCAACCTGCACTTCTCCGCGCCGACGGTCGACGGCGAGGGCGGCACCATCGAGGGCGACTTCACCGAGGACGGTGAGCCGGTGCGCTCCGAGGCCGACGGCCTGACGCGTGCGGAGCGGCGCAAGCAGTCGCGGGCCCGGGGCCGTCGCAAGAAGTGACGGTCGCCGAGGCGCCGTAGTGGCTTGAGGGGCCGGACACCTGAGGGTGTCCGGCCCCTCGGTTTTGTGCGCCTCAGTCGGACTCCGGGCGGGGCGGGCGGGGGCCGAGTTCCACCGCCGTGCAGCGCCAGCGCAGGTCCTGGCCGAGTTCCAGGCGGAAGGCCATGGCACGCAGCCGGTCGCCGGCGCCGACGCGTGCGAAGGCCTCGATGGCGCCGGGGCGGGGTTCGAAGTAGCCGATGTCGCGTACGACGGGGCGGGCGCCGCGGGTGCGCAAGGGGCCGCGTTCCGCCAGCCATGCCAGTTCGTCGTAGGCCCGGCCGCGGGTGTGCCGGAGCATCGAGTGGACGGGGCGGTGGCCGCTCAGAACGGCGACGAGGAGGTCGGCGAACACATCGGTGGGCAGGGGCTGGGGGATCGCCGCGGGCCGGGACCATTGCGCGGGGACGCGCGGGGCGGCTTCGGGGGAGGTGGAGGCCGGGGCAGCGGCGTCCCCGCGCGGCGCCCGGGTGACAGGCGTCTCCGTGGCCCTGCGGGGGGCTGTGCGGGTCGGGGCGGGGGTGGATGGGCGGGTGTCCGCCGGGCGGGTCCGGGAGGCCCTGGCGCGAGCGGAGGCCGGTGGACGACCGCCCGCAGCCGCACGCCGCGAGTGCCCGCTGCCGGGGGAACGCGGGGGCGCGGCAGCGGCGGGGGCGGGCGGCGCGGATCCGGGTCCACCGAGGGCGCCGGCGAGGGCTGTAGCGCTCACGGGCGTGCCGGGCGTGCCGGGCGCGCCGGGCGGGGTGTTCGAGGGGGTGTGTGGGGCGGTGTGGGCCGGGGCGGCGGGGGTGGTGCTGCCGTGAGCGGCGGGTGTGGTGGGCTCGGAGGTGTGGGGGTCGGTGCTCGCAGGTCGGCGGGGTGCGGTGTTCGCCGGAGGGCGCGGGGCGGTGGTGTCGGCGGGGATGCGGGGTGCGGTGCTCGCGGATCCGCAGGGTGCTGTGCCGCCGGGGGCGGGCGAGGTGGTGCGGGGTGCTGTGCTGCCGTGAGTGGCGGGTGTGGTGGGCGTGGTGGTGAGGGGGTCGGTGCTGGCAGGTCGGCGGGGTGCGGTGCTCGCGGATTCGTGGGGTGCTGTGCCGCCGGGGGCGGGCGTGCTGCCGCGGGGGTCGGACGTAGGGGAGTGGGTCGGCGGGCGGTGTTGGGTCCTGGTCATGACCTTGTGCATGGGGTCCCCGTTTCGTGGGCCCGGTACATACCGGGGAGTAACTTCGGGTCGGTGATCTTGTACGGGGCCGACGGGGGCTGCGGCAAGGAAGGCGGGTCCCGGGTCGAGGGCGCCGGAATGTTCACCTATCCGGGTGATGTCGGGGGCGTGGAGCCCGAGTCCGTGGGGGTGCGGCGGGTGAATTCCGAGCCCGGGGTGGACGCGTCCGGCGTCCCGGGGCGGGACTCGAAAGGGGACGCCCCGCACGTATCCTGAAGGCCCTCCGGGAGCGCCACGGAGCCCTCCGGATCCCCTCCGACCACGACCAACGACCACGATCACGAAAGCGGCCAGCCATGCGTGTCTACGTGCCCCTGACCCTCCCCGGTCTCGCCGAGGCGTACAAGACGGGTGAGCTGGGAGCCGGAGCGTTCGCCGCCTACGCCGTGACGCCCGGGCTGCGCGAGTGGTACGCCTCCGACGACATCGAGGAACTGGAGTACGCGGCGCTCGGCCGGGCCGCACTGGCCTCGCTGCGCCTGCTGGCGGCCGAGCCCGAGGCCCCGCGGCGCCGGATCGTGATCGCCGTCGACGTGCCCGACCGGGCCGCGAGCGCGGACCACGACCCGGCGGAGCCGGGGGAGGTGCGGGTCTCGGGGCCGGTGCCGCTGGGCAAGGCGGCGTCCGTGCACGTCGACGCGGCGGACGCGCAGGCCGGGGTGACGGCGGCCGCCGACGCCCTGCCGGCGGCGGACCGCGGGGACGGCGACGCGCAGTCCGTCGTGGACGCCGCCGAGGACCACGAGCTGTTGTGGTTCGCCACGCAGGAGATCCCGAACCTGGTGGGCCGCGGAGGCTGAACCGGCCGCGGGGGGCGCGTTGAGGTGCCGTTCTCTTGATTGTCAGTGGGGGCGGGTACGTTTTCGGGCATGGGGATGAAGACGGGCGCGCACATTGTCTGGGACTGGAACGGGACGCTGTTCCACGACATCGACGCGATCATCGGGGCGACGAACGCGGCCTTCGCCGAGCTGGGGCTCGAGCCGCTGACGCTGGAGAAGTACCGCGAGCTGTACTGCGTACCGGTGCCGAAGTTCTATGAGCGGCTGATGGGGCGGCTACCGACCGAGGCCGAGTGGGAGGCGATGGACGACATCTTCCACCGGTACTACGCCGAGCACCGCACGGCGTGCGGGCTGACGGTGGGGGCCGCGGAGCTGCTGGCCGGGTGGCGCTCGGCGGGGCGCAGCCAGTCGATCCTGAGCATGTACGTGCACGAGGAGCTGGTTCCGCTGGTGCGCGGATTCGGCATCGAGCCGCACTTCATACGGGTGGACGGGCGGACCGGGCCGTCGGGGGGCAGCAAGGCCGAGCACATGGTGCGGCACCTGGCGTCGCTGAGCGGCGTGGCACCGGAGCGGACCGTGGTGATCGGGGACGCGGCGGACGACGCGGTGGCCGCGCTGCACGTGGGGGCACGGGCCGTGCTGTACACCGGCGGGTCGCACAGTCGGGTGAGTCTGGAAACCGTCGGCGTACCCGTCGTGGACACGCTGGAGGAAGCGGTTGCCGAGGCGGAGCGGCTCGCGGCCTGACGGGTACGGGTGACCGGAACCGGTAGCGACACTGTGCAGAACGTCAAACTTCCAGGGCTGGTTTTGTACACATACGGCTCATGACGGAGCCCCTGTGAGGAGCGATAGCCTTGGTGGCGTGATCAGCGCGATAGCTCGCGGGGACGTCGTCGTCCCTGCCCTGAGCCCGGAGAGCACGGACGACATCCGTGACCGGGCGGCGGTCGCTGGTCTTCACGGGCGGGACGTGGCATCGAAGGCTCCCGGGACCCCGGGCATCACCTGGATTCGGGCGTCGCAGAGAGCAGCGTCACACCGGTGGAGCAGCTCAAGATTGGCTCAGACACCCCCGCTCATCTCACCTTGCGGCATAGCGTCGGCACAGACCGGATACCCCGTGTCACGACGTGAGGTCGTAAGCGCAGAGACCGTACTTCCTTCTACGTCACGCAACGGCGCGCGACAGGAGCCAGAGGACAATGCAGACCAAGCTGGACGAAGCCAAGGCCGAGTTGCTCGAGAGGGCCGCCCGGGTAGCTGAGAACAGCCCGGTCGGGGGGCACCTACCGACCGGGTCGACGGGCGAGGAGACCCCAGACGCCCAGAAGGCCCCGGACCGCGAGACCCTCCTCACGTTCCTCCAGCGCTACTACCTGCACACGGCCCCGGAGGACCTCACCGACCGCGACCCGGTCGATGTCTTCGGAGCAGCCGTATCGCACTACCGGCTGGCCGAGAACCGCCCCCAGGGCACGGCGAACGTGCGGGTGCACACCCCCACGGTCGAAGAGAACGGCTGGACCTGCAGCCACTCCGTGGTCGAGGTCGTCACCGACGACATGCCCTTCCTCGTCGACTCCGTCACCAATGAGCTGACGCGTCAGGGGCGCGGGATCCACGTCGTCATCCACCCCCAGTTCGTGGTGCGGCGCGATGTCACCGGCAAGCTCATCGAGGTCCTGTCGACCCCGCCCACCGGCGACCTTCCGCACGACGCGCACGTCGAGTCCTGGATCCACGTCGAGATCGACCGCGAGACCGACCGGGCCGATCTGAAGCAGATCACCGCCGACCTGCTGCGCGTGCTGTCAGACGCCCGCGAGGCCGTCGAGGACTGGGGCAAGATGCGGGACGCGGCGATCCGGCTGGCGGAGGGGCTGCCGGACGAGCCCATCCCCGACGACCTGCCAGGACCCCAGGTCGAGGAGGCCCGCGAGCTGCTGCGCTGGCTCGCCGACGACCACTTCACCTTCCTCGGCTACCGCGAGTACCAGCTCCGCGAAGACGACTCGCTGGCCGCCGTCCCCGGCACCGGACTCGGCATACTGCGCGCGGACCCGCAGCACGCCGCGGAGGAGAGCCACCCGGTCAGCCCGTCGTTCGAGCGGCTGCCCGCCGACGCCCGGGCCAAGGCGCGCGAGCACAAGCTGCTCGTGCTGACCAAGGCGAACAGCCGGGCGACCGTGCACCGGCCGTCGTACCTGGACTACATCGGCGTCAAGAAGTTCGACGCCGACGGCAACGTCATCGGCGAGCGCCGGTTCCTCGGACTGTTCTCCTCCGCCGCCTACACCGAGTCCGTGCGCCGGGTCCCGGTCATCCGGCGCAAGGTCGAGGAGGTCCTGGAGAAGGCGGGGTTCTCACCCAACAGCCACGACGGCCGCGACCTGACGCAGATCCTGGAGACGTACCCGCGCGACGAGCTCTTCCAGACCCCGGTCGACGAGCTGCGGGCGATCGTCACCTCCGTGCTGTACCTCCAGGAGCGCAGGCGGCTGAGGCTCTACCTGCGCCAGGACGAGTACGGGCGCTACTACTCCGCCCTCGTCTATCTCCCGCGCGACCGCTACACCACGGCCGTCCGCCTGCGGATCATCGAGATCCTCAAGGAGGAACTGGGCGGCATCAGCGTCGACTTCACGGCCTGGAACACCGAGTCGATCCTGTCCCGGCTGCACTTCGTGGTCCGGGTCCCGCAGGGCACCGAACTGCCGGAGCTGTCCGACTCCGACAAGGAGCGCATCGAGGCCCGGCTGGTGGAGGCCGCCCGCTCCTGGGAGGACGCCTTCGCCGAGGCGCTCAACGCCGAGCTCGGCGAGGAGCACGCGGCCGAGGCCATGCGCCGCTACGCGCACGCCTTCCCCGAGGGCTACAAGGCCGACCACAACCCGCGCGCCGCGGTCGCCGACCTCGTCCACCTCGAGCAGCTGAACAGCGAGGCGGACAAGGACTTCGCGCTCAGCCTCTACGAGCCGGTGGGCGCCGCCCCCGAGGAGCGCCGCTTCAAGATCTACCGCACGGGCGACGCGATCTCCCTCTCGGCCGTCCTGCCGGTCCTCAACCGGCTCGGTGTCGAGGTCGTCGACGAGCGGCCCTACGAGCTGCGCTGCGCGGACCGCAGCGTGGCCTGGATCTACGACTTCGGGCTGCGCATGCCCCGCGCCAACGGCGGCGGGGACTACTTCGGCGACGACGCCCGCGAGCGCTTCCAGGACGCCTTCTCCGCCACCTGGACCGGCAAGGCGGAGAACGACGGCTTCAACGCCCTCGTGCTGAGCGCCGGGCTGACCTGGCGCCAGGCCGTGGTGCTGCGGGCGTACGCCAAGTACCTGCGCCAGGCCGGGTCGACGTTCAGCCAGGACTACATGGAGGACACCCTCCGCAACAACGTCCACACCACCCGCCTGCTCGTCTCCCTGTTCGAGGCGCGGATGTCGCCCGACCGGCAGCGCGCGGGGCACGAGATCGTGGACGCGCTGCTGGAGGAGGTCGACGCGGCCCTCGACCAGGTGGCCTCGCTCGACGAGGACCGGATCCTCAGGTCCTTCCTGACGGTCATCAAGGCGACGCTGCGGACCAACTTCTTCCAGGAGGCCGCGGGCGGCAAGCCGCACGACTACGTCTCCATGAAGTTCGACCCGCAGGCGATCCCCGACCTGCCGGCGCCCCGCCCGGCGTTCGAGATCTGGGTGTACTCGCCGCGCGTCGAGGGCGTGCACCTGCGCTTCGGCAAGGTCGCGCGCGGTGGCCTGCGCTGGTCCGACCGGCGTGAGGACTTCCGCACCGAGATCCTCGGCCTGGTCAAGGCGCAGATGGTCAAGAACACCGTCATCGTGCCGGTCGGCGCCAAGGGCGGCTTCGTCGCCAAGCAGCTGCCCGACCCCTCCGTGGACCGGGACGCGTGGCTCGCCGAGGGGGTCGCCAGCTACAAGACGTTCATCTCGGCACTGCTCGACATCACCGACAACATGGTCGCCGGCGAGGTCGTGCCCCCGGCGGACGTCGTCCGGCACGACGAGGACGACACCTACCTCGTCGTCGCCGCCGACAAGGGCACTGCGACCTTCTCCGACATCGCCAACGGGGTCGCCGAGAACTACAACTTCTGGCTCGGTGACGCCTTCGCCTCCGGCGGCTCCGCCGGCTACGACCACAAGGGCATGGGCATCACCGCCCGCGGCGCCTGGGAGTCCGTCAAGCGGCACTTCCGCGACATGGGCGTCGACACCCAGACCCAGGACTTCACGGTCGTCGGCATCGGCGACATGTCCGGTGACGTGTTCGGCAACGGCATGCTGCTCTCCGAGCACATCCGCCTGGTGGCCGCCTTCGACCACCGGCACATCTTCATCGACCCGAACCCGGACGCCGCCACCTCCTACGCCGAGCGCCGCCGCCTGTTCGAGCTGCCCCGCTCCAGCTGGGAGGACTACAACACGGACCTGCTGTCGGCCGGCGGCGGCATCTTCCCGCGCACGGCCAAGGCGATCCCGGTCAACGCGCACATCCGCGAGGCCCTCGGCATCGAGGCCAAGGTCACCAAGCTGACCCCGGCCGACCTGATGAAGGCGATCCTCCGCGCGCCGGTCGACCTGCTGTGGAACGGCGGCATCGGCACGTACGTCAAGTCCTCCACCGAGTCCAACGCGGACGTCGGTGACAAGGCCAACGACGCCATCCGCGTCGACGGGGCGGACCTCCGCGTAGCCGTCGTCGGCGAGGGCGGCAACCTCGGCCTGACCCAGCTCGGCCGGATCGAGTTCGCGCTGCACGGCGGCCGGATCAACACCGACGCCATCGACAACAGCGCCGGCGTGGACACCTCCGACCACGAGGTGAACATCAAGATCCTGCTCAACGGCCTGGTCAGGGACGGCGACATGACCGTCAAGCAGCGCAACAAGCTGCTCGCCGAGATGACCGACGAGGTCGGCCGCCTGGTGCTGCGCAACAACTACGCGCAGAACACGGCGATCGCCAACGCCCTCGCCCAGTCCGGCGCCATGCTCCACGCCCAGCAGCGCTTCATGAAGCACCTGGTCAGGGAGGGTCATCTCGACCGGGCGCTGGAGTTCCTGCCCACCGACCGGCAGATCCGCGAGCGGCTCGCCCAGGGGCAGGGCCTGACCGGCCCGGAGACGGCCGTGCTGCTGGCGTACACGAAGATCACGGTCGCCGAGGAGCTGCTGCACACCTCGCTGCCGGACGACCCGTACCTGAGCACCCTGCTGCACGCGTACTTCCCGACCGAGCTGCGCGAGCAGTTCCCCGAGCACCTCGTCTGCCACCCGCTGCGCCGTGAGATCACCACGACCGTGCTGGTCAACGACACGGTGAACACGGGCGGTACGACGTATCTGCACCGGCTGCGCGAGGAGACCGGCGCGTCGCTCGAGGAGATCGTGCGGGCGCAGACCGCGGCCCGGGCGATCTTCCGCCAGGCCCCGGTGTGGGACGGGGTCGAGGCGCTCGACAACAAGGTCGAGGCCGAGGTCCAGACCCGCATCCGGCTGCACGCCCGCCGCCTGGTGGAGCGCGGCACGCGCTGGCTGCTCAACAACCGGCCGCAGCCGCTGCAGCTCGCCGAGACGGTCGACTTCTTCGCCGACCGCGTCGAGCAGGTCTGGTCGCAGCTGCCCAAGCTGCTGCGCGGCGCCGACCTGGAGTGGTACGGGAAGATCTACGACGAACTGACGGGCGCCGGCGTCCCGGACGAACTCGCCACCCGGGTGGCGGGCTTCTCCTCGGCCTTCCCGACGCTCGACATCGTCTCGATCGCCGACCGCATGGACCGGGAACCGCTGGATGTCGCCGACGTCTACTACGACCTCGCCGACCGGCTGCGCATCACCCAGCTCATGGACCGCATCTCCGAGCTGCCCCGCGCGGACCGCTGGCAGTCCATGGCCCGTGCGGCGATCCGCGAGGACCTGTACGCGGCGCACGCGGCGGTGACCGCGGACGTCCTGGCCGTGGGCAACGGCACCTCGACGCCCGAGCAGCGCTACAAGGCGTGGGAGCAGAAGAACGCGGCGATCCTCGGCCGTGCCCGCGCCACGCTGGAGGAGATCCAGGGCTCCGAGTCGTTCGACCTCGCCAACCTGTCGGTGGCGATGCGCACGATGAGGACACTGCTGCGCACGCACTCGTAGCGGCGGGACGTACGGCGTGACAGGCGCCCCGGGCCGAATACGGCCCGGGGCGCCTGTCGTCGGGGTGCCGCAGGGCGCTACTTGAGCGCGCTCGCCACCAGCCGCACGGCTCTCCTCACCCTCGGGCGGGCCAGCCTGCGGGCCGTCGGGCGGATCAGCCTCGCCGTCACCCCCACCGGTTCCCAGCGGACCTGGAGCCGGCCCGGGGCGTGGCCCTCCGGTTCCACCGTCAGGCGGTGGGAGGGGATGCGGGTCGTCAGGGCCGGGAAGGTCAGGGGTGCCAGGAGCAGGCCCGTGTGGGAGAGGCCCTGGTGCTGGAGGCGGAGCAGTGGGTGGCGGATTCCCGCGAAGCCCTGGAGGGGCAGCGAGGCCGCCCCGAGGTCCAGATGGGCGCGGCCCTCGAAGAGGCCGGGGCGCACGGGCGAGAGACGGAAGTGGACGTGCAGGCGGCGGCCGCCCGGGGCGATGAGGAGCGTCGCCCGTCGCGGGCCCACGGGGAGACGCAGAGCCGGGTCGTAGGTGCGGATCGCGAGGTCGATCGAGGCACCCGGGCCCCGGGTGATCTCCGTGATCTCGTGGCGGAACTGGGCGCTGGAGAAGGGACGGGTCTCCAGCTCCAGGTCGGAGACGTCCAGTTCCCGGCGGGCCCATTCGGACTCGGGGACCCGGTCCCCCCAGTAGCTGCGGCCGGCCGCGTCGGCGGTGACGCGCCTCGGGCCCACTCCGTGGCCGAGGCCCCGGGCGGCCAGGCGGGCCTCCGGCAGGCGGCGGTCGCGGATCAGCTGGACGACGACGCGTTCGGCGCGCGGGAGACGCGCGAACGCGCCCGGCGTGAGCGTGTCGAGGTAGGGGGTGACGATGTCCGCGAACGACGTCAGCCAGGAGTCGTCCCGGTAGGGCAGGTCACCGGCGTACATCCGGAAGTCGTGCTTGAGGAACTTGTGGTCCTTGTCCACACGCAGCGACTCGTGCCCGCTCTCGGCCAGGAACGCGTCGATGAGGTGCTGGACGTGGACGCGGTCCCGGACGTTGGCCAGCTTGTGCCGCTGGTTGGATATCGAGGCCGTCTCGGACGCCGCGAAGGGCGCCACGTACCAGCGGTAGACCGGCTCCGGGATGATCGTGAAGGTCTTGGCCAGGCAGTACGCCTGCGCCGAGAACAGCTGGTCCTCGTAGTGGATGCCCTCGGGGAAGCGCAGGCCGTGCCGGTCGAGGAAGGCGCGGGCGTACATCTTGCTGGTGGACAGGTGCTCGAAGAGCAGCCGCGGGTCGGCCTCGATGCCGTCGAGGGTGCGGCGTTCGGCGACCAGGTGCGGCATCCACGTCGAGCGGCGGCCGTTGTCCACGCGGACCCGCTGCACCGCGCCCATCGCGAAGTCGATCTCGCGTTCGCGGTGCGCGGCGAGCAGCAGTTCCACGGCGTTGCCGGGGAGTTCGTCGTCGCTGTCGAGGAACATCAGGAACGGCGCCCGCGCGATCCGCAGGGCGCGGTTGCGCGGGGCGCTGCAGCCGCCGCTGTTGCGCTCCAGGCGCAGATGGCGGATGCGGGGGTCCTGGGCCGCGAGCCGCTGCGCCACGGCCGGGGTGGCGTCCGTGGAGTGGTCGTCGCTGATGACGATCTCGAGGTTGGCGTGGGTCTGGCGGCGGACCGATTCGACCGCGCGGGTGAGCCGTTCGGCGTCGTTGTAGACGATGACCGTCACGGTGACGTCGGGGGTGCTCATGCGGTCGCCTCCTGTGGGGTCGGGGCCGGAGTGCGTTCCTCGATCGGCAGCACGGGCGGCAGGTCCCGTCCGTCCTGGCCGAGGAAGACCCGGCGGACGACGCGTTCGGCGGCGCGTCCGTCGTCGTACTCGCAGAACCGGCGCCGGAAGACGGCCCGGGTCTTCGCCGCGCCCTCGTCGCGCCAGGCCTCGGTGGTGAGGATCTCCGTCAGCTCCTGCTGGGTGCGGGCGACCGGGCCCGGGGCCTCCGCCATCAGGTCGAAGTACACGCCCCGTGTCGTGCGGTACGTCTCCCAGTCGTCGGCGTGGATCACGATCGGCCGGTCGAGGTTGGCGTAGTCGAACATGATCGAGGAGTAGTCCGTGACCAGGACGTCCGACGCCAGGCACAGTTCCTCGACCGGGTCGTAGGAGGAGACGTCGATGATCCGGCCGGTGCGGCGCAGGTTGGTGAGCGGGGAGGCGGCGCCGCCGTAGAAGTAGTGGCCGCGCACGAGCAGGACCGTGTCGTCGCCCAGACGGTCGGCGAGGGTGGCGAGATCCAGGCGCGGGGTCCAGCCGGCCTCGTAGTCGCGGTGGGTGGGCGCGTAGAGGACGGCGCGGCGGCCGGGGGCGATGCCGAGGCGGTCCCGGACGGCGCGGATGACGTCGGCGCCGGCCGTGTAGTACACGTCGTTGCGCGGATAGCCGTAATCCAGGGAGACATGGCGCGACGGGTAGGCCCGCTCCCACATGCGGGTGGTGTGGCTGTTGGCGGAGACGCTGAAGTCCCACTTGTCGATGCGCTCCAGCAGCGCCTGGAAGTCCAGGCCCTGCGCGGCGGCCGGGAACGCCATCTGGTCGATGCCCATGCGCTTCAGGGGCGTGCCGTGGTGGGTCTGGACGTGGATCGCGTCCGGGCGTTTGACCACCGCGTTCGGGAAGTTGACGTTGTTGACGAGGTACTTGGCGGTCGCGAGCACCTCCCAGTAGCGGCGGCTGCCGGGCACGACGTGGTCGGTGCCGGGCGGCAGGAGGGCCGCGTTCTCCTCGGTGACCACCCACACCGCGTGGATCTGCGGGGCCAGTTCGGCGAGCTTGGCGGCGATCGCGGCGGGGTTGCAGGCGACGCCGCGGTTCCAGTACGCCGAGAACACCGCGAGGTGGGGGTTCACCGGGCGGGTGAGCGCCCTGCGGTACTGGTGGTCGCGGAGCTTGGCGCCGGCCTGGCGCTTGCGGGTCCGCAGGGCCGACTTGGCGGTGCGGCGGGTGCGGTTGACGGCCTGGAAGGCGCGGTACTTCGCGTACGCGCCCTCCTCCAGCAGGGAGCGGCGGACACCTTCGAGCCCGGCCGGACGGCGGTGGTTCTCGGGGCGGCGGCGCAGGGCGGCCAGGGACGCCCGGTGGAAGAACTCCCGCGCGACCTCCTCCGGCATGCCGCCGCGGGCGAAGGTGCGCAGGCAGTCGCGGACCATGAGGTCGTAGAGCACGGTGTGCGCGGCCCGCCGGTCGCGGGTGAGGTCGAGGAGCGACTCGTAGCGCTCGACGAGGCCGTAGCGCTGCTCGGGCGTGACCGGGGGCAGGCTCGCGGGGCGCAGCCGGCGGTCCTCGTAGGCGACGTGCGGCAGACAGGCGACGCGGTCGGCGAGCAGCAGGGCGGCCAGGGCGGCGTACGGTTCGTCGTCGGTGCTGAGCTTCGACTCGTGCGCCCGCCAGAAGTCCGCGCGCAGGACACGGGTGCCGAGCAGCGGGGTCAGCCGCAGCAGCGGGGCGCAGTCGTCGAGGGTGACGTCGGCGCGGCCCGCCCGGGCGAGGATCGAGCCGTCCGGGGAGGGCATGCCGGAGGTGTGCCAGGTGCTGCGGACGTGGTCCAGGAGGAGGACGTCGACCTCGGCGGGGAGTTCGGCGACGCGTTCGGCGACCGTGCGCGGGGTGCCGGCGGGCAGGCCGTCCTTGGCGTGGACGAAGTGCAGCCAGCGGCCGGAGGCCCGGGCCGCGCCCGCCGCCCGGGCCGCCGCGTCGCCCGTGCCGTCCGGCAGCGGCACTACCTCGACCACGCCGCCGTCGGGGGCGTGCCGCTCGGCCGTCTCCCGGGCCCAGTCGCCGACCGCCGCCACGATCACCTCGGCGTCCGGGAGGGAGTGGGCGGCGAGGGAGTCGAGGAGTTCCGTCAGATGGTCCTGAACGTTCGGCCCGTGGACGACGACACTGAGCTCGGCCATCACGGGGACCCCCTCTCACAGCTGCACCGTATGCGGTCATGCTGCCATCAATGAGACAAAAGGGCCGACCGGGTGGGCCTCACGAGGGAACGGCGGCTTTCACGAGGGAAAGGTTTGCGGGGCAACGGCGGCCTTCATGAGGCGACGGCGGCCTTCGGCCTGGGCTTCGGCTTGGGCGCCTTGTCTCCGGTGAACGCCTCGTACTCCTTCAGGACGTCCTCCGTCGGCCCGTCCATGCGCAGCTCGCCGCGCTCCAGCCACAGCACGCGGTCGCAGGTGTCGCGGATCGACTTGTTGTTGTGGCTGACCAGGAACACCGTGCCCGCGTGCTTGCGCAGCTCGCGGATGCGTGCCTCGGAGCGTTTCTGGAAGGAGCGGTCGCCGGTGGCCAGTGCCTCGTCGATGAGGAGGACGTCGTGGTCCTTGGCGGCGGCGATGGAGAACCGCAGGCGGGCCGCCATGCCGGAGGAGTACGTCCGCATCGGCAGGGTGATGAAGTCGCCCTTCTCGTTGATGCCCGAGAAGTCGACGATCTCCTGGTAGCGGTCCTTGATCTGCTCACGCGACATGCCCATGGCCAGGCCGCCGAGGTGCACGTTGCGCTCGCCGGTCAGGTCGTTCATCAGGGCGGCGTTGACGCCGAGCAGGGAGGGCTGGCCGTCGGTGTAGATGCGGCCGTTCTCGACGGGGAGGAGTCCGGCGACGGCCTTCAGCAGGGTCGACTTGCCGGAGCCGTTGGTGCCGATCAGGCCGATCGCCTCGCCCCGGTAGGCGACGAAGGACACGTTCCTCACCGCGTGCACCCGGCGTACGCCCGACGCCTTCTCGGTCTGCTTGCGGCGCACGATGCGGTTGAGGGCGGCGGTCGCGGAGCCGCGTCCGGTGCCGGTGCCGTTGACGCGGTAGACGATGTCGACGCCGTCGGCGACGACGGTGGGGATCTTCTCGTTCGGGTGCTCAGCCACGGCCGTAGGTCTCCTCAGCCTTCCAGAAGTAGATGAAGCCGCCGACGCCGGCGACCAGCGCCCATCCGACGGCGAGCGCCCACACGTGGGCGGGGAGCTGACCCGCGTGGAAGCTGTCGATCAGGGCGAAGCGCATCAGGTCGATGTAGATCGCGGCGGGATTGGCCTCCAGCGCCACCTTGACGGCGTACGGCAGGTGGTCGTTCCGGGCCAGCTTGTCGAGGCTCCACATGACGCCCGAGACATACATCCAGGTGCGCAGGACGAACGGCATCAGCTGGGCGATGTCCGGGGTCTTGGCGCCCCACCGGGCCATGACCATCGAGACGCCGGCGTTGAAGGTGAACTGCAGCGCGAGGGCCGGAAGCGCCAGCAGCCAGGAGACGGAGACCGGCACGCCGAAGCAGAGCAGGATGACGACCAGCGCGCCCATCGAGAACAGCAGCTGCTGGAGCTGCTGGAGGCAGAAGGAGATCGGCAGCGCGGCGCGCGGGAAGTGCAGGGCGCGCACCAGGCCGAGGTTTCCGGAGATGGCACGGGTGCCCGCCATGATCGAGCTCTGCGTGAACGTCCAGATGAACACGCCCGTGACCAGGAACGGGACGTAGTCCGGCACGCCGTGCTTGGTGCCCAGCAGCACGCCGAAGATGAAGTAGTAGACCGCCGCGTTCAGCAGCGGGGTCATCACCTGCCAGACCTGTCCGAGCTTCGCCTGGCTGTACTGGGCGGTGAGCTTGGCGGTGGCGAACGCGGTGATGAAGTGGCGGCGGGCCCACAGCCGGCGGACGTACTCGGGCAGGGAGGGCCGGGCGCCGCTGACCGAGAGGCCGTGGCGGGCGGCGAGGGCCGTGAGGTCGTCATCGGCCGGGACCGGGGCCGGGGGCTGGGGCGGTGTGTGGAGGACCGTACTCACATCCGCTGCTTTCGCTCGGGGGGTGTGGGACCAGGGGCCGCGAAGAGCAAGGGGTGGGGGGTGGCTTTACCGGACTCTTCACGAATTCTCACGTCGGGACGGGACCGTATCGTCGCAACGGGAGCGTACGTCGGGCGAACGTCGGAACGCAACCGTTTCGTCGTGACGCCCTATGCTGTCGGCATGACGACGAAGCCCGACGAGCCCCAGCAGCCCCCGCGCCGCCGGGCCCCCGCGGGGGCGGCCGTACTGCGGGAGGACGTGACGGAAGCGATCCGGGCGGCCGTCTTCGAGGAGCTCGCGGCCGTCGGCTACGCGCGGATGTCCATCGAGGGGATCGCGCGCCGGGCGGGGGTCGGGAAGACGGCGGTCTACCGCCGCTGGCGCTCGAAGCTGCACCTGGTGCTCGACATCGTCTCGGCGCTCGCCGTGCAGGGCCTGCCCGCGCCGGACACCGGCTCACTCG
Source organism: Streptomyces tuirus (assembly GCF_014701095.1). Lineage (NCBI taxonomy): Bacteria > Bacillati > Actinomycetota > Actinomycetes > Kitasatosporales > Streptomycetaceae > Streptomyces > Streptomyces tuirus. Next base: position 2,885,657 of record NZ_AP023439.1, on the reverse strand, counting down.
AAGGCGACCTGCGGCTCCTCTACGAGGTGACGTCCCGCGCCCTGCGCCACCCCGTCGCCTCGCAGATCATCCCTGACCTCCAGGCCGAGGCTGCCCGCAACCCCGAGATCGCCGAGGCGATGCAGAAGGCCCTGCGCGAGGGGCAGGACGGCGTCGCCACCGGCATCGTGACGGCGGCGGAACGCCGCGGGGAGCTCCGCGAGGGCCTCGACCACGACCTCGCGCTCGACCTGATCTCCGGCCCGCTGTACTGGCGTTCGGTGGTGATCCGCAACCCGAAGCTGCCGAAGGGCTACCTCGGGTCGCTGGCGCGGGCCACGGCGGAGGCGCTGCGGGCACTGTGACGGCTCCGCCGTCGGGGAGGGCGGTCCTGGGGCAGGCGGGTCAGCCCCGGCCCGCCTCCGGGTGCAGTCGCAGCCAGCCCTCCCACGCGGACGTGATCATGTCCTGCACGCCGAGCCGGGCCTTCCAGCCCAGTTCAGCCGCCGCGCGGTCGGCGGAGGCGACGACCCGGGCCGGGTCGCCCGGGCGGCGGGGGGTGACCGAAGGCGGCCGGTCGTAGCCGGTGACCGCGTTGATGCGGTCGATCATCTCGCGCACGGAGACGCCCTCGCCCCGGCCGATGTTCAGCGTGAGGTCGCGGCCGGGGGTGGAGCGCAGGGCCCGGGCCGCCGCGACATGGGCCTCGGCCAGGTCGACGACGTGGATGTAGTCGCGCACGCAGGTGCCGTCCGGCGTCGGGTAGTCGTCGCCGAAGACGCGCGGCGGCGCGTCCTGCGTGAGCTTCTCGAAGACCATGGGCACGAGGTTGAAGACGCCGGTGTCCGCGAGCTCCGGAGCCGCCGCCCCCGCCACGTTGAAGTAGCGCAGGGACGCCGTCGACAGCCCGGTGGCCCGGCCCGTCGCGCGGACCAGCCACTCACCGGCCAGCTTGGTCTCGCCGTACGGCGACAGGGGCAGGCACGGCGTCTCCTCCGTGACCAGCTCCACGTCCGGCATGCCGTACACCGCCGCCGAGGAGGAGAAGACGAAGGACGCCACCTTCGCCGCCGTCACGGCGTCCAGCAGGGTCCGCAGGCCCTCGACGTTCTCCCGGTAGTAGTGCAGCGGCAGCTCGACGGACTCGCCCACCTGCTTCTTCGCCGCGAGGTGGACGACGCCGGTGACCTCGTGGTCCGCGAGGGTGCGGGCGAGCCGCTCGGCGTCCAGGGTCGAGCCCACCACCAGCTCCACGCCGTCGGGCACGCGCTCGGCGACCCCGGTGGACAGGTCGTCGTACACCACCGCCTGCTCGCCCGCCGCGGTCAACGCCCGTACGACGTGCGCGCCGATGTAGCCGGCGCCGCCGGTGATCAACCAGGTCATGTGCGGCCGTCCCCTCGTCAGTTCGCCCGTGGTGGTGGTGCTGTGCGCTCCGGTCCGTCGTGGTCGTCGTACTCGACTCGCGTGCTCTCAGTGAAGCAGGCGGCGCAGGCGGGCGCGTACGACCGACAGCACCCCGCGTACGCCCGGTGCCACTCGAAGTGCCAGCGCGCCGGAGTGGGTGGTGTACGGCTGGACGAGTACCACGCCGTGCCGGGCGCTCGGGACGGCGCGGCGGCGCAGCAGACCGGCGCCCGTGAGGGCGTGCGCCGTGGCGTCGCGGCTCGCGCCGTCACGGAAGCGGATGCGGAGGTGCAGGTCCCAGGTGCCGACGCCGGGCGCGGCCAGCGCGAGGAGGTCTACGTCCGCCTCCGCCGACCAGGCGCCGTCGGAACCCCCGGAACTGGCGGAACCGGCGGAACTGCCCTGACCGCCTGAACCAGCGGTCTCCTCGGCTCCGGACGCAGCCGCGCACGGTGCGAGCGTCACGCTCGCGCCGCGGATCACCACGTCCCCGTCGTCCCGGTGCCGCCACTCCACGTCCACCGTCTCCGGCCCCGCCTGCGCCACCCGCCCGTACAGCTCGTGCAGGCGCAGCCGCAGCCGGGTGCCCCGCGCGCCCGGCCGCAGTTCCGCGTCGACGGCGAGGGGCAGCGCTCGCACCGGCCGGGCCCGCAACGGCCCCAGGGAGACCTGCGGGAGGGCGTCCGACCAGACGGGCGTGCCGTCCGCGGCGCGGGCGTACGGCGGGTACAGGCGGGCCGGGCGGGCCGCGAGCTCCCGCAGCCGGGGCAGGTCGACAGGCTCCGGGGAGGCCAGGACGACCCGCCCGATCAGCCGGCCGGGAGCGGCCGGGTTGCGCGCCCAGTCGTCCGCGTCGTACTCCGCGAGATGCGCCCGCGTGAGCTCCCACCACGCGCGCCGGTAGGCGGCGTCGCGCAACCCCAGTTCGCGCACGTACATCCGCAGGTCGTGGTCGAGGAACTTGGCGCGCGCGGTCCGCGCGAGTTCCTTGTGCCCGGCTGTCAGCAGCACCTCGTACGCCTGGCGGCACGCCTCCGTCCGGGCCCGCCAGTTCTCGACGCCGGACCGGTCCAGGGAGATCGACAGCCGCGCCTGGGACCGGCGCACGTGCCAGACGTACACCCGGTCCGGGATCAGGGCGATGCGCGGCGCCGCGGCCAGGACGCGCGCGGTGAAGACGACGTCCTCGTACGGGAAGCGGCCCTCGGGGAAGCGGATGCCGTGCGTGCGCAGGAAGGCGGTGCGGTAGAGCTTGTTGACGCAGAGCGTGTCGTGGACCAGGCGCGTTCGCTGCGCGGGGCGCGGCACCACGGCGTGCAGCGCGTAGAGGCGCGGCTGCCAGGGGACTTCGCGCCCCGACGGCAGCTCCCGGCGCACGCACAGGCCGCCCGCCACCTCCGCGTGCGCACCCTCGGCCGCCGCCAGCAGCGCGTCGACCGCGCCGGGCGGCAGGACGTCGTCGCTGTCCAGGAACATCACGTACGGCGAGGTCACCGCGTCGAGCCCGGTGTTGCGCGGGGTGCCGCAGCCGCCGCTGTTGGCCCGGCGGCGGATCACCCTCAGGCGTGGCTCCGAGGTGGACAGCCGTTCCAGCAGGCCGACGCTGCCGTCCCTCGAACAGTCGTCGACGGCCACCACCTCGCGCACGGCCGGCCCCTGGGCGAGCGCCGAGCGCACGGCGTCCGTCACGTGCGGGGCGTCGTCGTAACCGATCACCACGACGGCGACCTCGGCGGGCGGCCTCTCGGTACGCCTTCCGGTATCCCTGGCGGTCTCACTCTCGGCATTCATCACGGCGGATGGTAAGCCGGGCGAATGACATGAAAGTGCTAACACACCAACAAACCCCCGCGAAGTCTCTTGTCCAGCACAGAATCGGGCCGTGGAGAGCGGACAGTCGAGGGGGAGCGGCCGGTTCGGCGCGGGGCGGACACCCATGGCGGTGCCTGTGGCGGTGCCCGTGGCAGTGCCCATGGCGGTGATGCTCACGATCGGGCTGTGGGGGCTGGACCGCGGTGGGATGTGGGGCGACGAGAGCGTCACCTTCCAGGTCGCGCAGCGCACGGTCCCGCAGATCTGGCGGCTGCTGCACGACGTGGACGCCGTGCACGGCCTGTACTACCTCTTCATGCACGCCGTCCTCGCCGTCCACCCGAGCGAGGTCGTGCTGCGCCTGCCGTCGGTGTGCGCGGCGACGGCGACCGCCGGCCTGGTCGCGGCCCTGGGCGTCCGGCTGGCCGGCCCCCGGGTCGGGCTGGGAGCCGGGGTCCTCTACGCCATCACGCCGATGACCGGCCACTACGCCCAGGAGGGGCGGTCGTACGCGCTCGTCGCGGCGGGTGTCGCGGGGGCGACCCTGCTGCTGGTGCGGGCCGTGGACGCGGCGGGCGCCCAGGCCTGGTGGCCGTACGGGACGGTCGTCGCCCTGACCTGCGTGCTGCACGAGCTGGCGGTGCCGGTGCTGGGCGCGCACGCGGTGACGCTGGCCCTGCTGCGGGTGCCCAGGAGGGTGTGGTCCGGCTGGGGGCGCGCGGCGGGCGCCGCGGCACTGCTCGTGCTGCCGCTGGTGTGGGTGTCGCAGGGGCAGGCCGCGCAGGTGGCGTGGCTCGTTTCGCCGGGGTGGGACCGGGTCGAGAGGCTGGCCCGGAACTTCATCCCCGGCCAGGCGGGGCCGGTGTTCTTCGCGGCGCTGCTGCTGATGACCGTGGGGCTGCGGGAGCGGCGGACCGCGGCGGTCGCGCTGCCGCTGCTGCTGGTGCCGCCGGGGATCCTGATGACCGTGTCGCAGGTCCGGCCGCTCTACCACGACCGGTACGTGCTCTACGCGCTGGCGGGCGCGTCCCTGCTGGTCGCGGCCGGGGCGGGGCGGGTCGGCCGGGCGCTGGGGCGGGTGCGGTTCGACGGGCGGCGGGTGCGGGTCGGCGGCCGTCAGGTGCGGGTCCTGCTGGGCGTCACCGGCGTGCTCGCCGTCACCGTCACGCTCCTGAACCAGCTCCCGGTGCACCGCCAGGACCGTTCCGCCGCCCACCGCCCGGACAACCTGGCCGGTGTGTCCGCGCTCGCCGTCCGCCAGATGCGCCCCGGCGACCCGGTGCTGTTCGTGCCGTCGGTCGGCAGGCTCGCCGCGCTGGCCTACCCGAAGGGGTTCCAGCGGGTGCGGGACATCGCGCTGCGGGAGTCCGCGCCGCGCTCCGGGACGCTGTGGGGGCTGGAGGCGAACCCCGTGGAGCTGCGGCGGCGGCTCGCCTCGGTGGACCGCGTCTGGGTCGTCGCCGAGCGGTCCGCCCTCGACCTGCGCCGCAGCCCGCCCGACCTGGTCGAGCGCACCAAACTCGCCGTCCTGACCGAGGATTTCACCGTCCGCGAGGAGCACGTCCGCGAGGAAGGCATCCGCGACGACGTACTCCTGCGCCTCTACGTCCGCCGCCGTCCTGGAGGCATCCCGTCCGGAGCCACCCCGCCCGGCGACGAGCCGCCTCGCCGACCGCCCGACGGCCTGCCACCCGGCGTATCCGCCGGCACCCCAGCCCTCGGCACCCCCGCCCTCGGCGCCCGGTCCTCGCCCCGTCCGGTGCCGTAGCGCCCACTGCCGTTACGGCCGCTCGGCGGCGGCCGCCGCCGTGGACGGCCCGCCCCGCCGCCCGCGGCGCCCGGCTCTCGCCCCGGCCGGTGCCGTAGCGCCTACGGCCGCTACGGCCCCTACGGCCGCTCGGCCGCCGCCGCCGTGGACGGCCCGCCCTCCGGCTCCGCGAGGGCCGCGGCCGCGTCCAGCGCGGTGGTCAGTTCGTCGAGGCGGGCGCGCAGGGCGCGGATCTCGTCCGCGCCGAAGCCGGTCGAGGACGCGATCCGGCGCGGCACCTGGAGCGCCCGCCCGCGCAGCGCGACGCCCTCCTCGGTCAGCCGCACCTCCACCGACCGCTCGTCGCGCGCGCTGCGCTCCCGGCGTACCAGCCCGGCCGCCTCCAGCCGCTTGAGCAGCGGCGACAGCGTGCCCGAGTCGAGGCGCAGGTGCTCGCCGAGCTTCTTCACGGGCAGCTCGTCGTGCTCCCACAGCACCAGCATCACCAGGTACTGCGGGTAGGTGAGCCCGAGGTCCTTGAGGATCCCGCGGTAGACGCCGTTGAAGGCGCGGGAGGCCGCGTGCAGGGAGAAGCAGATCTGCTGGTCCAGGCGGAGCCAGTCGTCGTCGGCCGTGTTCATGCCCCCAGGATAGCTCGAGTCCGTCATTTAGTTGTGCACAACTGAGTTGTGTGCTCTAATTCTGGATGTCAGGCGGCCCGGAAGCGGGCCGCCGAACACTGACGTGAGAGGGAAGGTTTTCCATGGACGCGCTCTACACCGCTGTCGCCACCGCCACCCACGGCCGCGACGGCCGTGCCGTCAGCTCCGACGGCGTGCTGGACCTCGCCCTGGGCACGCCCCAGGCACTGGGCGGCAACGGCCAGGGCACCAACCCCGAGCAGCTCTTCGCCGCCGGTTACGCCGCCTGCTTCGGCAGCGCCCTCGGCCTCGTCGGCCGTGCGGCCAAGGTCGACGTCAGCGACGCCGCCGTGACCGCCGAGGTCTCCATAGGCAAGCAGGGCGAGGGCTTCGGGCTCGCCGTCACCCTCCGTGTGGAGCTCCCCGACAGCGTGGACGAGGCGACCGGCCGCAAGCTCGTCGAGCAGGCCCACCAGGTCTGCCCGTACTCCAACGCCACCCGCGGCAACATCGAGGTCGACGTCGTCATCGAGTAACCCGGAGACCGACGAGGGTCACCCCCCGACCCGCGCCAGCACCTCCCCCGTCCGTCCGCTCCACGCCACCACCACGGCCTCCTCGGGCACCGGGTGCCAGCGCGTCAGCAGCAGCCAGCGCACGTGGTAGCGGCGGACGACGGCGGACCGCTCGGCGCGGGTCGAACCGGGGGCCAGATAGGCCCGGACGTCGGCCGCCCGCCGCTCCCGCCGCCGCTCGTCCAGAGCGGGGTCGGGCCAGATGGGCGCGGCGAGGTTCGGCCCGTACCCGGCGATCGCGTGACTGGCGAAGTACCCGTCGGTGATCACCACCTCGCCGGGCCCGATGTGCCGCGCGGCCCAGTCGTACGACGGCCAGCGCGTCGGCTGGGCGAACCCCACCGGATCGACCGAGCGCGGCACGACGGCCCCGGCGTGCACGGTGACGAACCCGGCGCACACCCCGGCCACCGCCGCCCCGCCCAGCACCCGCCGGGCCCGCCGCCAGGGCCGGGGCGCCGCCAGTTCCACCGCCAGGGCGAACTGCAACGGCACCAGCACGGCCCACAGGGCCCTGGCGTACGTGTAGTGCCCGCTCGCCCAGCCGTACGCCACCAGCAGGCACTCCAGCAGGAACATCCACACCAGCGGATCACGCGCCGACCTGCGGGCCCGCGCCCAGAGCGCGGGCAGGCCGAGCAGCGCCAGCCAGGAGTTGGCGAGCATCCTCTCGTACAGCTGCCGGTGCATCGCGTCCATGCCCGTGTCGTTCACCAGCGTCAGGACGTCGTAGTACGGCCAGCCCAGGGCGATCCCGGCGCAGGCCGCCCCGGCGAGTGCCCAGCGCGCCACGACCGGCCGGCGCCAGCCGCGCTGCCGGGACGCCACCATCGCCACCGCCCCGGTGAGCGCCGAGGCCGCCGTGACGGGGTGGGTGAGCAGGATCAGCCCGTACAGCGCGCCGATCCCGGCGTACCCCCACCAGCCGCCGAGCCCGCTCGGGCCGACGAACCGCACCGCGGGGGCGTCGTCCCGCGCGCGGGTGCCCGTCCAGGCCCACGCCCAGAACGTCAGCCCGATGGCGAGCGCGGACGGGTAGCCCAGGTTCGTCGTCATCGACATCAGCCCGAGGTAGCCGCTCCACAGGATCCGCGCGGTGCCCCACAGCAGCGGCATGAACAGCAGAGCCCACACCGGCGCCCAGGGGCGCGGGGTGAGGGTCCTGACGAACCGGCCGAGCCCCGTCAGCAGCACCAGCAGATGCACCGGCCCGGCGAGCTTCACCACCTCCCAGCCCGTCAGCCCCGTCAGCCGCGCCAGCACACCCTGGGCGACGGCGTAGGGGCCGTAGTACGGGCTGCCCTCGCCCGGCAGGTCCGCCATGGAGTGGGCCGGATGCAGCAGATCGTCCTTCAGCCGCTCGACGACCGCCGCGTGCTGCCCGGCGTCGCAGCACAGCGGGACCCGCCAGTACGCCAGCGTCATCACCAGCCAGAACAGGGCGCCGTAGAACTGGTAGGGGGTGAGCCTCCCGACACGGCCGCCGCGCAGTGCCGTCGCGCCGCGCACCGCCCGCCGGACCAGGACCGGGGCGCTCACAGGAGGGGGGAAGGGGTCTGGGGCATGCGCCGAATGTTCCCGCCCCTACGCATGCCCTGACCCCGGATCACTTCATCGGGTGAGGCCGCTACGCCCACCTGCCGACCGTCAGTCGCACAGCGCCTGCTGCGCCGCCGCCGGCCAGCGCGCGAACCGGAACTGCGTCCGCTCCACCGCCCCCGTGAGGTTCCGCCAGAACCGCTCGGCGGTCAGCGGGGCGCGCACCGACTCCCTCAGCTCGGCGAGTTCGCCGCAGCCCAGTGCGGCCCGGGCCGCCTCGACCGCCTCCCGCGGGGCCCCGGCGCGCAGCAGGTCGCGCTGCGGCGGGTGCTCGGCCGCCCACTCGGCGAAGACCCAGTAGTTGCGCAGGAACTTCTCGTGCCCCGGCCAGCTCCACCGCTCCAGCGCCAGATGCGCCCCGATCGGGCTGGCCAGCCCCCAGGCGTCGTTGACGTAGGCGTCCAGGGGCGCCGCCGCCCCCGTCACTCCGAGATGACGGCCCACGATCACCACCCGGTACGGGGAGTCCGCCCGCATCGGCGTGGCGTGCAGCCGCCGCGCGGCGTCGAAGTAGAGCAGCGTCGGCCCGGGCGCCCGCTCGGCCCGGGCCAGCATGGCGCGCCCCTCCGGCAGGGCGGGCCAGTTGGCCACCCAGGTGCCGGTGCGCACCGGGTTGTGGTCGCGGAGGCCCTCCACGTCGGAGCTGCGCACATTGAAGGAGCCGGGTGTGCTGCGCACGTCGAACGGCGCCCGCAGCGGACTGACCGCCGCGCACAGCCACACCACCAGCAGCGCGCCCGCCACGCCCGTGACCCTGGTCGCGGGCACGACCAGCACCGGCAGGAGCAGCAGCAGAAGCGCCGGCAGGATCATGCGGGCGTGCATGTAGTCGCCGCCGACGCGCACGACGTACCCGGCCAGCAGCAGACCGGCCGCGAGCGGTGCCAGCAGCACCGCGAGCGAGGCCCGCCCCGGGGCGCGGTCCCGCCGCTCCCGGCGGATGCGCCGCACCAGCAGGACGGCCAGCGCCGCGAGCACCGGCACGACCGGCCACAGCCAGTACGGCCCGAGCGTCTCCTGCACATACCCGGCGCCCCGGCTCCAGTCGCTGGCGCTCGCCTCCTTGGCGATGGCGGGCAGCGGCACCAGGATCCCGTAGTACCCGGCGCGGAACACCTCGTACGCCAGCGGCACCGCTCCCGCCGAGGCCAGCATCGCCGCCGTGCCCCGCCTGGGGGGACGCAGCACCCACCACTGGGCCGCCAGGAAGCACACCGTGACCACCGCCAGATCGGGCCGGACCAGCGGGCCCAGCCCGAACACGAAGGCGGCCGCGCACGTCTGCCCGCCCTCCTGGCCACGCCGGGTCCGCGTCAGCAGCCACCACGACAGGCCGGTCCAGAAGGCCCCGAGGCCGCTCTCCAGGCCCGACGTCATGTACGACCAGAACGGCGGCACCGCCAGCAGCACGCACACGCCCGCCGGAAGCAGCAACCCCGCGCCCCGGTGCAGCCGGCACGTGGCGAGCAGGGCCAACGCGAACCCGGCGGTGCTCAGCAGCAGGCCGAGCCCGACCGCGAGGAACGCCGGGTCCTCGCCGGTGACCCAGGTGGTGAGCGCGAGCAGCCACTGCCACAGGGTGCCGGTCGAACTCTCCGCCCGCTCCCCGACGTTGAACACGGGCCCGTTGCCCGCCAGGATCTGCCGGACCGGGCGCAGGTAGATGAGCCCGTCGTCGCAGATCCAGCGGCGCCGGTAGCCCAGCACGAACAGGGCCGCGGTGGGCACGGCGACCAGCGCGGCGTGCCACCAGTGCACCCGCCGCGGCGGCCCGGCGACCGCCGGTGGCCGGGCCGAGGAGGCCCGCTGGCCGGGCAGGGAGGGGACGGCCTCGGGGGTTGCGGGAGTTCTCATCTCTCGATCAGCGCCTCGGAACGGGTGCGGACACCCTCGGTCCGGCGGGCCGCGGGCAGCAGCGCCCCACCCCGCTCACCCAGCATCAGCAGCCGGACGACCCGCTCCGCGGCCCGGCCGTCCTCGAACTCGCAGTACCGCTCCCGGAAGCCCGCCCGCAGCCGCGCCGCCTCGGCGTCCCGCCAGGTGCCGGACGCGAACAGCCAGGTCAGCTCCCGGTAGGAGCGCGACACATGGCCCGGCGCGTCGGCCGTGATGTCGAAGTAGGCGCCCCGGCTGGCCGCGAACGCCCCCCAGTCGTCGGCGTGGACGACGATCGGCCGGTCCAGCAGGGCGTAGTCGAACATCAGGGCGGAGTAGTCGGTGACCAGCACGTCGGAGGCGAGCATCACATCCTCGACGTGCGGCTCGTCGGTCGCGTCCACCAGCACGCCCCGCCGGTGCAGGTCGGACAGGCCGAGGCCGCGCGCGATGCCCCCCGCCAGCGACGGGTGCAGCCGGACGACCAGCGTGTGCCCGGGGCCCAGGTCCGCGGCGAGGCGGGCGAGGTCGAACCGGTCGACATGGCCGCCCCGCCGGTAGTCGCGGCGGGTCGGCGCGTACAGCACGACGGTGTCACCGGCCGGGACGCCGAGCCGTTCGCGCATCGCGCGGCCCCGCTCCTCACCGGCGCCGACCAGCACGTCGTTGCGCGGGCTGCCGGTCCGCAGCGAGGTGAAGTGGCACGGGTACGCCCGCTCCCACGCCCGTTCCGCGTGCCGCCCCGCGACCAGGCTGTAGTCCCAGCGGTCGGCGCGGCGCAGCATCTGCGGCACGTCGAACCCGTGCCGGGCCCCCGGCTTGGTCAGCAGGTCGGCGCCCATGTACTTCAGCGGGGTGCCCTGATGGGTGTGGATGTGCACGCTGCCGGGCCGCTTGGCCAGGGTGCCGGGCCAGTTGACGTTGTTCACCCAGTACGTGGCCCGGGCCATGACCTCGTGGTAGCGCCGCGACCCCGGCGTCACATGGTCGATGCCGGGCGGCAGCGCGTCCACCGCGTCCTCCCGGACGACCCACACGCCCCGGATGTGCGGGGCGATCTCGCGCGCCTTCTCGTGGATCGCGGCCGGATCACCCATCACCCCCCGGTGGTGGGTCGCCGAGTAGACCGCGAGGTGCGGATCGAGGGGGCGCTTCGACTGGGCCGCGTACCAGCCGCGCAGGGCCGTCTCCGACGCCCTCTTCGCCACCTTTCGCTGCCCGTTCAGGGCGGTGGCGCGCAGGTCCCGCAGCCCGCGCGCCGCCGCGTACGACGCGTAGGGCGCCGAGGCGAGCAGCCGCATCTCGGCGCCGCGCCAGCCGTCCGGCAGCGGGAAGCCGCCCTCGGGGAGGTGGCGGCGGTGGAAGGAGCGGATCTCGCGGTAGAAGTCGCCCCGGTCGGCGGGCCGGACCCGGTCCTCGCGGGCCAGCACGAACAGCATGTGGTCCAGCGCCCGCTCCAGCAGCAGCGGCCGCGCCCAGTCGAGATCCGGGCGCTGCTCCAGGAACGTGAACAGGCCCTCGTACTGCGGGAAGATGTCGAAGTGCCGGCGCCCGGGCGTCTTGGTGATCGCGCCCTGCCGGCGCTGCCGGTACTCCACGCCGATCCGGTCCAGGCAGGCGATGCGGTCGGCCAGCACCATCGCGCGGTAGGTGACCGGCGCGTCCTCGTACAGCCCCGCCGCGTACCGCAGGCCGTGCTCCTGGAGGAACGACCGCCGGTAGGCCTTGTTCCAGGCGACCAGGAACAGGTTCAGATACTGCGGGCTCTCCCGGACACAGAACGTCTCCAGGCCCGCCGCGGCCAGCAGGTCCGCCGCCTCGCTGCGCCCGCCCCGGCCCCACCAGTGGGTGCGCACATGGTCGAAGACCAGGATGTCCGGGTCGCCGGTCGCCGCCAGGCGGGCGGCGACGGCGCCCAGCAGACCCGGTGTGTAGTGGTCGTCGCTGTCCAGGAACAGGACGTAGTCGCCGGCCGCCTGCGCGAGTCCGGCGTTGCGGGCCCGGCCGAGGCCCACGTTCTCCGGCAGGTGCAGCACCCGCACCCGGTCGTCGCGGGCGGCGTACTCGTCGAGGATCGCGCCGCTGCCGTCGGGCGAGCGGTCGTCCACGGCGATCACCTCGAAGTCGCCGTGGGACTGGCCGAGCACCGAGTCGAGACACTCGCGCAGGAAGCCCTGCACCTTGTAGACGGGGACGATGATGCTGAAGCGGGGCACTTCTTCGGTCAGCTCCTTACGAGGGTGGCGGCGGGGGCCGGGACGCGCTCCGCGAGCCGGATCACGGGCGGGATCGACTCGGGCGGCTCGCCGAGCAGCACCCGGCGCACGACGCGCTCGGCGGCCAGCCCGTCGTCGAACTGGCAGAAGCGCTTCCGGAAGGCGGCCCGCAGCGCCGTGGCGGTCTCGTCCGCGTAGGAGCCGTCGCGGAAGACGGCCGCCAGTTCCCCGGGCGTCCGGGCGACCCGGCCCGGCGGGAGCTCCATCAGGTCGAAGTAGACGCCCCGGGTCTCCCGGTAGACGTCCCAGTCGTCGGCGTAGGCGACGATCGGACGGTCCAGGTTGGCGTAGTCGAACATGATCGACGAATAGTCCGTGATCAGCGCGTCCGCGGCCAGGCAGACGTCCTCCGACGAGCGGTGCCCGGTGACGTCGATGATCCGCCCGCCGCCCCGGCTCGACCCCTGGTCGTAGAAGTAGTGGGCGCGCAGCAGCACCACGTAGTCGTCGCCGATCGCCTCGCAGAACTCCGCGAGGTCCAGGCCCGTCTCGAAGCCGGTGGCGTAGTCACGGTGCGTGGGCGCGTAGAGCAGGGCCTTCTTGCCGTCGGGGACGCCCAGTTCCCTGCGGACGCGGGCGACGTCCTCGGCGGACGCCGTGCAGTAGACGTCGTTGCGCGGATAGCCGTACTCGAGCGTCTCGTGCGCGCTCGGGAACGCCCGCTCCCACATCTCGGTGGAGTGCCGGTTGGAGGTCAGGTTGTAGTCCCAGCGGTCCACCCGGGCCAGCAGCTTGGCGAAGCTGCCGGTCGCCGCCGCCACCACGGGGTACGTCGCCTGGTCGGCGCCCATCGTCTTCAGCGGGGTGCCGTGCTGGGTCTGGAGGTGCACGCTGCCGGGGCGCTTGACCACGGCGTCCGCGAAGTTGGCGTTGTTGACCAGATATTTCGCGCGGGCCAGCAGCTGCCAGTACCTCCGGCTGCCGATCACCGCGTGCTCGACGCCCGGCGGCACACTGCGCACCGCGTCCGGCTCCACCAGGAACACCGCGCGCAGGTGCGGCGCGAGTGCCCGGGCCTTGGCGTGGATCGCGGCCGGGTTGCAGGCGTAGCCGCGGCCCCAGTACGCGCAGTACACGACGAGGTTCCGGTCGAGCGGCATGCGCAGCGCCGCCGCATAGCGCAGCCGGGTGCGCAGTCCCCGCGGGCGGGGGAGCAGCGCGGCGGCCCGCGCCGCCGTCCGGCGGGCGGCGCGCAGGGAGCGGAACGCCGCGTACGACCCCGAGGCCAGCAGCCGGTGCTGGACGCCGACGCTGCCGCCGGGCGCCCGGTATCCGGCGGGGCGGTGCCGCCGGTAGAGCGCGCTCGCCCGCCGGAAGAAGGCCCGGCGTCCGGACGTCAGCCGCCGTGGGTGGGCGGCCGTCTTCAGCACGGCGGCGAAGAGCTGTTCGAACAGCGGCTTCAGCCGGTCCGCCGGCAGGCCCTGCTCCGCGGCCCGCGTCAGCACCAGCTCGGTCTGGTCCAGCAACTCGGCGTGGTGCTCGCCGGGCAGGCCCAGCCGGTTGCCCTGCCGGCGCAGCAGATGCCGGACGACGACCGAGCGCAGGGTCGCCACCCGCTCCGCCCGCAGGGCGACCAGACCGCCGAAGCCGACGTCGGTGAAGTGGTCCCCGGGGAAGGCGAGATCCCGCTCGGTGAGGAAGGCCCGGCGGTAGAGCGCGCTCCACGCCGGGAGCGCCACGCCCGTCAGCTGCGGGGCCCGGCCCGGGGAGAAGGCCCCCTCCGGCGTCCGGGCGAGCAGGGGCGCCGCCGGGTTGGTCGGCTCGCCCTCCCACCAGGGGGTGCGCTCGTGCTCGAAGTACAGGACATCGACGTCGCCCACCGCGCCCAGCCGGGCGTCCAGGGCCGCCAACGCCCCCGGGACCAGGACGTCGTCGCCGTCGAGGAAGAGCACATGGCCGCCGACCGCCGCCTTCAGCCCGGCGTTGCGCGCCCCGGCCAGACCGGCCGACGGCGGCGAGTGCACCGGCGTCACCCGGGAGTCCCGCTCGGCGTACCCGGCGACGACCTCGGCCGCCGGGGCGTCGGGTGCGTCGCACACCGGGATCAGCTCGAAGTCGCCGAACGACTGGGCGAGGACGGAGTCCAGCGCCAGGGACAGCCGGCCCGCGACCCCATGGGACGGGACGACGATGCTGAAGCGGGGCATTCTGCTCTTTCTGTCGAGGGCGGTCGTCGCAGGGTGGTGGTGGGGGGCGTCTCACACGGCGCGCGGTCACCCGGCGCGCGGGCGTCCCGGACGCCCCGACGGCCGCCAGGAGGGCGGCCGGGACGGTGTCGGCCGCGACGGGCTGGAGGGCATGCGGACTCCCCGGGTGAGAACCGTGGTCAGAGGCTGTCGGTGACGGCGTGCGGGCCGGCCGGCAGCGGCACCGTGGTGAGCGGATCGCGCGTCAGCGACGCCGCCGCCGCCGACGGCACCGGGCGGCGCTCGGCGAGCGGCACGACCGGCGGCAGCTCCGACTCCCCGAGGACGACCCGGCGCACGACCCGCTCGGCGGCCCGGCCGTCGTCGTAGGTGCAGAACCGCTCGCGGAACGCCGCCCGCAGCTGGGCCGAGCGGGAGCCGCGCCAGTGGCCCGTGGCGAAGATGTCGATCAGCTCGTCCTCCCCGCGAGCGACCGCGCCCGGCGGGACATCGCGCACGTCGAAGTAGGTGCCCCGGGCCGCGTCGTACGCATCCCAGTCGTCGGCGTGGACCACGATCGGCCGGTCCAGGTTGGCGTAGTCGAACATCAGCGACGAGTAGTCCGTGACCAGGGCGTCCGACGCCAGGCAGAGCGACTCCACGCTCGGGTGGTCGGAGACGTCGACCACCCGGCCGCAGGTGCTGGTCAGCGGGGCGTCGTAGGCGTGGTGGGCGCGGGCCAGGACGACGAAGCGCGGGCCGAGGCGGCGCACGATCCGCTGGAGGTCGAGGGCGTGGCGCTGGGAGCGGCGGTAGTCGCGGTGCGTCGGTGCGTACAGGATCGCCACCGCGCCCCGCGGGATGCCGAGCGAGGCGCGCAGCCGGGCCACGTCCGCCGGGGTCGCCGTCCGGAACACGTCGTTGCGGGGGTAGCCGTACTCCAGCATAGTGTAGCGGCCCGGGTGGACGCGCTCATGGGTCAGCGTGGTGTGGCGGTTGGCGGACAGCACGTAGTCCCACCGGTCGACGTCCTTCAGCAGCCGCGCGAAATCCCGGCCGCGGGCCGCGGCCGGGCGCTCCTGGAGGTCGAGGCCGAGGTGGCCGAGGGGGGTGCCGTGCCCGGTCTGGATCAGGATCTGGCCCCGGCGCTTGGCCAGGCGGTCGTCGAAGCCGGTGTTGCTGACCAGGTAGCGGGAGCGGGCGAGCGCCGTCCAGTAGGCGGCCGTCCCGGGCACGACGCGGCGCGGGCCGGGCGGGATCGTGTGGTGGTGCTCGCGGCGGGCGATCCACGCCGTGCGGATGTGCGGCGCGAGCTCGCGGAACGCGCTCTCCAGCGCGCCCGGGTTGCAGCCGTGCCCGCGGCCGTCGTAGGCGGTGAACGCGGCGCGGTCGGCGCGCAGCGGCAGGCAGCGCTGCACGCGGTAGTGGGTCCTGAGGGCGGCCGACCGCAGACCCCGCAGCAGCTTCCCCGTGGTCCGGGCGGCGGCGCGCTGCAGGGCCGAGGCCAGCTGGAGGGAGCGGTAGGTGCGGTGCAGGCCGAAGCGGATCAGGACGTGGTGGATCCGGCAGCGCAGGGGCACGGGCACGCCGGGGGTGCGGTAGCGCCGGTACTGGGCGCGGGCCCGGCGCAGGAAGTCGGCGCGCGAGCCCCGCGGCAGCCGGTCCCGCCGCGAGTACACGATCGCCAGATGGTGCACCATGCGGCGGAACAACACCGGCCGCCACTGGGCCAGTTGGGGGCGCTCGTCGACGAACGCGAAGACCCGCTCGTACTGCTCGAAGACGTCGAAGTGCCGTTCGCTGGTGGTGCGCAGGATGCTGCCCTGCCGCCGCTGCCGGTAGTGCACGCAGACCCGGTCGAGGGTCGCGATCGAGTCGGCGGTCATCAGCACCGGGTACGTCCACGGTGTGTCCTCGTAGACGCCGGGCGGGAAGGCGAACCCCTCCCGCTCGACGAACTCCCGCCGGTAGGCCTTGTTCCAGGCGACCATCAGCAGCCGCAGCAGCCCCGGCCGGTCCTCCAGCCGGAACGGGGCCGGGCCCTGCTCGGTCAGCTGCAGGGCCGCCTGGTTGCGGATCGCCTCACCCGTCCAGTAGGTGCGCGCGTAGTCGAACACCAGCACGTCCGGCTCGCCGGTCTCCTTCAGCCGGTCGGCGATCGAGCGCAGCGCGTCGGGCGTCAGGGTGTCGTCGCTGTCCAGGAACAGCAGGTAGTCGCCGCTCGCGTGCGCCACGCCGGCGTTTCTCGCGCGGCCCAGGCCGACGTTCTCCGGCAGATGCACGGGACGTACGCGCGCGTCGCGGGCGGCGAACTCGTCGATGATCGCGCCGCACGCGTCCGGCGAGCAGTCGTCGACGACGATCAGTTCCAGATCGGGACAGGACTGGGAGAGCACCGATTCGAGGCACTCGTGCAGGTACGCCTGAACCTGGTACGCGGGGACAATGACACTGAACCTGGGCAAGAGGCCATCCATCGGTCGGCGCGGGCGTTCGGCCCGGGAACGGCCGCAGGGCCGACTTGGTTACGGTTGCTACGGCATCCGGGGGAACGCGGAAGGGGCGGACCGCCGCCGGCCCGCCCCTCCAACTGCCTTGGTGTAAGCGCTACTTGACCGCGCCCGCCATGACGCCGGACACGAACTGCCGCTGGAACGCGAAGAAGACGGCCAGCGGGACCACCATCGAGATGAACGCGCCGGGTGCCAGCACGTCGATGTTGTTGCCGAACTGCCGTACCTGCGTCTGGAGGGCGACCGTGATCGGCTGGCTCCCGGAGTCCGAGAAGATCAGCGCGACCAGCATGTCGTTCCACACCCACAGGAACTGGAAGATGCCGAGCGCGGCGATCGCCGGACCGCCCAGCGGCATCACGACACGGAAGAACAGGCGCAGTTCACCCGCCCCGTCCAGACGCGCCGCCTCCAGCAGCTCGCGCGGGATCTCCGCGAAGAAGTTCCGCAGCAGGAACACCGCGAACGGCAGGCCGAAACCGACGTGGAAGAGCACCACGCCGAGCACCGAGCCGAAAATGCCGATGCTGCCGAAGAGTTCGGCGATCGGGATCAGCGCCACCTGCACGGGCACGACCAACAGGCCGACCACGCCCAGGAACCACCAGTCCCGGCCCGGGAACTCCATCCAGGCGAAGGCGTAGCCGGCCAGCGAGCCGATGATCACCACCAGCAGGGTCGCCGGGACGGTGATCCACACCGTGTTCAGCAGGCTGCTGGTGATGTCCTCGTTCTCCAGCAGCTTCCGGTAGCTGTCGAAGGTGATCTGGGAGGGCTCGGTGAACACCTTCCACCAGCCGCTCGCCGCGATGTCCTCCGGGGAGCGGAGACTGGACAGCAGCAGCCCGATCGTCGGCACCAGCCAGAACAGTCCGACGACGATGAGGAACACCCGCAGCACCCCGCCGCTGACCGCCTCGGCGAGCCGCGAACCCAGCGACTTCTCGCCCTTCACCGCCGCACCTCCCGTCGCAGTCTGCGCACGTTGAACCACATCACCGGGATCACCAGGAGCAGCAGGAACACCGAGATGGCGCTGGCGATGCCCGGCTGGTCCTCGGAGAAGCCCTTGCGGTACAGCTCCAGGGCGAGGACGTTCGCGTCGTCCTGGGAGGAGCCCGGGGCGATGATGAAGACCAGGTCGAAGATCTTCAGCACGTTGATCATCAGGGTGACGGCGACGACCGCGAGGACCGGCGCCAGCAGCGGCACCGTGATGCGTCTGAACACCTGCCACTCGCTCGCGCCGTCGACCCGGGCCGCCTCCATCAGCTCCCGGGGCACGCTGGCGAGCCCGGCCGCGATCAGCACCATCGCGAAGCCGGCCCACATCCAGATGTACGAGCCGATGATGGCCGGGGTGACCAGGGACGGGCCGAGCCAGTCCAGGCCGTTGTACGGATCCTTGAAGTTGCTGGCCGGGAGCCGGAGTTGGGACCCGTCGGCCGCGGCGGGCAGTGTGAAGGTGCCGTCGTCGGCGGCCGTCGCCGACGCCACCACCTTCCCGTCCTTCACGGCCTCGACCTTCATCCCGGCATAGCCCAGTTCGGCCGGGTCGACGCTGTTGAGCTTGCCGACGCCCTGGCCGCGGGTGAAGTCCTGCCAGGTCGTGCCCGTGATCTTGTCCGGCTCGGGCTTCGGCGCCACCGCGGTCTTGGCCCCGTCGGGCATCAGATCGGGCGCCACACCCACCAGGGGCAGCAGGACCGCCTCGCCCGTGCGGACGGGCGAGGCGGTGATGAACGCGCCCCCACCGGCCGGTTTCAGCGGCGATTCCCGGCCCGGGTGGGCCTTCGGGAACGCCGACGCCTGGGCGAACGTGTCGTGCACGCCCACCCACACCGCGTTCGCGACGCCCTTGTCCGGGTCCTGGTCGTACACCAGGCGGAAGATGATGCCCGCCGCCAGCATCGAGATCGCCATCGGCATGAAGACGACCAGCTTGAACGCCGTACCCCAGCGCACCCGTTCGGTCAGCACCGCGAAGATCAGGCCGAGCGCCGTCGCGATCGTCGGCGCGAACACCACCCAGATGATGTTGTTCTTCAGCGCGGTGCGGATGCCCTCGTCGGTGAAGAGGGACTTGTAGTTGTCTATTCCGGCGAAGCCGTCACCGGACTGGTCGTAGAAACTGCGCACGACCGAGTACCCGATCGGGTACACCACGAGCGCGCCGAGCAGGACGAGCGCGGGGAGCAGGAACAGCGCCGCGACGGTCCTGCGGGTGCCGGTCACACTCTTGCGCGACTTGGGAGCGGCAGGGGGCTTGTCGCCCCCTGCCGCCGAGACCGACGTCATGACGTCAGTTCCCGTAGGCCGCGGCCGCTTCGGCCTCCAGCTTCGCCTGGGTCCCCGCGATGTCCTTCGGGTTCTTCAGGAAGTCCTGGAGGATCTTCCACTCGCCCTTGCCGGGCGTTCCGCCGAAGGCCTGGGGGGCCTGGTCGGACATGTCGAAGCGGAAGTCGTCACCGGCGTCGATGAGCGCCTTGGCGATCTTCTGCTGCACCGCGTTCGGATAGTCGGAGTTCGGCACGTTCTTGTTCGGCGAGAGGTAGCCGCCGAGCTTGGCCTGGATCGACGCCGCGTCCGGGGAGGCGAGCCAGGTGGCCAGGGCCTGCGACCCCTTCGAGTCCTGGAGGATCACGGCCGCGTCGCCGCCCGAGACCACCGGTCCGTTGTCACCGACCGCCGGGAACGGGAACACCTTCGCGTCCGTGCCGATCTTCATGCTGGAGGGGATGTTGACCTGCGCGAAGTCGCCCGCGGCCACCATGGCGGCCTTGGGCTGGTCCCCGCCGGTGAACACCTGGGTGACGGACGCCGGGAAGTCGGTCTGCAAGGCCCCGCTCGCCCCGCCCGCGATCCAGTCCGGCTTGCCCCAGACCTGCGCGAGCGTAGTCAGGGCGTCCTTCACGGACGGGTCCGTCCATTTGATCTCGTGCTTGGCCAGCTGGTCGTACTTCTCCGGCCCGGCCTGGGAGAGGTACACGTTCTCGAACCAGTCGGTCAGCGTCCAGCCCTCGGCGCCGCCGATGGAGAACGGGGTGACGCCGGAGTCGAAGACCGTCTGCGCGGTGTTCAGCAGATCCGGCCAGGTCTCGGGCTCACTCGCCCCGGCGTTCTCGAAGACCTGGTTGTTGTACCAGATCAGGGACTTGTTGGCGGCCTTGTAGTAGACGCCGTACGGCTTGCCGCTCACCTTGCCGATGTCCTGCCAGCCCTGCGAGTAGTTCTCCCCGAGCTCCTTGACGGCTTCGGAGCCCAGCTCCTTGGCCCAGCCCTTGTCGACGGCCTGCTTGATGGCGCCGGGCTGCGGCAGCATCGCGATGTCCGGCGGCTGCCCGCCGGCCACCTTCGAGCCGATGAAGTTGATGATGGGGTCCTGCGCGGGCACGAACGTGACCTTGGCGCCCGTGCGCTTCTCGAACTCTTGCAGGACCTTCTTGAAGTTGGCCTGTTCGGTGCCGCTCCACACGGCGGCGACCTCGAGGCTCGTCCCGTCCAGCTTCGGAAGGGTGACGTTGTTGGTGGTGTCGTCGGTGTCGCCCGTGCTCCCACCGCTGCCTTCGTCGCTGCTTCCGCAGGCGGACAGCGAGAGCGCGAGGGCTCCCGCGGCGACGGCGGCCGCTGCCTTGGCGGCTCTGCGGTGCTGGGGGGTCGCCGTGTCCGGCTTGGGCGACCAGCGTGTCCGGATGGTGCTGCTCGTCATGCGCATGACTGCCCCGTTCTTCGTTCCTCGTCGAACGTCGAGCGCGCTCCCGTGCGATCTGGTCTACGCCCGGGTGTGCGGGGGCGGCAAGATGGCGTCGGCTGTCAAGTGGGGGATCGTGACTCCCTCGTGACCAGGGACGCGGTCCCATGACGCCGGGTGGGGCCGACGGCCGTCCTCGATCACAGGAGCGACGGCACCTTCGCCGCCGCGACCTCCCGCGCCGCCCTTTCCAGCGCGCTGGCCAACAGTGCCAGGTCGGTGGGGCCGTTTCCGAGCTCCCGCACCGGACGGCGGGCCGGAGGGTCACCCATGCGGTGCCATTCCAGAGGCACGACCGTGGGGCGCAGCGTCGCCGTCCGGGGGATCCGGCCGGTGACCCGGCCGCCCTGGAACGGGGTGACCCGTCCGTCCGGGCCGGTGAGCCTCCCGCGGCCGGGCGCGGGCTCTCCCCCAAGTTCTCGGCTTCGCTCGAACAGGGCGGTGCCCCCACGTCCCGGGGCGGGCGTGTCGAGCGTGACGCGCAGGGTGGCCCGGCGCGCCGGTTCCGTCTCCGCCGTACGGGCGCAGGGGCCGGTGGCCGCCACCAGGTGGACGCCGAGCCGCTCGCCCTCTCTGGCCACGGCCTCCAGCGCGCGCATCACCGAGCCGGCCGCGGGCCGCCCGGTCGAGCCGAGCGCCGGGGAGACCAGGGCGTCCAGGTCGTCGACGACCACGACGAGCCGGGGGAGCGGCGGCGCGGCCGCCTCCGTCTGCCGCCGGGCCGCTCCCGGCCGCAGCCGCATGGTCGAACTGGAAGGGGAGTCGAGGTCCCCGGCTCCTGTCTGGGACGCGGTCTCGGCCCGCTCACCGCCCCGCGCCGTCGCCGTGCGCTGGGCGACCATCCGGCCCGACAGCTCCCGCCCGGTGTGCCACTCGGCGAAGTCGGACCGCCCGAGCAGCTCGGCGCGCCGCTTCAGCTCGGCGCTCAGGGACTGCGCGAACTCCCGCATCCGGACCGGGTCGTGGGCCATGAGCAGCGTGGTGACATGCGGTACGTCCGTACACACCCGCAGGCCCTCGCCGTGCCCGCCGCCCGCGCCCGGGCCGCCCCGGCCGTCGACCAGCACGATGCCGAGGCGGTCCGGCCGCTCGGCGGCGGCCAGGGACGCGACGACCGCCCGCAGCAGCTCCGTACGGCCGCTGCCCGGCGGGCCCTCGATCAGCAGGTGCGGCCCCTGGACCGCGAGGTCCGCGCAGACCGGGCCGCGCGGCCCGGCGCCCAGCACCGCGCGCACCCGGCCGCCCAGCGCCTCGGCGTCGTCGGCCGCGTCCGCCCAGCGCGCCATCAGCGACGCCGGGGTGGCGCGCGCCAGGCCCAGCTCGTCCAGCAGGCGGGCCGCCTGCGGCAGCGGTGCGGAGACGCGCGGCTGGCGCTCGCTCGCCGGGCCGTCCGTCCGCAGCGGCGCCAGCGCCCGCGCGAACCGCTCGGCCCAGGCCGCGGAGACGGCGTCGACGGTGGCGACGGTGCCGTGCCCGACGGGCCCGGCAGGCCCGGCAGGTGAGCCGTCACCGCCCACCCGGGCCACGCGCATCAGCCGCAGGGCCGTCGCCACGTCCCCGCTGAGCAGCGCGACCGCGCCGCACTGCCGGAAGGTCGGTGCCACCGCGCAGGCCGCCTCGTAGGTCTCCGTCACCGGCGAGGCCGGGGAGGCGGCGGCCGTCTCGGCCAGGCATACGACGTGTATCCCGGCCCGGGGGCCCTCCAGCGCCAGCCGCGCGACGGCTTTGCGCAGGTCGGCGCCGCCGGGGTCGCCGTCGACGACCACGACGGTGTACGGACCGGGGAAGGCGGCCGCCGCGTCGGCACCGGCGTCGTCGTCCCGGGCCCAGGAGGGGCGGCGGGGGCCGGGGACGGAGTGGTCCGGGGACGGGGCGGCGCCGGAGGACCGCGGGCCGCCACTCACTGAGGTGCTCGTCGGCATACCGACGCTTCCTGCCGGGCCGGGGCCCGGGGCCGCCGCATCCGCGAGCTGGTCCTCCAGGCGGCGGGTGAGTTCGTCGATGCGGGCCGCGGCCTGTTCGCGGTCGTGGGCCAGGAGCAGCCGGCAGTCCTGCCCGTGCCCCGGACGGACGTGCGGCAGCCAGCCCAGCCAGGACCATTCGGCGGTGCGCTCCTCCAGGGAACGCGAGCGGTCCGCGGCGATCAGGACGATCTCCAGCACGTCGGGGGAGTGCAGCGTGGTGAGCTGGGCCAGGACCGCGCGGGTCAGCCCGGCCAGCCGTGCCCGCGGCCCGGCCAGCCCCAGGGCGCCGACCTCGCGCAGCCCGGCGGTCACGGGTACGGCGGGCAGCAGGCCCGAGCCGTCCGGTGCCGCCCGGTCGGCCGTACCGAGGCGCACGGCCAGCGCCTCCGGGTGACCGGAGCCGCGCTCCCACAGCCGCGGCCCGGGCCCGAGGGCCGTGAGCAGCAGCGTGGCCGGGTCCGGCCAGGTCTCCGGGGCGGCCGGCGCGGCGACCGGGTGGTGCTCGGCCGCGACGCCGGCGGCCGGCTCGTCCTCGTATGCCTCGGGCGCCTGAGCGGTCTGCTCGCCACGCCCTCCGGCCAGCCGCCGGGCCCACGCCCCGAGTCCGCCGCGCCTGCGGGTCCCCGGAGGTACGTCGGTGCCCCGGAGGGGCGTGCCTTTGCGCCCGCGGCCGGAGCGCTGGTCCGCCAGGGCCGGGTCGTCGGGGGCGGCCGGCCCGTCCGTCTGGCGGAGATGAGGACCGGTTCCGTCCGCGACGCCGAACGCGTCGAGCCCGGAACCACCCGCGTGCGTGTCCCCGGCGCCGCCCACCGGCCGGGCCGGGGAGCCGGGAGGAGTGAGGGGAGACGGCCCCTGAGCGGCCTCGGGCTGCCGGGTGGGCGTCCCGTGGGTCTCGAAGGCGGTCCCTGCGGCTCCGGCCTGCGCACGTGCCGCGTCCTCGGTGCCCGGGGCGGGCGCCTGGCTCGTGCCGTTCCCCGCGCGCCGGGCGCCCTGGGGCGGCACCTCGCCCCGGCCGTCTCCCGTGCGGGCGGCGCCTCCGGTGCCCTGGGCGGGTGCCTGACTCCAGCTGTCCCCGGTACGTCCGCCGCCCTGAGGCGGCACCTCGCTCCAGCCGTCCCCGGCGTGGGCCGCGCCTCCGCCGCCCTGGGCGGACGCTTGACTCCAACGGTCCCCGGTACCTCCGCCGCCCCGGGGCGGCACCTCGCTCCAGCCGTCCCCGGCGTGGGCCGCGCCTCCGGTGCCCTGGGCGGACGCCTGACTCCAGCTGTCCCCGGTGGGGGCCGTACGCCCCGTGCCCGGAGAGGGTGCCTGGCTCCGGCCGGCGCCCCGGGGCGGCACCTCGCTCGAGCCGTCCCCGGCGCGTACCCCGCTCCCGGCGCCCTGGTCGGGCGTCCGGCCACGGCTGTCCCCTGTGCGGGCCGCACCCCCGGCGGGCACCCCGCTCCCAGTGCCCTCCGTGTGGGTCTCACCGCCGCTGCCCGCAGGGCGTGGCCGTTCGGACGCCGCGCCCGGGCCCTCGCTCTCGATCAGCGGGGCCCCGCCCTGCCCGGGCACCACGGCCGGATCGGCCGCGCCGCTCCCGGAGGCGCCGGGCCTGGCCCAGGCCGCAGAGCCGTAGGAGTGGTGCGTGGGACCGGCGGGCCTCGCCGGCCCCGGGCCGGCCACGGGCGCGGGCGAGGCGGCCGCCTCTCCGGCGGGGCAGGCCACGCGCACGTGCCCCTCGCCGTCCGGCGTCGTCTCGACCCGGCCCCCCGGCCCCCCGGCGGGAGCCAGCCGCAGGGCCGACTCACCGATCCGCAGCAGCGCACCCGGCGCGAAGGACACCGCCCGGCCGCCGACCCGTACGCCGTTCACCGTCGTGCCGTTCGTGGAGTCCAGGTCGGCGACCGCGACGCGGCCGTCCGCGCTCACCGTCACCGCGCAGTGCAGCCGGGAGACGTCCGGGTCGTCGAGCGGCACATCGGCGTCGGCGGAGCGGCCGACGCGGATCTCACCGCCGTGCAGGAGATGGACACCGCCGGCGTCCGGGCCGGCCACGACCTGGAGCTGGGCCGGGGCGTCGTCCAGCTCGGGATGAGGCTCGGGCTCGCCCGGCGCACCCACGGACAGCACGGCACCGTCGGTCAGCGGGGGCTCGCCGAGCGTGCAGCGCTGGGCGTCGAGCCGCTGCTCCCCGGCGTACAGCACAGGTGTGCCCGAGCCGTCACCACCGGAGACCACCTGGGCGAGCGCGGACGCCACCGCGGCGAGCGCCGTACCGGCGGGCGCCGTGACCAGCACGTCGCTGCGCGGGGCGCGGTCCCGCGCCGGCGCCGACGGGCCCAGCGGATCTACGACGGTCAGCCGGATCTGCATCGCCGTCAGCGGTCCCTTCTGCCCGGGCGCGGAGTCCCCCACCCCGCCCCAGCACGTCGGCCAGTACTGCCAGCATCCTCGCACCTGCCACTGACAGTGCGCCCCTCGCTCCGGAAAAGGTGATCTTGATTGGTCGGCTCTGCCCGCAAAAGTGCCTGAGAGATGACCCACAGGCGACCGCTTGAGATCACTCACGCTCACTCCCGGCAACCACACGACCGAGGTGAGCGTCTTTCCTTCGAACGGCTGTGACGGCCGTTACGTAAGACCCACTACGCAGGACCCATGACCCACTCCGTAGGACCCACTGCGTGAGACGCACAGAAACACGGCACACCGGTCCCCGGCCCCCCGGCACTACAGTGGGTCGGACAGGCCAGCAGGCAAGGCAAGCACCAGGGAGCGCATGACGTGCGGCCGGTAGGCAGCAAGTACCTCCTCGAGGAGCCGCTCGGACGCGGCGCCACGGGCACCGTCTGGCGCGCCCGCCAGCGCGAGACCGCGGGCGCCGAGGCGGCCGTGCCGGGGCAGCCCGGCGAGACCGTCGCGATCAAGGTCCTCAAAGAGGAGCTGGCCGGCGACCCGGACATCGTCATGCGGTTCCTGCGCGAGCGGTCCGTCCTGCTGCGGCTGACCCACCCGAACATCGTCCGGGTCCGTGACCTGGTCGTCGAGGGCGAGCTGCTGGCGCTGGTCATGGACCTCGTCGAGGGCCCCGACCTGCACCGCTACCTGCGCGAGAACGGGCCGT